>NYUB01000013.1 GCA_002683785.1 Deltaproteobacteria bacterium
AATGCTTCAAGCTTCCAAGAACCCTTGGGCAAAACCAAGAAGGTGAAGAAATTCAAGCCAATGTCGGCCGTTTTGGTCCCTATGTAAGGATTGGCAAGGAATTCTTCTCCCTGCCTAAAGACTTAGGACCAATGGATGTTGATCTGGATCAGGCCCTCGAAATCATCCGAGAGGGACGTGAAGCCAAGGCCAAGAAAACCCTACATCAGTTTGGAGAGATAGAGGTTCTCAAAGGACGCTATGGGCCTTACATCAAAAAGGGAAAGGATAATTACCGCATTCCCAAAGGGATTGATGCTGAAAGCATCGATGAAGAAACCTGCAAGCAAATCATCAAGGAAAATCCTCCGACTGGTAAACGAAAAGGCAGGACAAAAAAAGGTTCCTGATGGAGGGTACCGACGACCGGCAGTCCCTGATCATCAAAACCCTTCCTGTGGGACCTTTGCAGTGTAACTGCAGCATCCTGGGAAACCCCCTTTCTGGTCAAGCAATCCTAATCGATCCTGGTGGTGACGCTGAGATGTTGCTGCAGATGCTGGCTGATCTCGATCTGCAGTTGGTAGCAATTTTTCATACCCATGCCCACCTAGATCATTTTCTTGCATCAGGAAAAATCAAGGAAGCTACTGGCGCCAGGCTTTCACTGCATCAACAAGACTCTTTTCTTTGGGACATGCTGGAAGAGCAATGCGGTATGTTCGGAATACCTTATGAACCTGCTCCTCCACCGGATCATTGGCTGGAGCACGAAGAGGAAATCCAGATTCAACAGATCCGGGGACAGTGCCTTCACACCCCTGGACATACTCCGGGCTCAATGAGTTTTCTCTTCAAGGAGGAAGACCTGCTAATCGCCGGCGACACCCTCTTTCAGGGATCAATCGGAAGAACAGATTTATGGGGTGGAGATTTCAGGACCCTCGAAAAATCGATCCGAGAAGTACTTTACCAGCTGGATGAGGAAACAAGGGTGATCACCGGACATGGTGAATCCACCACCATTGGGAGTGAGATCAGGACAAATGCCTTTGTCCGGGGTTGAATTTTTCTTCCAGTTCCAATAACTGCTGTTTGCGGTCCAGTCCACTTCCATATCCAGTTAGAGAACCGTTTTTCCCGGTCACTCGGTGACAGGGAATGATAATCGTCAAAGGATTCCTACCATTGGCCTGTCCAACCGCCCTGGTGGCGTTGGGCTTTCCCATTCTTGAAGCTTGCTTGGCGTAGCTCCAGGTTTCCCCATAACGAATATTCATCAAAGTGTTCCAGGCCTGTTTCTGAAAGCCAGTCCCTTCCAGATGATAAGGCAGTTCAAATTCTGTCCTCCTTCCCATAAAATATTCTTCCAACTGCTTTTGGGTTTCGGAAAGAAGCCTGGTTTTTACTTGTTTAAAATCTTCGGTAAGGGATGGAGATACCCTTGGGTTGGAACGTTCCATGAAATCAGTCCGGACCAGTTTGCCTCCTTTTTCGGCTAATAAAATAGGACCCATTGGACTTTCATAGCATAGATAAGAACCATGGACTGATGACTGGGTCATCTTAATAGGAGATCCTGAACTTGTTGATCAGGAAGTCATCATATTCATCTGCAATGACCGCAATCGAGGCGATGATCCATTCCAGTTCCTCGGGATCCAGTCCCTGAACCGGACGGATGTAACTCAGCACAAGGTGTTTGTTCCTGATTCCAAAACATACTCCCTTGAGTTTGAAGGTACCGTTGAGCTGAAGCACATACTGGTTCAACTCAGCATCGGTTTGTTCATATCGAAATAGATTCGCTGCAACTACAAGCTCCGCATTGTCTTCAAGGGTTGTCAGGAAGATCTGGACCTTAACTGAGCCATTGATGATCCACCACTCCTGTTCACTGGCGGTTTCCTTTTCCGCGTCACCGCAATTGTCCAAAAAATCGTTAACCATGGCGCTGTACTGATTCAAGACGCTCTCCTTGTCGTGAAATTTTTCAAATAAAACCCCTGTATCTCTTAACTGGGCTAAAGAATAGAATATAATAAGAGGTTAAGAATCCTCCTAAACCTGACGGGAAGCATTCAACATCCGGACCCTTCCCAGAAAATCGACCCTTCTTACGATCAACAAGATGCCGGTTGAGATCCATTAACAGGCTCTGGAAGTATAGGCTTTTCCCAATGATTAGGATTAACACGCATCCGGCTTCAGCGCAAGTGGGCATGCTTCAGGATTCTTTCAATTCAGTGAAAAGTTGACTTATTGTTTGGCTCATGCCAGAAAAAAATGAATCATGGGTTGGTTTAGGTTAGAATGAACTCTTAAAATGCTTTGAAGATAAAGTGCTCTTTGTCGAATCTCCTTTAACGTTCGGTTGATATTATGGAGGACTCCAAAATTCAAACCTTTGTCCCGGTTCAGGAAATTTTTGTTCCCAATATCATGGTGATCGGTGCAGGTGGTGCAGGTGGAAACGTCGTCACCCGGATGGTCAGCGAAGGGGTACAGAATGTCCGGATGGTGGTATGCAACACCGATCAGAAAGCCCTTCAGCGCAACAAGGCGGATGTAAAAATCGACCTGGGAAGGCAACTGACCCGAGGTATGGGCGCAGGTGCGCGTCCGGAAATAGGCGCCGGCGCAGCTGAAGACAGCATACGCGAGATTGAAAACGTGATCAAAGGCTCACACATGATCTTCATCGCTGCAGGGATGGGAGGAGGAACTGGAACTGGAGCCGCTCCAGTGGTTGCTCGGGCCGCACGGTCGATGGATGTCCTGACCGTTGCCATCGTTACGCTTCCTTTTGCATTCGAAGGCAAACGCCGGATGAAAACTGCCCTCGAAGGGGTTGATAAACTGCGTGAACATACCGATACATTACTTGTCATCCCAAACGACAAACTTTATGACGCAACCACCATCAACACCAGCCTCATTGACGCCTTTCTTCTGGTCGATACGGTATTGATGAACGCTATCCAGGGAATCACCGACCTTGTGAATGGAGTGGGAGACATCAACGTTGATTTTGCAGACGTCCAAACCGTCATGGAAGGTATGGGGAAAGCCGTAATCGGCAAGGGTTCCGCAGCTGGAAAGGACCGCATGAACCTGGCGATGGAGGATGCCATGCATAGTTCCCTGATGGAAGATGTCGATATACGAGGCGCCAAAGGGATCCTGGTCCATGTTTTGGGGCCTGTTGATACTTCGGCGTTTGAAATCAGCGAGGCAATGGGAGTTATTGAAAACCTTGCCGATGAAGACGTCGACCTTATTTGGGGAGCTACCTTTGATGAAAAGATCAAAGACTACGTGACCATTACCATCATCGCCACGGGCCTCGATCGCTGAATCGTTTCAGAACCCATGGGCTCGACAAGAATACGTTTCTATCAGACACACAACGGCCCCTGTCCCTATCGTTCCAATGGAGATTGGAACAATCTTGCATTTCAAACCCAAAACCTGAGTGAAGAAGCATACGGATCCCTACTTGATCTTGGATTCCGCCGTAGTGGTTTTTCAGTCTATCATCCGATCTGTTCAGGCTGCACAAATTGCATCCCGATCCGTGTCAATACGAGCACCTTCAAAGCCAGTAGGAGCCAGCGAAAAACCTGGCATAAAAACCAGGATTTGCGGGTGGAGCATCATCCATCTGGATTCTGTCAACAAGGTTTTCAACTTTACAGCAAATATCAGCAGAACTGGCATCAATGTGGCTCTCCGGTCACCGAAAGCGACTACCTCGATTTTCTGATCCATTCCCCGGTCAGGACAGAGATGCTTTATTACTATGATCAGGACCGCCTGCTGGCAATTGGCTGGATCGACGTGCTTGAGAAAATGCTGAGTTCAGTATATTTCATTTTCGACCCTGACGAGGCATCACGAAGGCTGGGAGTTTACTCGCTGCTTTATGAAATCGAATATGCACGCAAGCTCGAAAAAAACTGGCTCTATTTGGGTTACTGGGTAGAAGATTCGCAAAAAATGTCTTACAAAAGCGATTTTCAACCCGCCGAGTTACTGTTCAACAAAAAATGGGTGCCTTTCAAACAACACCACGATTTGTTTTCAAAACACAATGCCTCAACCTGAAAAAAATTTCACCCATTTGAATGAAGGGAATCAGCCCAGGATGGTGGATGTTTCCGGAAAAGCCGTCACTCACCGAACCGCTGTTGCTGAAGCAATGGTACACCTTGGCCCGGAACTGGCCAGAATGCTCAAAGAAACTGGGAGCACCAAAAAAGGACCAGTGATCCAGACGGCAGTTATAGCAGGGATTCAGGGGTCCAAAAGAACGAGTGATCTGATTCCCATGTGCCATCCACTTCCACTTTCCGCAGTGGAGGTCGATATTCAGTTGGAAGGAGAAAAAGCAAGAATTCAGGTTCAGGTCAAAACATCCAACCAGACCGGGGTCGAAATGGAAGCCCTCACCGGAGCATCCGTGGCCGCCCTGACCCTCTACGATATGTGTAAATCCATCTCAAAAGCAATGATCATCGAATCTGTGAGGCTTTTGAAAAAAACAGGTGGGAAATCAGGTGAGTACCGCGCTGATCATTAATGGAATAAATTTTACTTAAATATTTCCACCATTGTGAACTAATCCACTCTAAGAGACTGACTGCCAAAGAAAAAACCCATAAAAAAAATGTTACTTAGTATCACCTACAAATTATTATACAAATAATCAATTTATTTAATGAATAATTTAGATAGTTAATTTCAATTCCACAACAACAAAAAATCTATTGAAAAATTTTGGTAGAATGTTATTATTTTTATCAATTAAACTATCTCATTTGTGTCTTATCAGGATTCATTAGGCTAAAGAAAAGTGATTTCATCAAAATAACATACTTTTTTTATGCAAAAAAAATCATAATCAAATAATATTTTCCTTATTTAATAACTAACTCATGAAAAAGAAGACAGTTCTTATCACTGGAATTACAGGACAGGATGGAAGCTATCTTGCTGAATATTTGCTTTCTTTAGGTTATGAAGTCCATGGTATTGTTCGCAGGGTTGCATTGGAGGACCCAACCCATCATTTCTGGAGACTTCAAAAGATTTTAGATCAATTAATCCTTCATTCCGGTTCCCTTGAAAGCTTTCCGACCTTATTCAAAATCATGCGGGAAGTNCAACCAGATGAATGTTATCACCTGGCTGCTCAAAGTTTTGTCTCGGTTTCATTTGAGGATGAATTCTCCACGATGCAGACCAATATCAATGGCACCCATTATCTTCTAGCAGCCCTCAAGGAAGCATGTCCAAACTGCAGATTTTATTTTGCGGGCTCTTCAGAAATGTTTGGAAAGGTAGAGGAAACACCTCAAAGTGAAACGACCCGATTCCATCCTCGTTCCGTGTATGGATTGACCAAAGTTGCCGGATTTGAATTAACTAGAAATTATCGTGAATCCTATAACCTTTTTACATGCACCGGAATACTATTCAATCATGAGTCTCCAAGACGGGGTTACGAATTTGTAACTCGAAAGATATCTTCTACTGCTGCTCGGATTAAACTCGGGATGGAAAAAATAATGCTTTTAGGAAACATTGAGGCTAAGCGGGATTGGGGGTTTGCAGGGGAATATGTAGAGATGATGCACGCTATGCTTCAGCAGGATGACCCCGAGGATTTTGTTATCGGTACTGGTGAAACTCACACTGTAAGGGANTTNCTNGAAGTTGTATTTGGTGAACTTAANTTAAANTATCAGGATTATCTGGTAATAGANAAAAAATTTTACAGACCTGCAGAAGTNGATATACTTGTTGCAGATCCACTTAAAGCGCAAGAAAAACTNGGATGGAAATCAAAAATGAATTTTGAAGAGTTNGCTCTTCAGATGGTACGTAACGATTATGATATTCTTAAAAAAGGACATAATTATTAGTCATAAAGCTTAGAAATTAGATAATATTTCTGAATTATACATAAGTCCATACCAAGTATANTTCAACTCAGNGCTTAAGGAGATTCTGGTAAAGCACACTATAGTTTTTTGCTGTTTCTTCCCATGAAAAACCCAGGGCATGTCTGCACAGCCGATCTTTTTTGTCCGGATCTCTTGNAAATAAATTCATTCCCTCCTCAAAAACATTTTTCATTTCCTCTGGATCAAAATTTTNCCAGTAAAACGCTTCCTCTCCAGCCACNTCGGGNAGGCTGGTTAAATTCGATACAAACACGGGTTTACCGAGGCGCATCGCTTCAATGGCTGGAATTCCAAATCCTTCTAATTTCGAGGCTAATACAAATGCTTCACATTCCCGATAATACCATGCTTTTTCATTTTCTCCCACTTCTCCTGTGAGCCAAATACGGTCTTCCATTTTCAGTTCAACAATACGCTTACGTATCATGTCTGCATAAGGTTGATCTGCGNTTCCTGAGATCACCAAATTCAAATCCGGCATGTGCGCCATCCACTCTACTAAAGCTGCAAAGTTTTTGGACGGCTTTATGACGCCAATGGAAAATACAAAAGGCCCAGAAGGCAGTACTTTTGGAGTTTCNGGAACAATTTCCTCAATGGGTGCAACTCCTAAGTAGATCACTTCAGATGGAATGTTCTCAGCTAAGGATGTATGGCTCAAAACTGTTTGTCGTGTAAATTCTGAAGAAAAAACAACTGCCGTNGCTTTTCCAATTCTTTTCTCCAACCTTTTCAATCGCCTGGACAGTTTCATTCCACTCTTTTCCCATAAAAAATTAAGATCATGAATGGTGAGTAAATAGGGCGTCTTATTGTCAGGGAAATAGGGAGAATCCTGGTGAGTCGAATGCCACAAATCGTAGCCAGAATTCAAGCAAGGGAGGTATCTGCGGCCGGATGAAGCCACTATGTGTCTGTCTCCTGAAAATTGAGGCGGAATTGTTCGAGGAAGTAAAAACACAGAGTTAAAATCCGGGTGCGACTGACGCTTCAATTCCTGTCCGAAATGGAGACAAAACTGTCCCAGTCCAGTATTAGGANATTTCAATTTTGATAAATCAACTAAAAGAGTAGACAACCTTATCCTTTGTTAGTTGTACAAAAGTGTCTCGTTTCTCATGAACAAGTCTTCTGTATAGATTTGATAGAGGAAAGCAATAAAGCATCCTGATAGCAATGCGGATTAATTTGCTGTCGTTTTAAGGTGAAGAGGGTATCTATAATACGGTCGATTTTGAACAGGATCCTGGAGGGCATCGCTGAAACTCAGTCCCGCTTCCAGTTTTGGAAGGGATTCTGAATCAGNTTGATGTTGAGATATCGCGGATCGTGGCTGACGTCTTTACCAATCCAGTCAGGCAGTTCGATTTCCTGTTCCTNGGATTCCAGTTCGACTTCAGCGATCACCAGGCCCTGATTGTCACCATGGAATTCATCGACCTCCCAGCATACTTCTCCAAGTGGAATTTTGGTGCGATGCTTGGAGAGAGTCGGTTGTTCACAAACTTCCTCAAGGAGGAAAAGACCATCTTCGAGGGGAATCGGATATTCGTACTCAATCCTTAGGATCGTCCCGCGTTGCCCTTTGATATTCAGGTTGGCCTGATCTCCCTCAATGCGCACACGCACGGAGCGTTCAGGATCACGACTGAGGTAGCCCTGATGGAAAAGCACAGGGGTTCCGAGTCTTTTCCATGCATCATCGATGACCAGAAATTTTCGTTCGATTTCAAGCCCCATACGGACCCTGCTTGGGATAAGAGAAAGGGCTTCTCGTCAGCCCTTCTCGATCATCTCGTTGAATTCTTCAATCAGTCCATCAATTTCAGAATCGAGGCTGAAGATCCCTTTCCAGTACTTTTGGTGATCCTGCCACTGGGCATTGAGTTCAGATACTTCACGACCCTGCTGTTCAATCCAGGTGAAGTATTTGAGGTTGTGAATGCGTTTACGGTCATAATACCCAAGTTCCTGCATGTGTTCCAACCCGGCATCCAATAGCCTTTGGTGATCACGGGCCGCTGAGATTTCCGCATAAGCACCGTGCTCTGCCGCCAGTTCCTCGACCCTGGAAAGATAAAGATCCATGGAATCGGTGAAAATCGTTACCACCCAGTCGTCTTCTCCGAGTTCATAATATTTGGCAAACTTGATCGCACCGATCATGTTGCCAATGCAGGAAATACCCATCAAACAAAGGTTGGCGACAATTTCCGGATCGACCCCTTGGGAAATCAAGTATTCCCTGCCTTTGGGTTCATTGAAGAGTCGGACGACCTTTACCACGGTTTCATCATCGACGGACACCACCATATCGGTGTTTTTACAGTCATGGATCCAGGGTATGTGTTTGTCTCCAATGCCTTCGATGCGGTGCTCTCCGTATCCGTTGTACAGTAGTGTGGGGCACTGCAGGGCCTCGGCCGCCACCAGTTTGGAAGTGGGATACTGATCCTTGAGAAAATAGCCAAACCCCAGAGTTCCGGCAGAACCCGAACTGGAAACGCTGCCTGCGAGCCTTCCACGTCCTCCCGATGCCTTTTCAAAGGCTTCCTTGGCGGCATTTCCGGTGACATGGTAATGCCAGAGGGTATTTCCGAATTCCTCGAACTGATTGAAGATTCGGATATCGCTCCGGGTTTTTTTCAGTTCCCAGCATTGGTCAAAGATCTCCTTGACGTTACTTTCCGTGCCGGGAGTGGCAATGATTTCGCCGGCCACTTTTTGTAACCATTCGAAGCGTTCCCGGGACATTCCTTCAGGAAGGATCGCCACCGATTCACAGCCAAGCAGTGAGGAGATGTAAGCGCCTCCACGGCAGTAGTTCCCGGTGGAAGGCCAGACGGCCTTGGTGGTAGAAGGATCGAACTGCCCAGTAACCAGGGCTGGAGCGATGCAACCGTAAGTAGCCCCAACTTTGTGGGCTCCGGTCGGAAACCACTTACCCACCAGTCCGATGATATTCGCCTTCACTCCTGTGATTTCCTTGGGAATGACCATCGCATTCACCGGACCGTAACCTCCTCCTTCAGATACCGGCTCGTTCTTCCAACTGACGCGGTAAAGATTCCTGGGATGCATGTCCCAAAGCCCAATCGAATTCATCTCATTGCGGATTTTTCCTGAAAT
>NYUB01000014.1 GCA_002683785.1 Deltaproteobacteria bacterium
TGATCTGGAGTCAAAAATTCTTGGACGGCATCCATTTCCCCTGAAAGGTCCAGTTTGTCGATGAGTCCCCACCTGTGACTTCCTGGAACATAATGCAAACAGCCGTTTTCTTCATGGGAATCGTCAAGACCGATCCAGCAGGTGAGGTGATTCATCGGGCGGGTCCAGGTCCAATAAGAGTAATCCTGATGCCATGAGACGACCCCTCCATGTTGGGCCGGTTTGCAAAAAAGTTGATCATGGAACAATCGGAAGCCTTGCCCCAGGAGTTGATAAGCCGGCATCAGAAACGCTGGATTCCAGAGAATGTCATGAAAGGATTTCCGAACCCTCCAAGTTCCTAAGGCATGAAAAAGGACCATTTCGGGTTGGGTTGATTCATTGGAGTGGTATTCATAAAAAAATTCTTTTCCCTCATGATCCGGAATGACCACCTCACTCAACTCCTCTCGAAGCACGTTGATCTGATTATCATTGAGGATCTGAATGCCCTGGATGAATCCTTTTTCCTGATATTCCTGAACCTGATCATCAGAGAGGGCGTAGGAAGCCCATTCTTCTATATTTTCTGGTTGAGGAAAGAGTTCCGTGATGGGGCGATTGTATAACCCTAGATCTTCACTCATGGTTTTGATCTCTCATTGGGTAGGGTGAAAATCCTGCTTTTTAGGAAAATCCAGGAATCTGATTCCAAAATTGACATCATAAGATTCATGAAAATTTGAGGTTCCTTTCAAATAAGGAAAGAATCCGGTGCCAATGACGTTCTGATGCATTTTGGTGGTATTTTGCTCCCCGGTCTGGAAAGACGAAGCCGTGTTCGGTATTAGGATACCATTCGATCCGGTAGCGGACATCGGTTTGGGAAAGGTGGTTTTCCAGGTTATCGATCATTTCCCTAGGTGCCCATTCATCGGTTTCCGCACAACCAAAATAGAGTTCTCCCTTCACTTCATGAGCCCTCAGGTGGGGAGACAGTTCTGAATCGGTGAAGAGTCTCACTCCATGGATGGAAGCAGCAGCACGGATGCGGTCGTTGATTTCTGCTGCTGCGGTAAATGCAAAGGGTCCACTCATGCAGTAACCCACGCATCCGGCAACACCGGTTGAGGCTGATTCGTATTCACTTGCTGCTTTGAGAAGACTCCTGCAGTCGTCAACCATCATGGAGTTCGAAAGACTGTTCATGTGTTCGAACATCACGGTTCGGCATTCTTCCGTCCAGTCCATGACGAATTCTTTGACACGACGGTAATACAGGTTGGGGAGCATCACCCAGTAACCGCACGTGGCGATTCTTCGGGCCATCTGATGGAGTTCCTCCCGTTTTCCCGGGGCATCCATCAAAAANAGGATCACNGGATGNGGNCCATTCTTCNTCAGGNTGGACGATGAAGGTGTTCATCTGGCCTTCTCCGGTATCGATCAGTATTTCTTGCTCAATCATGATGGTTCCTGAAATGTGGTTTTGTGGTTTGACCGTCCATGGGATTTTTCTTNTTGAGAAGATTCCATGGANAGAGACCCCGTCGCATAATATTCCAGTGTCCTGGCGATCCCNGTACTCAACGGGGTCGGCTCATGGTTTCTGCTGAGAGGCCATGAAGGATTGGGTGGAATTATTCCATAAACCGGCAGCGGTGGGCCTGCTGCAGAAATGACGGCATCGGGCATCTGCCTTTGGATTTCTTGGGTGAAATCTTCTACCGAAGCGGTGATGCCAGGCATGTTGATTACTGGAGCCCCTTTGATTTCTTCCATCACTGCCTGGCAGAGGATTGCTGCCACATCTCCGGCATAAACAAATCCGCTAAGGCCGGTGAAGGGGATTTGATAGGCCTGGTTCTGAACTGCCATCCTGCAGGCGATGGAGGGTCCTGCACTTCCACCTATCTCCCTTCCAGGACCATAGACCACAAAAGGCCTGACCCCCAATGATGAAATTCCCTGTTCCTCATAAAACGCCCTTGCAACTCCCTCGGAAGCGAGTTTGTAACTGCCATAATGGGTCGTGGGTTCTGGGAAATCGGCATGATCAGGGCCATAAACCCCGATGCTGCTTGTATAGGCCACCATGTTTAAATCATGTTTTAATGCAGCTTCGAAGACGTTGATGGATCCAATGAGGTTGACTTCGGCTCCNCGGATCGGCTCCGCACTGCATTGAGGGGTGAGCAGGCCAGCCAGGTTGATCACTCCCTGACAACCCTTCATGGCTTCTTCCACCTCGGATTTCCTGGAAATGTCTCCCTCAACAAATTCGCTGTCGTCCATGCTGATTCCGGAAAGGCGGTGCCACTCCGAATCAGGATTCCGGGNATCGAAGATTCTGATCTGAAACTGATTNTTTTGAAGAAAACGTGTGACCCAGGCTCCAAGAAATCCGCTGCCGCCGATCAATAGAATTTTCATGGTATATACCTAAAAATATTTTGGTGGAATCAGGGGTTGAGGATACGCCATTGTTTGTGAAGGAGGTCGGTTTTTTCACAGTCCAGGATTCTCAATTTGCGGGCCATGAAGGGGCCTGCACTTCGGCTTTGCTCGCTTACGCCCAGACAAAATTCCTGGGACGACTGGGGATGGAATTCGAGAAGATTGGGATCATAATCGAACTTCTGCCTGGAGACTTCCTTGGAACATTCCAACAGTCCCAGCCGGCTTCCATCGGATACTGTTCCAAGGATTTCCACACACTTGCCTTCGAAGGTTGAGGATTCGATCTGGTGTGTACTGCTGTTGTACTGGAACTGGACATCCCCTCCACGAGGTTTGCAGGAATGGGCGTGTAATTTGTCAGCAAAGCCTCTTCCGATGGTATCAATGCAGTATCCCAATTGGTCCTTTTCGTCGAGGTTGTCCGCAAGATGAATCACCGGAGCCGGGGTCTTGAGATCCGGAGGTGCCGCAATGCTTCCAGAAGCCCCCATAAAAAAAACAATAAGCAACAAAGGTTTCAGAAATTTCAGTTGCTCCAGCATGGCATCAGGCTTCATCGGTTTTAAAAAAAATGATTGCTTGGATCAGTGATGGAAGGAATTCATCTTTTCAAAGTCTTTTTGCGGTCACGACCCAGTTCCCAAAACCCATCTGGACCCCATTTGGCGTTTCTCGATCTTTGAGGAAGGTACTCAGTGCTTCCAGGGTTTTTTGCTTTTGCCCCTCATCTGCTTCAGAAAACGGTTCGGACATCGGCCCCATTCTGGAAATGAAATCTGCAGCATCTTCGGCATTTTTCCCAATCATGTTGGTTGATTCGAACCATTCGACCTTGATTTCACTCCAGCCTGCTTTTTCCAAAATTTCGAAGATCCGTTCTTCGCGGCACATGGAAAACATTCCGGGTTCGTCCTCTCCTGGAGGTTTCGGCAGTTCCAGGAATTCTTTGGCCACCTGGGCTGGTTCCGAAATCCAGGGATTTTTGCTCTTATCCGCCCAGCAGATGTAACCGAGACGTCCTCCAGGCTTCATTGCATTTCGTATCTTGGAGAAGGCTTTCACTGGATCCTGGAAGAACATCACTCCGAAACGGCTGTAGGCCAGATCGAACTCCCCTGAAGGATAATCATACTCCTGGGCATCTGCTTCGACAAAGTCCGCATGGTCCACCGATGCCTCAGAAGCTCTCTCCTGGGCCCTGCAGATCATCGGTCTCGAAAAATCAACGGCATGAATGCTCCCGGAGGGTCCCAGGCATTCTGACATTTTGAGGGTGGTCGTTCCTGTACCACAACCAATCTCCAGCGCCCGTTCTCCTGATTGGGCTTCAAGCACCTCAAACAGTTTCTGATCAAAAACCGAAAGCATCGGATCGATTCTCGTCTGGAGTTCAACCCAAAGCTCTCCTTTCAGGTCATTCCAGAATTCTTTCTGTTCTTTGTTTTCATCCATTTGTTTGTTGCCCTGACTTGTTATGAAATTGAATAAATAAAAAACAAATCTGAACAGTAAGAAAACCAGACTGCCAGACGAATATGAAAGACTTCCCAACCAACAGGTTTCACTTCAACGCTTCCAGGACATCCAACAAATGACAGGAAATGCTGAAGATGAAACCGTCTGTTCAGTCTTTAAGATTGGCGATTGGAACAGGCTCGATCGGGTCCGCAGGAGAAAATCCAAAAATCCTTGAATAGAAATAAAGTTCCAGTTCCATCGTCCGTTTGATGTTTTCGGCGATTCGAAAACCATGCTGCTCACCCTCGAAGGGAACATAGGCCACCGGGACACCTTTTTCTTTGAGGGCCTCGACCATCATTTCTGCCTGGTTGGGCGGTACCACCTTATCTTCCAGGCCATGAAAGAAGATGCAGGGACTCGAAAGTTGATCCAGATGATGGATCGGCGAACGGGACTGATAGACTTCGATTTCTTCAGGATAGGCTCCAATCAGATGATCCAGATAGCGGGATTCAAACTTGTGAGTTTCCTGGGCCAGGGCTTCCAGATCACTGACTCCATAAAGACTGGCTCCTGCCTTGAAGGTCTCAGCAAAGGTCAATGCCGATAGGGTGGTGTACCCTCCAGCGCTGCCGCCTCGAATGGCAAGACGTTCGGAATCGGCCTTGCCCTGTTCCACCAGGTATTCTGCCCCATTGACGGCATCTTCGACATCAACAATGCCCCACTGTAGGAGGAGTTTGTCCTGGTACGCCCTTCCGTATCCGGTGGAACCACGGTAGTTCAGGTCCAGAACCCCAAATCCACGAGTCGTCCAGAACTGGGTCTTGAGGCTCAGTACACTGTGGGTGGCACTCGTTGGACCGCCATGCAGCATCACCACCAGGGGCGGGGCTTCTCCATCCAGCCCTCTGAAATCCCTGTTCGTGGGAGGATAGTAGAAACCATGGGCTGTTTCCTGGTTGCCCGACGGGAATTCGATGGTTTCAGGAACCGAACAATAGTCCGGATCAAAATCAAGAGTCGTTGACGATTTGATGACCTTTGTGGATGCATCCTTCAGGTTGACAGCAATGATTTCTGAAAAACGGACCGGGGATGATGCCACCGTGTACAGGGTATTGCCTTCGAGGGAGAAACCTCCAAGGTCGGTGTATCGAATTTCGATGTTCTGGAGCTTTCCTGAATCCAGATCGAAGACAGCGAGTTTGCCCAGGTTGGCGACGCTGTAGTTGCAGATGATTTTGAGTGAATCCTGAAAATCGAAGCTATGCAGTCCAAAAACCCAATGCGGTCCTCCGAATTCGGCCTCCATCGGACAAAGGCTTTTCTTAGATCCTTCACGGTAGAGGTTCCACCATCCCGATTCATCTGAGATGTAAAATAATTCTCCAAAGGGTGAATACCGGGGCTGCTGGACGGAGACCTTTTGCTCCCCGAATCTTCCTCCTGCCACGAGTTTCAGTTCTTCCGGCATCCCCTGATCATCCAGGGAGGTCTGCCAGATCTTGGATTCATCCCAGGGCATATCCGGATGATCCCAAGTCATGAACGCCAGTTTGGAACCATCCGGACTGAGGACCGGTGCGGCATAGAAATCATGACCGCGAGACAGGATCGTGATTTTTCCTCCATCCAGATCGACGGCGCCAATCATATTTTCAGGTTCTCCAGCAGCATTGTGGTCTTCGAGGACATAGAGGATCCGGTTGCGTTTCACATCGACGAAACCATTCGCAAAACGTAATCCCCCGGCATCGGTCAACTTACAGGGAGAGAGTTCCTCAAAACGTTGACGGTAGATCTGCTGGTCTGAAAAATTTGAAAAGTAGACCGAGCCTTCATGCATCAATGAGGATCCTCCTCCATATTCATGTACCCGGGTTCGGATGTTGAACGGAGCAGGAGTGATGTCGCTGACCTTGCCCTGTACATCCTGCCTCACCATCACCGAACGTCCTCCTTCCTGGGGACGGGACTCGATCCAAAATAAAGCATCCTGATGAAATTGGGGCGAGGACAGTCCAATCGCGCCGGCGACGATCATGTCGCTGTTGATGGGAGATTTCCAGGAACCGTAAGGGGCTTTTGTCATGACACTGATGGTTTTTTAAAATTGCGAAAGGAACTTAAAGAAAAATTTCTCGTGCAGGAGTGAAATGGTCCAGATCACGAGGTTGGAAGATGTAGTTTTTGAAGACCTTCTTGTTCAGTTCGATTCCTAAGCCTGGTTTTTTGGGCAGTTCAAACTCTCCATTTTTCAAGACCAGAGGTTCCACGAGCACATCCTCCCTTTCCGGAACCGGAATGTATTCGAGCATCAGGAAGTTGGGCATGCANGCGGCCGCATGGATGGAAGCAGCAGTGCAAACGGGTCCGTTGCAGTTGTGTGGAACAACCGGGCAATAATAAGTTTCTGCCATCATTGCGATTTTCCGGAGTTCATTCATGCCACCGGTGTAGATGGCATCGGGTTGGATGTAATCGCAGCAGTATTTTTCCAGAAGTTCCCGGAACTGGAACCGTGCTACATAGCGCTCTCCCGTGGCGATTGGGGTTTTGGTACTGCGCTTCAACTCGACATAGGCATCCAGGTTTTCTGGAGGCAGGGGTTCTTCGAAGAAGAGCAGGTCAAATTCTTCGAATCGCTGAGCCAGGCGTCTTGCCTGGGGCAGGTCGAATCGTCCATGGGCGTCAACCATCAGGTTGATGTCGGGCCCGACGGCATCACGGACCTGACGGACGCATTCAACGGTGATATTTTCCTGTTTCTTGGTCATGGAATGTGCGGCATATCCAAAGGGACTCCACTTCAATGCCTTGTATCCTTTTTCAACAGCCCTGGCAGCGCTTTCTGCATATTCCGAAACCCGGGTTGGNCCCATCTTGGTCTTCATGAACCAGTAATTGCCGTAGCAGGGAACCGTCTCCCGGCAAGGACCACCAAAAAGCTCATAGCATGGAACGCCGAGCAACTTACCCTTGATGTCCCAACAAGCGATTTCGATNGCACTCAGGGCNACATTAACCANCAGGTCCGAACGCAGGAACTGCCCNCGGTAGCGGTCCTCCCACAAAAATTCGATGGAACGGGGATCTTTGCCAATCACCGTTCTTTTGTAATCTTCAATCAGGGTCACCATCGTCTTTTCAAAAGGTTCGATGGTTGCCTCTCCGATGCCCACCACCCCCTCATCAGTCAAGACTTCGATAAAGACCCAGTTTCGACGATGGGCCTCGACGAGATAAGTTTTGATGTCCGTGATCTTCATTTTATTTCCTGATCTGCTCACTCATAACAGGATGANACCATAAAAAGACCAAAAGGGAAACCATCAAAGCTTCCTTTTGAATTGAGGATTATTTTTAACAAGNACACAGAATTTCAACCATGAAAATAACTAGAAAGCATCCCACACCTTGTAACGGTCACAAAGATTTCCCGCCACGTCAAATTTCACAGAGGATGGTTCTTCNATAAGCTCATATTCCTTTAGTTCTCTGATTTCCTTCAAGACTGCAGGAGAAACAAGCAATTTCTCGAGACTCAATGTATCTTGGATTCGGACCAGCAGGGGCGGGGCATCCAGGGTGTTGCCTTTCTTCAGAGCCATGCACATCGCTCCCTGATCGTTTGGCATGACAGGAGGAAGCGAAATGTCTTTTACGGAAGAGGGATCTGAAAGTCCATTCAGGTAGGTGACTTTAAAATCGATCTCATCATGAAGACGTTGTGTGATGAAGTCTGCCGCACCCATCCCGTTTGCATTTCCATGAGACTCCACGGTCAAGTTCAGAACTGCCACGCCGTTGATTTTNACATCACCGATACGATCGGTCAGAAAACGTCCTGTGATGTTCGGATCCATGCCCGGCCCAGCAATGTTTTTCCCCATGTAATCGAGGACAAGGGCATGCATTTGTTTGAGGGGCAAATCCGGGATGCAGGTTCTGGCATAATCCAGAATTTTAG
Source organism: Deltaproteobacteria bacterium (assembly GCA_002683785.1). Lineage (GTDB taxonomy): Bacteria > SAR324 > SAR324 > SAR324 > NAC60-12 > UBA1014. Next base: position 7,874 of record NYUB01000014.1, read on the forward strand.
CATCCCGTTCGAATAGTTTCTCCCTAGGAACGCATTCGACTAGAGCGGTTTCATGAACAGCATTTTCGACGATTGCAAGAGCCCCGATAATCTGAGGCATGTTTTCCAAGGCTACTTTTGCCATGCCCACCATCACNTCTGGAAAATACTGATAACCGAGACGATGACAGGTTTCTGCCGCAAGATGTTTACCGCATCCTATGGCAAGCATTTTACAGAATCCCGACTCATGTTTCGCCGTGAAGCCTGGATGAGGTTTAATGCGTGAAAGAAAGAATACGGCATCTGCGCCATGTGCGTGGGAATCAAAATAGACTTTTAGCTCATTCCCGAACCCTGTCTGGTAATGACCTATTTCGACGGCATCGATGTCTGAGAGGATAGGACAACCTGAACTTTCATTGGTGACTCCAAGGGTTTTCAGTAGTTCGATCTGACCTTCGCTGGTACCTCCCCCGTGACTTCCCATTGCGGGAAAAATGAAAGGCAAGGTTTTGCTTGCTTTGAACCAGTCGATGACTGCTCTGACGATTTCNGGCANATGATGGATCCCCCTTGATCCNACACCAACTGCGACAGTNCTTCCTTCCNCCAAATGTTCACTGATTNNAGATTGTTCCATTGTTTCCAAGATGGTGCCGGCTAAGTCCGAAATGCTGTCGGTTTGGAATCTGCGCCGTACCTTGGCCAAGGGAGGCAATTCGACATTTCGGTAAAGGTAATCAAGATCCATTTCACTGAACTTAGGAACAAATTTGTTTTACCGGTACTGTGAAATTATTAGGGCTTGACGAACGTGGGATGGCAGAAACCATCCCGAGCAGGGATCAGATTCAGGAGGATTTCGGAGTCACATCAGTTTCAATCCGAAAGACTTTCCCATCATGGATCGGCCAAAAATCCTTCACCGAAGCCAAAAGGCTTCACCTTCATGGGTTTCCATGCTTTTAATTTTAGCTTTGACATCATCGAGCAATGGTTTTCTGGCTGCCATGGCCTGATCCGCCATTTCCTTACTCGAATAAAGCGAAGTCATCACCGCGGTGGTGGAACCGGTTCTGGTGCACAGAAGGATCTCAGCGTTTGGGAAATTAGTTGGTGCGTTCGCCTGGTACTTCGCTACCAGTTCATCGGCATCTTGTTCTGATTGATATTCGAATAACGTCGTTCTGCAGTAACTCATGGTATTTTTCCAATTGGAGTGATTTTTTTCCAAGGATAACCATGATCCATGGCCTTCGCAAATGATTGAGGAAGATGAATTCGATAAACTCGAAGGTTCACTTGAAACTTCATTCAGGCAGCATCCGGTTCCTGATGCCAGGATTCCTAAAGAATGGTTCTTTCAAAAAATAACATCAGTCGCTTCTTGATTCTTTCCACCTCGCGACTCCCTTCGGGAAAATTCAGCCGTTTGTTGATCCTCTCTTGCCTGAGTTCTTTCTTGCCTGGCAAGAAGGAGATTGTCATGGTTATCGAAGCCATCATATTCCTTTCTGAATGACAAGGAGAAGTCTTTCAGGATACAGAGACTTGGATTCCATCTTTTCACCTGAAAAATTCCATCATTCTATAAGCATCACGAGGTTGACCCAATGACATACGATATGGTTGAACGAATTACCCGTAGTTTTGAATCCCAAAGCATGATGAAAACCCTGGGAGCCACGATTCATGAGGTCGAGAAGGGGAAGGTCACCATCGAAGCACCTCTGCTTCCTTCTGCACTTCAGCAGCAGGGATATGGCCATTCAGGACTGACTTTTTCCATTGGAGACAGTGCTGCAGGCTATTCGGCCTTGACGCTGTTGCCCGAAGATCAGGAAGTCATGACGGCTGAAATCAAAATCAACCTGCTCGCTCCTGCCGATGGTGAACTACTGCGAGCAGAAGGCAGAGTTGTGAAACCCGGGAAACGGTTGGTCGTCGTTACTTCCGAGATCCATGCTTGGAAAAAGGGACAAACGAAGCTCATCGCCATCATGCAGGGAACCATGGTTCCTGTTCCTATGAATCCTTAAAATCTAAGTTATTGTTCTTCTATAAAACAATACTTGTAGAGCTGACCGGTCAACTCTGATCTTTGCTGAAAAAGCTTTGATTCATAGAATCTTCAAAGCTTAACCGGTGGGAATTCATACAAGCAATCCGGTCATTCCAGCAGCAAGCAATAGAAACCGGGGAAGGAGTGAAACCGAAGAGATCAGCCCGTAAGATATTGCAGCAAGGCTCAAGGCTAATTGAATAAAGGCCAATGTTGCATCGAAGGGTTTGTCGAGGAGATGGATGATATCGGATTGTGCCACCATCCCAATCGGAACCAAATAAAGCCCTACCCCGAGTGACATCGCATAGCCTGCGACTTTCAACCAGTTCGTTTCTTCCACCATCCCCGCAGCGATGAAAACCGTCCCACAAACAGGCGGGGTGATGGTTGAAAGCAATGCATACCAAAAAATGAAAAGATGGGTAATCAGTAAAGAAAGTCCCAGCTCCTGAAGCGCAGGTCCGGCAACCGAAACACAGATCACATAAGCTGCTGTTGTTGGAACCTCCATCCCCAGTAACAAACAAGCCAAAGCAGTCAACAACAGAGCCGGCCAGACCAGGTTTCCTGATGCCGAAATCACAGTCGATGTGATTTTCACTCCCAATCCGGTTTGTCCCAAAACACCAATAATGATGCTGGCACATAGAATGATCGATGCTATCAATGAAACCTGCTTGCCTGCATTCAAGCAAACCGAACGTAATCTGCTGCTCGTTCGAGAAAGCGACAAGCTTAGGGTGTCATCCCACAACAACAACAAAAGGGCTGCCAGCATCGCGATACAGGCTGAAAATTGGGGGGTGTACTGCCCATGAAGCATGCGTTCAAGCAGAATGAAAAATGGAATTGCAAAGAAAATCATGGTAATCCAGACTTTTCTCATGGAAGGCTGTTGTTCCGATTCAAGACTTTTGAGTACCATTCTGCTTGCAAACGCATTGATCCCAACCCAAACGGTCAGGAAAAAAAGCACCGCTGGAAAAAAGGAGGCGGCCATGATTCCGGTATAGGGAATCCCTGTCAATTCCACCATGACAAAGGCACCTGCTCCCATCAAAGGAGGCATGATCTGCCCTCCGGAAGACGCCACGGCTTCTACCGCAGCAGCCAATGCTTTGGGATATCCAAGACGTGTCATTGCAGGCAGTGTAAATGAACCCGTGGATGCAACGTTCGCCGAAGCTGAACCTGAGATGGAACCAAAGAGGGCCGATGAGAGCACCGAAACTTTTGCTGCTCCACCTTTTAGTCTCCCTGCTGTTGCAGTTGCCAAATTCTTAAAACCCTGTCCAGCTTCTCCAGCATGCAAGACTGCTCCGAAGATCACAAATACAGCAACAATGTTGACAGAAACTCCTGTAAGTTTTCCCCAAAGCCCTCCCTCGGCAATCGTCAAAGTTCCAAGAAAACTGCCCAGAGGTAGTCCTGGATGACCGAATTCACCAGGAATGAATTCTCCAAATAATCCATAGGCGAGAGCCAAAACGGCAACAGCGGGCAGGGGCCAATTGATGGAACGTCTCGCCATTTCCAAAACCAGGAGGAGGAGAAGCACTGCGATGATCATCTGAAGATTCCCGGAAAGGAAACCGTATTGTTCTGAAAGCTCCGCTTCAAAAAAGGCAATGAAGCCGCAGCATAATATTCCTAGGACGGTGAAGACCAGTCCCAGGATCATCTGGAACCGATTTTTACTCTTGTAGACCAGGCACCAGGGCAGAGCCAAAGCCATATGAAGGGGGCGGCTGATCAAGTTGGGAGTAAGCCCACTGAAGATCAACCAAAGATGAAAAAGAATGGTAAAAAGACCAAGGATTTCCCAGATCACACGTCCGGGTTTTTCCATCAAAAGACGGGAAATCTGAACAGGTCCAAATTAACGATTTGCTGCGGGGACACTGACACCGATTTCATCATAGTACCTCAATGCTCCATTGTGGATTTTACCATAGACATTTTCGAGCATTGCGGGGGTAACTCCTTTCCACCAGGCTGCACCGTTGGCCATAGCAGAATTCTGTTTCCAAAAATTCTTTGTGAGTTCATAGGCTGTCTCATCAGACATTTGGCTGATGGTATAAGCCACAACCGGTAAAGATGTGGTCACAATATCCTGATTGACTCCAGGATAGGTGCCAGCGGGAATCACGAGCCGGGTGCGTTTCGATTTTTTCACCTGATCCGAGGTCATCGAAAGCACTTTGACCCCTGTTCCTGCAGCAGCTTCGATGACATTCGGGGCAGGATAGGATCCGGCTGTCACAAATCCGTCAATCTGACGATTTTTCAAGGCGGGTACGGCATTGTTCAATTCAACGTTGGCAAGGTTTACTTTTCCCTCAAGTCCAAAAAGTTTGAGGTATTTTGCTCCTTCACGTGCTCCAAAGGAACCCTTTCCAAGCAAAAGTGTTTTTCCTTCAAGATCAGACATTTTAGTGACACCACTATCTGCTCTCATCACGAAATGCATGGTCAGGGAGGGAATAGGGAAAAGCGCACGAATTTCATTGAATCGTGGATTTTCCTTGCCTTTAAAAGCGCCTCCTCCTTTTTGGGCAAGTTTGATCAGAACAGGCGGTGTGGTAAATACATAATTCCCCTGGCGCACCACAGCTTCCATTACATTTTGAACCGAGCCCTGACTTTCTTCGACAGTGACAATGATCTTTCCCGATGAAGCCTGCTTCATTGCCTCTGCTATCTGAACCCCCATCTGGTAATAGGAAGAGGTGGATTTGGCGGATTTATAGGTGACTCTGGTTTCAGCAAAAGCTGCTTGAACAAAACAAACAACACCCGCAAGAATCATTGAAATGACATGCATGTATCTCATTAAGATATCTCCTTGTTACGAACGATCATGAGTGAAGACTATTCATGGAATGGAAGTTTGAATCCAAATTTTGAAAAGCTTCAGATTAAAAGGAATGTTGATGTTGTCAAGAGAAAGGCAGAAAAAAAGTCCTCCCGACAATAGTTGAGGCTGCTGTTAAAAATCTGGATTTAACGAAAAATGGCTACAGGAAATAATTTCGGCATCTTGAAAATCAAACCCAAAAGGGTTCAGGCTTCATCGAGTTCATAGTTTTTGAGGATGTACATACTGCAATGAGCATGGTGCAGCAGATAATCGGTGTTGCTGCCCATGATCAAACGACCAGCAGTGGTATGGGAGTGGGAGGCCATGATCAGGGTCGAAGCCATCAACCCCTCACAAAGGTCAAGGATCTTGATGTAGGGTTTGCCGAAATCAATGTGAACCTGGTACGGCGATGTAACATTATTTTCCCGAACCCTCTGCCGCAGGCGTTCTTCAAGTTCTTCCACCTGCTTGGATGAATGCCTGATGCGGTTCTCATAGTCAGAACTGGTGGTGTAGTATCCTCCCCCTACAGCTGAGACATTCATCATTTCCGGCGTTTCTTGAACATAGAGAAAAAAAAGTTCCACTTGATTTTCCAGTGCCCATTGATCTGCTTTTCGGATCACTTCGTTGCTCACCGGACTGTAGTCGATGGGGACGACTGCACGGTTTTGGTTCATGCTTTTCTGGGGCTGCTTATAGACATACATCGTTGTATGGCCTTCATGAAGTACGTGATCGGTGTTGCTTCCGAGAAAAACCCGTCCAAGCATGGTGTGAGTGTGGGCAGCCATGATGATCATTTCCGGAACAAATTCCTGCTCCGCGTCAAGGATCGTCTGGTAAGGTGCGCCGAAGCGGTAAATGGTCTCAAGCTCACTGGAACATTTGGTGTTTTCCAGATAATGTTCGAATCCCTCCTTGGGGTCGATCAATTCTCCCCGCTCTACCAGATTCTGGATTTCGGAACTCCTGGCATGGAGGAAAAAAAGTTTAGCATCCAACCGTTGACCCCAGGAATCGGCAAGCCTGATCACGTCCTGGGTTACCGGCGTGTTGTCCACTGGGACTAGGATTTTATTTTTCATTGTTTTCCTTTGCTCGAGAATGGCTCCTTTTTGTTTGAAAAGGAGAAGGACTCAAAATCTCAGGATGGGATTTTTGTTGGTAATGCATGATCCAGCCAGGCTTCGATTTCCTCGAGCCTTTGTTCACCACTGATTTGTTGAACCTTTAATCCATCCAGGAAAAGGATTCTGCTTGGGAGTTCTAGTATTTGGTACTCCTGAGCCAGTTCCGTTTCCATTCCAATGTTGATCTTGACCACCTTAAGCGACTGAGACCGTTCGAGAGCCAGTTCCCTGAGCATCAGCGCTTCCTTTCGGCAGGGAATCGACCATGGTGCCCAGAATTCAACAAGTACCCATCCTTTTTCCAAAAGGACTTCTCTTTCAAAACTTTCCTGGTTGACATTGACCGGGAGTGATTCGAAATGGAAATTCGATACAGTTTCCACCAGGGGGTTTGTTGGGCACATCGGATTCGTTATGATTCTGATTGTAAAACTTTTCGGGCTTCAGTTTGGTCTTTCTTCTTTTCCGGCACACGGCAGGCGTTAGGATTCATTCAGGTCGGTACCCCCATTCGTGGAAGAATCCAGACCTGCAACACGACCCAAACCACGATAAATATGAGGAGCCACCAGTCCATCAGCTTTCCATTTCATTGAAAGAATTCTGTTCAGGCATTCATCCCGGAAGGAGGTAAGAATTCATACTGGCCATCCTCTTGAAAGTTTTCAGAGCCGGGAAGGTGAAACTGTTCCATTTTTTCAACAAAATCCTGTTCCGAGGTCCCGTGTCCGACCCTCGTGTTCCATCGAAGTTCCTCACCAATCGAGGAGACCATGATACCGTTATAATCGTGTCCCGGATAAACCAGTGTTTCTGGAGGAAGCTGAAACAGTTTCTCGATGATGCTTTGAAAAAGTATCTTGGAATCACCTTGCTGAAAATCGGTCCGTCCGCAACTGCGGATGAACAGGGTGTCACCGCTGAAAAGCATACCGTTCACGAGGAAACTCATGCAGCCCTGGGTATGTCCTGGAGTCGCCAGAGCCTTAATGACAAAAGCTCCAAATCTCAGTTCCTGCCCATCATCCAGAAGAAGATCGGCTTCATCTGAACCCGTATTCCGACCCATTGCCATTTTCGCCCCAGTTGCTTCAACCAATTGCTCCGCACCTGTCTGGTGATCCGTATGAAAGTGGGTTTCAAGAACATAACACAGGGTCAGTCCCAGTTCCCTGATCAGGTTCAGGTCGCGTTTGTGCTGCTCCAAAACAGGGTCGATGCACACCGCTTCCAAAGAAAACGGATCAAAGACCAGATAGCTGTAGGTCCAGCTTTCATGATCGAACAACTGACGAACCATTGGTTTCGAAGCATTTGGAGTTTTTTCAAGCATGCTGTTGGGCAAAACCTTTGGAATGGCTATGGAAACTCGATTCCGCTTCCGGTTCATGTCGAGGCTGTTGGGTCTCACAGTACATGTCATGGGTCATGGCGAAAACCTCCATCACCTTCGGATTCAGAAGCCGGTAAAAAACGTAGGAACCTTCCCTCCGAGACTCGACCAGTTCACGATCTTTGAGCAGTGAAAGATGTTGGGAAAGGGTGGTTTGCTTGATGTTCGTATAGCTGACGAGATCATTGACGCTTTTTTCAGAATCATTGAGGTACCAGAGGATCTTCATTCGGTCAGGGTGTGCCAGAACCTTAAGATATCGCGCGGCACGATTCCGACAGGGATCCGATCCATTGAAAAGACAGTTCAAATTGTGCTGAATGTGTTCTTGTTTCATTATCGTCTCCTATTTTGGAATACCCGAATAGATCCCTCTATCCGTTATTCATGGTTTTACGATTCTTTACAACTAGCCCATTTTACAAAAAGCTTTCCATGGACTTCTATTCGTAAAATTACGATGTTCAAAAAATTAAACGTGATGAATCCGTAGTATCGGCTAGGCTTCATCGTAGAAAAAGGGAGAATCAGTTTGGGAGAGCCTCAAAGTATTCCGAGTATTCTCTTCGGATTTCAGGGTAGGGGCCATAGACCTCAAGGAAAAATTTGAAGGTCGCCATTTTGACATAGGAATATGCCGGTGCAGCGGAGAGGCTGGCAAGAAAGATTCGTAAAGGAAGATTTTCGACCGATAACAGAACGCCGATGGGGACGAACAAGACGAAGACCAGTGAGATAAGGATGCGGCAGAGAAAAAACAACCATGACATCATCATCACCCTAGGGTTGAGAAAGAGGAGGAAAAACAAACGTCTTTTTTCCTTGAAACCTGAACGCCGAAGCACCGCAAGTTTAGAGGAATAGGAAAATCCAGCCATGCCAACGGGCCAGAAAACTCCGGACATGACTAAAAAAGGGGTCAGTGCAGAAGGATTTCCCCAGTCATGCCAGACCCACCACCCCAACAGATAACCAATTCCAATCCAAATTCCCCCGATTACTCCCACGGTGGAGATGGCAAGTGCATCCCATACCAGCTGGGTTCCCTTTATGGAACTCAAAGCATTGAAGATCCTCAACCGGCCTCCTTCCCTGCGATGCATCAAACGCATATCGCTTGAGGGCCACATCGAGGTCAGTTGTTTGAAAAAAAACAGGCCCAGAACCACCACCCAGAGCTTCCAATTCAGTAGCAGGTCAAGCATCTCCACAGGAAGGGTTTCATAAATCCAGACCGCCAACCATTGCAGGTCGTGAATGCTGCCACGGTCGAACTCAAATTGGATTCTAGAGGAAAAATGTTTGAGCAGCCGATCAAGCACGATCAGCAATGCTACCAGCAGGAAAAAGGATTTATATCGGAAAAGTTCACGGATCGAATCGACCACCAGAATACTCAGCAGGCGTTTCATTCCAGGATTTTGCTCTCAAGTCCGATGATTTGAGTCCGACTGATGAGGTCTGCTGGCAGCTTCAATTTTACCTGGGTTTCAAGTTCGGCAAAATAACCGCTACGGATCACTTCCAAATGCAGAACCGGATTTTCTTGAGCTTCAGGAAAACGGAAATCAACCCTGAAACTTGCATCCGGCAAAGCAAACCCATGACCCTCGAGGTGGAGCCTTCCCAAGCCATCTCCAACTGGTTCCAGTTCAAACCTTTCTTCATTGAGGTTTGTCTGAATCAACAGAGATTCTGAATGTAAGGGCAGCTTGAATTCCCTGTAGTAATCCTGGTAGAAGGGCCTTCTTGTGATGTAAAGGCCGGTCATGATGAGCATCGCAAGCAGGATCCCGGAAAACAACCGCCGCTGCTGAATCGACGGCATTGGAGTAAAGGTTTTCGTTTCCGATAGGGGAGGTTTGAAGACAAAATAATACAGTACGGATAGCGTCAGCCAGAGTACGCCCATTGCCCAAAGAGCATCCGTTACAAAATGGGCTCCTTGAAGCACCCTTGCGATGCTCACCAGACTTCCGTATGCGAGCCCGGTTATAAGCAATCCTGTGGCAAGCAAACGTGAACGTTGCCAGAAGACGATGCCCACACTGAAGGAAAATCCCATCGTGCAGTGTCCGCAGGGGAAAGAACGTCCCTTACCGGGGGTGCCAAAATCGAGGGCCTTTCGGAATTCCCAGTTACCGCCAAATTCCACCACGTCCCTTGGTCTTGGACGTCCTGAGTGTTCCTTAAGCAAAGCGTTGACAACAAAGCCCGCGCCAAGGATTGAAACGAGGCCATAAATCACCACATAGTGTCTCCAGGGGAAAAAACGTTCACTACGTTGGCAGAAATACCAGGCTGGAATCGCTGAAAGCGTGAGAAGAAATCCAGGAATCGTTCCGTAGCGGTGTATCCAGGACCAGGGCTGTTCCTGACCCAAGGGCCAGCCTTCTGAATGCGAATAAGCCCAGCGTGCTACATTGAGATCTATTTCAAAAGCTTCTAAAAGCCAGGTCACCAACAACAGTCCCAGCAGCATCAACCCAGTCACCAGCAGGCCTTTTGCCTGAAAACGATTTGCTAACAAAAGTTTTTCGGAATGCTCTGAATCATCCGCCATCTACTTTGTCCTCACATTCTCCGTTTCAGGGTTTCCATGGATAATCTGGAAAACCTGAGAATAAAACGATTTCATCCGGGGCCAGAAAAACGAAACCAGCAGCACTCCAATCAGGACCATCGAAAGCAGCCATGGCGTTTCCTGAAAACGGACCGACCGGAATCCGAAAATGATGAACATCATTCCAAGCAGAATTGGTAAACAAAGACCGCAGAATTTTAGTTCCCAGAAACGTGGAAGATCCGTTAAAGATGGTGAACTGCGAAAATATTCCAACTGGACGGGGAGTTTCAATAGATGAAAGAAAAGCAGATGCAGCACCGCCCAGGTCGGCAGAATCATGCCCAGACTGTCGGTAAGCCAGTGACTGGCTGATATCGCACGGCCAATCCCCATCATCACCGTCAAGATAATCACGATCACACCCCATGAGATTGCAAGGGATCTTGCCCTCGGACGATTGCTCCCCCCATTGAACCAGATGTAGGATAGCGTGAGCAGGGAAAGAATCACCGCGGAATGTCCACTAGGGAAGCTTCCCCGGTAAATGCCTTCGTTGATGAAATGCGGGCCGAATTCATACCACTCCGAGAAAGGCCAATTCTGTCCCCAAACTTCATACGGACGAGCCCGGCCAATGACCCATTTCAGGCTATGCACTGCTCCCAGAGAACCTGCGAGTGCAGTGGTAACGATGAATCCCAGGAAGGGGCGCCAGCGAATCAACCCCTGCGAGGCTTGACTGCTCCAGCTTCTGAAATAGAGAATGAAGCTTGCAAGCAGGAAAAGAACCGGCGGGTCACTTGCCCCAGGGAGTTTGCCTTCAAACATCGTCCTCCCCATCCAGATTCCCAGTTTGTGGCTTCCTTGTTCATGAAGCCACACGGTCCATTCTTGATCGAAGTGCTGCAGCACAGGAAGCACCACTATTCCAGAAATCAACAGTACCAGTAACCCTGGAGTCAAGTATGTCGACCGGACGATGTACGGTTCAGAATTCAATGAGGCGTGAAAGGAAGGATTGATACTTGGCTGAGTCAAAATCCTAGCAGGACCGAGCACAGAAACCAATAGTGTTTGCTTGAATGGTATAGGCTGATCATTCCCCAAAACGTCCCAGCCAGGTGAGGATCAGGCTGAAGTCTTCAGAGTGGTTGGTCAGCAGATCTTCTGAGAAACCAAACATCAGGCTATGGTTTTCAAGGTGATAAAAAGCGCCCAATCCAAGAATCGACTGCCACTGGTTCATACCTTTCAGTTCCAGCCCTGGAGCACGGTAACGTGGAGAAGCTACCAGATTCTGGGCCGTGAAGGTCAAGTCTTTGGAATAGGGTGTTGAAAGCGCCCCCCCTCCACTGAAGAAGGTACGTTTCTGAGAATAAAGGGTATGTTCTGTTTGACCTGCATGGACTATCCCCAGGTTGAGAAGCCACCGAACAGGTTGGCCAAACCAGAATTCTGAACCTTCGCCGGCAGTGCTGATGCCAAAATCTTTCTTTCCGGAACTGATTGTGGGCAGCTCATCTGCCGAAGGATGCTTGTAAACAATACGTGTGTTCCATTTCACTTCTGAAGATCCTATAGGGGATCCGTGCCGCCTGCGAAATGTCATCACATAGTCTCCAGGACCCTGCTGAGTTTTTGTAATCCAGATGAATTTATTGCTCCTGTTTGAATCCGGCTGATACTGCCAGTAGAGGAATTTCCCATCCGGTCTCACTTTTCTTGATTCGTATGGTAATCCCGTCACCTGATGGAATCGACGCATGAACCCGTCCCAGTTTCCTTCCCAGTCTTTCAAGTGTCGGAAACGCAGGTTCATATCCCATCCAGAGCCCAAGCCTGCTGCAGTTTTGACCGTCACTTCCTCCCTTTCATGATCAAGAATCAGCCTTGGGAAAGAGAGATTGTTGTCTGGAGAAATGGTGGTGGTGTTGCTGCGTTGGAGGCTGAGGGAGCCTTGAAAAATTCCAGCCTCAAGTATACATGCGGATTCCAGTTCCAGTTCCAGAAAAATACTTGGCATCGGAAGCTGGTTCCGATGAGGAATCAACTCGATGCATCGCTCCGCAAATACAGGAGATGCAGTAACAATGAGTAGAGAAAATAACCAACAGAAACGACGATACAAAGAACCCTCCAGATTGGTAAATGGCGGAATTGTAAACACGAGGTACATCAGGAAGAAAGCCAATAGCGGAAAGTCGGGCAAAATCCCATGAATTCCAAATGCTTTGAAGGGGATGAAGATCCCAAATCTTAGCTCTGAATTGATGGAATCAACTTCGTGGCTGTGTTAAGGTCATAAAAATTTTAAGTCCGAATTATTTCTCCACCAAGGAAACAAAACAAAAACTACAGGCGGTGAAGGATATGGAAAAACGTCAGGTTGTCCTGCAGGATAAATATTTACTGGAAAAAGGTCGTGCCATCATGACAGGAATCCAGGCTCTGGTNCGCCTTCCTATGGTNCAGCGTCGACTCGATCAGTCCAGAGGCTGGAACANCGCCGGTTTCATCAGTGGTTACCGGGGATCTCCTTTGGGNGCATTAGATCAGCAATTGGTACTCAACNGGNAACTGCTTGAAGAACATCATGTNCGTTTTAATCCTGGAGTGAATGAAGACCTTGCCGCAACTTCGGTTTGGGGAACCCAACAGGCAGAGNTCCATNGCCAAGGCCGTTATGATGGTGTGTTTGGCCTCTGGTATGGGAAAGGCCCAGGCATCGACCGTTCCGGCGATGCCCTACGCCATGCCAACCTGGCGGGGACTTCGTCAAGAGGTGGGGTGCTGGCCCTGATGGGCGATGACCACACCTGTGAATCCTCAACCACTTGCCATCAGAGCGAATTTGCAATGATGGATGCGATGGTGCCGGTCTTCAATCCTGCAGGAGTCCAGGAGATCCTGGATTTCGGCCTATATGGCTGGGCCCTATCTCGTTACAGCGGTTGCTGGGTCGGTTTGAAATGCATCCATGACACAGTCGAGTCAACGGCCACCGTTGATGTGTCTGCTGACCGATGCAATATCATCCTGCCGGAGGATTATCAAATCCCTCCTGATGGACTGAACATCCGCTGGCCGGACAGTCCCCATGAACAAGAACGCAGGCTTCATGAGTACAAACTGGATGCGGTTCGTGCATTTGTCCGTGCCAATAGACTGAACCGTGTGTTGATGGACAGTCAGAATGCTCGCATCGGAATTCTCTCCACCGGTAAAGCCCTGCTTGATACCCGTCTCGCCCTTGACGAACTTAGCCTTGGCCCTCAAGAGGCTGAAGCACTGGGAGTGCGTCTGATGCAGGTGGCAATGACATGGCCGTTAGAACCTGAAGGCATCTTGGAGTTCAGCCAAGGGCTTAAACTGATCGTGGTCATCGAGGAAAAACGTGGAGTGATCGAACCACAACTCAAGGAGTTGCTTTACCACACGGCCGATGCTCCTCAGGTAATCGGCAAACAGGATGAACAAGGAGCTTTGCTCTTCCCCTCGGCTGGGGCCCTGGATCCAAACCACATTGCCCTGACCCTGTCAGACCGTATCCTTGAGCGATGCACCCCCAAAGCTTCTTCGGAAACATCTGCACTCTCCCAGCTCCGTGATCGGGTCGGAAAACTTCGAGAGCGCATCGAATCTTCAGGGAAAATCGAGGAATCCCTCTCACGGCTACCTTATTTCTGCGCAGGATGCCCTCATAATTCCTCCACCGTTGTCCCTGAAGGAAGCCATGCTTATGCCGGAATCGGATGCCATTACATGGCACAGTGGATGGACCGCAGCACCGCGGGATTTACTCAAATGGGTGCAGAAGGCGCCAACTGGGTCGGAGAATCCTTTTTCAGCAAACGCGAACACGTTTTTCAAAACATCGGTGACGGCACCTACTTCCACTCAGGATTGCTGGCAATCCGATCCGCGATAGCCGCTAACGTCAATGTCACCTTCAAGATCCTATTCAATGATGCGGTGGCGATGACCGGAGGCCAGCCCATGGACGGTCCTCTGACTGTTCCACGCATCACCCAGCAGGTCCGGGCAGAAGGCGCCGGGGAAGTGGTGGTGGTAACCGATGATCCGAATCGTTACCAGGGAGAAAATAGATTTGCCTCAGGTGTTACCGTTTACGAGCGGAAACAATTGGACCAGGTTCAGCGTCGTCTGCGGGAAATTTCAGGAGTGACCGTCCTGGTCTATGAACAAACCTGCGCCGCCGAAAAGAGACGACGACGAAAACGGGGACGCTTCCCTGATCCTCCTAGAAGAATATTCATCAACGAAGAAGTCTGCGAAGGATGTGGCGACTGTGGTGTCAAATCCAACTGCGTGGCAGTCCTCCCTCTGGAAACAGAACTTGGACGCAAACGGGTGGTAGACCAGTCGGCTTGCAACAAGGATTTTTCCTGTGCCAACGGGCTGTGTCCAAGTTTCGTCAGTGTAATGGGTGGAAAACCAAGGAAGGCAAAACCGATATCAATGGGAACCCTTTCTTTTGATGAACTACCGGAACCTGAACTTCCTCAATTCGAGAAAAATTACAACATCGTCATCACAGGTGTCGGAGGTACTGGTGTGATCACCATCGGAGCCCTGCTTGGCATGGCATCCCACATCGAGAAAAAAGGNTGTGGGATTTTAGACATGATTGGNCTCGCCCAAAAAGGTGGTGCGGTATTAAGCCACCTTCGCATCGCTATGGATCAACAGGAGATTCATTCTCCACGAATCGCTGGAGGAGGAGCGGATGTCATAATCGGTTGCGATCTCGTCGTTTCAGGAGGCAACAAAACCCTGGAACTTGTCAATGCCGGGCATACGCAAATGATCGTCAACAGTCACGAGATGATCACGGGAGATTTCACTCGCAACGCAGATATGGCTTTCCCGTTGCTGGAATTGAAGAAAGCCATTTCAGAAACCGCAGGTCCGAATCATGTCGATTTTATCAACAGTCAGAGACTCGCAACAGCTCTGATCGGGGATTCGATTGCTTCCAACCTCTTCCTGCTTGGCTATGCCTTCCAGAGTGGAATGATCCCCCTCGAAGCCTCTTCGATCGAGGAAGCCATCCGTATCAATGCCATTTCTGTAGACCAGAACCTTCAAGCCTTTCTCTGGGGTCGAAGAGCTGCACACGATCTGGAACAGGTCAACCGTATCGCCTTTCCAGAAACCACAAAGATTTCCGAAACGAAAAAAACTCAAAGTCTTGATGAACTGATCGACGACCGCTGTCGGAAGCTCGAAAAATATCAGGACAAGGTTTATGCAGAACGCTACCGGAAAAAGGTTGAACAGATTCGTGAACTGGAAACCAGTAAAAAGCCTGGAGCCACTGATCTCAGCTTCGCAGTAGCACGTTATTATTTTAAATTACTGGCCTACAAGGATGAATACGAAGTGGCCCGCATGCACACCAGTCCTGAATTCAGCAAACGTCTCGAAAATCAATTCGAAGGAAACTATTCTTTGAAGATCCACCTCGCTCCACCATTGTGGTCCAAACGGGACCCGAATTCCGGAGAACCGATCAAGTCCACCTATGGCGCCTGGATTTTCGGNGCGATGAAGATCCTTTCCAGATTCAAATTCCTTCGTGGAACAGCCTTCGACCTCTTCGGTTACAGCGAGGAACGTAGATTGGAACGACAATTGATTCGTGAATACGAGCAACTCCTTGAAGAACTGCTTGCCGGGTTGCAACCGGNAAACCATTCCATCTCGATCCAGCTGGCTGAACTTCCAGAACAGATCCGAGGCTATGACGTGGTGAAAAAACTTCACGTCCGTGATGNTGAGAAAAACCGACAGGAATTGCTTGATCGCTTCCGCGGAGTGCTTGANAATAATAAAGAAAAACAGCCTGCAGAAGAAGCGCTCAACTGAGGGCGGCTCTGCAAATTTTTTGATTCAAGGAGATATAAATGCCTGATAGAGAAGTGGTGGTGCTCAGCGGGGTTCGAACCGCCGTGGGAACTTATGGGGGGACGCTTAAGGACCAACCCCTAGTGGACTTGGCGGCAAAAGTCGTCAAGGAAGCAGTGCAAAGATCCAAGGTTGAACCTGCAGAGGTAGGACAGGTAGTTTTCGGCAACGTCATCCATACCGATCCGCGGGACATGTACCTCGCCCGTTATGCTGGAATCCGAGGGGGACTTCCCATCGAAACTCCGGCCTTCACCCTCAATCGACTTTGCGGAAGTGGATTGCAGGCCATTGTCAGTGCCTCNCAATGGATCATGCTCGGTGATGCAGACACGGCCGTCGCCGGAGGTGCGGAAGCAATGAGTCGTGTTCCATACTGGCTCCCTGGACTGCGATGGGGACAGCGCATGAACGATGGAGTGGCAGTGGANGCATTGATCGGCGGGCTTCAGGATCCCTTCGATTCCTGCCACATGGGCATTACCGGTGAAAATGTGGCCAAACGCTGGAAAATATCACGTGAAGACCAGGATGCACTTGCGGTGGAAAGTCACAAACGGGCTGCTTCAGCAATCGCCGAAGGATGCTTCAAGGAGCAGATCCTGCCTCTGGAAATCAAGCAACGCAAGAAAACGTTTATTTTTGACACCGACGAACACGTACGATCCGATGTGACCCTCGAAGACATGACTCGGCTCAAGCCCGCCTTTGATCNAGAGGGAAGTGTTACTGCAGGCAATGCTTCAGGNATCAACGACGGCGCCGCCGCGGTGGTATTGATGGATCGTGGCCTTGCCGAAAGCCGAGGTCTTCAGCCAATGGCCCGACTCGTTTCCTATGCCGTGGCCGGGGTCGAACCTGCCGTGATGGGAATTGGTCCGGTTCCAGCGATCCGGGAATGTCTTGGCAAATGCGGNCTGACAGTTTCNGACATGGACGTCATCGAACTCAATGAAGCCTTTGCCGCGCAGGCCCTAGCAGTAATCCGGGAGCATGACCTGCCCCTGGAAAAAACGAATCCCAATGGCAGCGGGATCTCACTAGGTCACCCAGTTGGAGCAACAGGCTGCATCATCACCATCAAAGCCCTCTATGAACTACAGCGGACCGGCGGACGATATGCGCTGATCAGCATGTGCATCGGCGGAGGACAGGGCATTGCCGCAGTCTTCGAGCGACTTGGCTGATTCAGGGATAGACAAGGTCCTGTCCTGCATCGCCCATTAGCGTTTCTCATGGATCCATTCCAGACCCGACGTCTTGGCAACACTTCAGTAGAACTTCCACAGTTCGGTTTCGGTGGAGCACCTCTCGGGGAACTCTTCGAGAAGGTCGAAGAAGAACAATCTTCAGAAACCCTGAATGCGGCCTACTCTTCCGGCATCCGTTATTTTGACACCGCCCCCTGGTACGGACATGGGCTGAGTGAACATCGTACCGGAGGGTTGCTGCGGCGTTATCCTAGAAATGAATTCCTTTTATCAACCAAAGTCGGACGGATNTATAAAGCNTTTCCTGGAGNTCCTGAAGATTTTGTGGGACCTCCCTGGGTTGGAGGNCTGCCCTTCGAGTTGAAATTTGATTATTCAGCAACAGGATTNCAGCGTTCCTTCGAAGACAGTACCCTCCGCCTTGGCCTGAACCGCATCGANCTGCTCATCATTCATGATCTTGACCAGGGATACCACGGGGATTCTGTTTCAGAAAAATTACACCAATTAGAATCAGGGATTCAGTGGCTCAAGGAAATACGTCGCTCAGGTATCATTGGAGGATTCGGAGCAGGAATCAATGATGCTGAAATGATGCCTAAACTTTTGGAATATTTTGAAATGGATTTTTTCCTCGTTGCCATGCCCTACACCCTCCTCAATCAGGAACCACTGGAAAATGTCTTTCCAGAATGTGAAAAAAGAGGAATGGGAATCATTATCGGAGCCCCCTACGCATCAGGGATTCTTGCCACCGGTGTTTCAAAGGGTGCTCGTTATGGTTATGCCCCCGTCAAAGAATCGATCTCAAGACGTGTTCATGCCATCGAAGACATTTGCAGAGAACACCAGATCCCTCTGAAGGCTGCAGCATTGCAGTTTCCCCTTGGTCATAAAATGGTGTCTTCCGTCATCCCTGGTGCCATGAACCCCGAGCAGGTCCTTGAAAACCTGCAGATGATGCAGCACCCAATCCCGGACGGATTTTGGCAGGACCTCAAAACCGAAAACCTGATTCATCCGGAAGCACCAGTTCCTTCAAACCCGTGATTTCAATATGCTTTTTCATTGCGTCCTTCAAACAGAGCTGGTATTGCTAATTATCATCCATCAACTGCTCAAGGATTCATGATGCTTCGCTGGGTGGCTCCGTTTGGGGCCGCGATATTGTTGATCGGCTGGAACAGGCAATTAGAAGACTGGCAGGTCATGCTGACCTTTGCTGCTGCACTTCTGATTGCATTAATGCTGCAAAGGCTGGCACCTCAACAAGAATCGTTGGAAACTTCTGAAAGTAATGTGGTCTCTTTAGATGAGTTCCGCAGACAACGTCAGGCATCGGCTTTTGAGGAGAACCGGACAGGCCTTCAGAATGTTTTTGAATCCCAGTACCTGCACGAGGCAGAGCTGATTGCTTCAATGCTTGAAAATGAGGGCATCCCGACCCACGTTTTCAACCGTCACAACGCCAGCATCCTGATCCACCCGATGGGGGAGATGCAGGTCAAGGTTCTGGTTCCCCGTGATGAAATGGAGAATGCACAGGCTTTGATTGAGCATTTCCGAAACTCCATCACTCCTGAAGATTCTTCAATCGCCTGATCTCTGATCCCTAAGATGGATCCTGCTTCTTATGTGAATCGTTTCTGTCTCTTCTTCAGGGACGGAAGGATCGATTCTGGTTGGATTTCAGGACTTCAGAAAAACAAACTTGCCATTCAACCGCTTCAGGGAAAGATCCTTTACCTGGCTCCAAATCGTTTGTTGTTTGATTGGACATCCTCAGAGATCAAACAGGCTCCTGCTTTGGCCGAACTCCAACGACAGTGGGATCAAGCAAACCAGCAAAAAACCGAACATGACCTGGAGACCATCCACCAACTGCTGGAACCAGGGACATCCTACACTTTGGATGCGATTGCCAGAGATTTTCTCGATGAACCTGAAGATGAATGTCTCAAACTTTCATTGATGCTCTCTCTGAGAGATGATAACCGCTGGTTCAAGCGCAATCGTGACCTGACTTACACTCCACGAAACCAGGAGGAAATCGAGCAACTTGAAATCCAGGCACAGCGAGTCCGTAAGCGAGAAGCACTGGCCGATCAACTTCAAGAATGGATTCAAGAACTCGAAGGTCCTGAAAACGATCTCGAACGATGGAAGGAGGAATCACGCTCGCAATGGTTGGAACAGTTGGAACAGATGCTGGTTCAAGGACACGAGAGTCCGGCCTGGAAAGAACTAGCCCCTTTGCTTGGTTGGGGGCAGGTGATGGGTTATTCCGAAGAAAGACGGCTCAAGATCTGGCTGAAACATGCTGGACGGGACGTAAAGCCGTCCAGGTTGATCGTGCTCCGCGCCCACGGAGGGCATTCCTTCAAAAACAGGAACTGGATGGAAGTTCAGGATCTTGTGGATCCAGCTTTCCAGGAACTCTTCAGGGTTCCGGATTCTTGTTCAACTTTTTCAATCGATGGAGCCAAAACCAGGGATTTTGATGACGCCCTCACGGTATACAATTGGAACACAACCAGCATTCAGTTAGCCGTCCACATTACCGATTTAAGCCGTCTACTGCTCCCTGGTACTCCCCTTTTTGCACTGGCAGAACAACGGATTTCTTCGATCTACACCCCGGATGCCGTCTATCCGATGCTTCCAGAAGCACTTTCCAACAATGTCTTTTCTCTGAAAGCAGGTGAAGAACGGTCGGTCCTGAGCTTTCATTTTCAGCTATTTCTCAAGGGAGGCTGGCAACTTCTTAAAGTTGTTCCTGAGAAAATTTGTGTTCAGCAAAATCTGAGTTATGCCGAGGCAGATGATTTAATCCTAAATCGTGAAAGTTTCTGGGAAACCCTTCATCTGTGCAGTGAGAAACTTAAAAAATCCCGACTCGAGGAAGGTGCCTTGAATTTGGCCCGACGGGAATTTGAAATCGAAGTTTCCGATCCTGAACGAATCTTGATCAACCCTTTGGACCGAAACAGTCCTGCCAATCAGATCATCGAGGAACTCGCCGTCCTCGTCAACCGTGAGACCGGAAAGCTATTTCACAATGAATCCTTTCCAGGAATTTACCGTGGACAGGCTCCTTATGAATTGGTCAAGGAACTGAAACCCGATGAAGAAATGACCTTGGAACACATCAGCATTGAGGCCGCAAAACTCTCGACCGTCGCAGAAGCCCATGCGGGCCTAGGCTGTGAATTCTACATGCAATCTACTTCGCCAATCCGTCGTTTTCTTGATCTTGTGACTCAAATCCAGCTTAGAGCGATGCTGGATGAGCAGGAACCGGTTTTTGCTGAAGAACAATTGATACGCTGGGCAGAGCTGATTCAAATACGCCAACGTGAATATAATCGCGCTGAAAGAGAGGTGGTCCACTACTGGAAAAGCCGATACCTCCAACAGCAAACGAACTTGACTTACCTCACTCGTGTCCGACGTCAATTGCCACAAAAACGTACAGAATTCGAAATTCCAGAACTTGACTACGTTTTCTCTACAGGAGGTTTCGACAAACTGGAAGCCGAATCCGAAATACTCCTACTCCTTGAAGAAGTCCAATTGGAGCCTCTAAGGCTCAAACTACGACCTTGTGAATCGGATCAGGATTTCCAAAGACACTCTTGGAGTAAATAATCAAAAAACTCTTCAAACCTTTGAATAAACAATTTAAGAAAAATTGTTTTTTTGCTCTTTGAGTTCGAGAGACAAACAAGAAGGAGGTATCTGGTTCATCAAAACCAAATCTTTTTCATCTCCATATACTGAGAAAGAATCTTTAAAGATTCATAGGAAAAATTAGAAAGATGACATTATTCAAAAAATCCATCCTGTTTCTGCTATTGATTCAGTGGAGCTTCTGCAGTGCAGTGTATGCTGAAGAACCCATCCCGATCGAATCCTGGAAGATCCTGGGGCCCTTCATGATTGCTCCAAGGGACGGAGGGATCGACCCGTTGAAGAAGTATGGCGGGGAAAGGAACATTGTTCCCTCGGAAGATCAGGTTTTCCACTCACTCTACCCAGCAAATGGGGAACTTCGCTGGCAGAAGCTGGAAGTCGATTCGGATCAGATTGAAGTCAACTATGATGACATCAACTGGGACTCACCCTATGAACGGCTTGGCAGCGTCGGCCTGCTGAATCTAGGATACGCTTACACGGAGGTAGAGTCTGAGGCAGAAACCATGGCTCTGGTTTCTACTCGTAAAGTTCCCGCTTTTTTGGTCAACGGGAAGGTGTTCCAAGGTGAACCCTATTTTGGAAATTTCTTCAAAACAGCAGTCAAACTCCATAAGGGGAAAAACCGGATCCTGGTCAAATTTGCAGGCAAGTACAAAAGGAAATTCCGTTTCCAAATTACACCGACAAACAAGAAGGCCATTTTTCTGGAAGATTTCACCAAACCTGACCTGGTTCCAGAATTAAAGCAAACCGAATTCCCAATAGCCGTACCTGTCCTCAACATTCAGGAAACCTGGCTTCGTGGTGCAAGGATCGTATTTGAAGAGAAAAACGGTTCCTTCCATCAGGAATTCGAACTGGACCCGATTCCTCCATTCGGGATCGTGAAAATGCCTCTATTGTTGAAACTGGATGAACCTCGAAAAAAAGACCTGGATTTTCGTATTAAACTGATGCGCGAAGGTGTTTTGGACGCAGCCGACCTCTCTCTGGAAAAGAAAAAGCTGGAGGAACCCCACCGTATCACCTTCCATTCCAAAATCGATCGTTCGGTCCAGTATTTTTCCGTGCGCTATCCCAAAAACTACGATCCAGAAAAATCCTACGGCGTTATTTTTTCCCTTCATGGAGCCGGGGTGGAGGCTTCTCATCTCGCATCTCAGTATTCATCCAAAGACTGGGCATTCGTCATCACTCCGACCAACCGCAGACCATATGGTTTTGACTGGCAGGATTGGGGCAGGCTGGATTTTCTTGAAGTCTATAACCTTGCAATGAAACGTTTTCCGATCAACACGGATCGGGTTTACCTCAGCGGCGGATCAATGGGGGGCCAGGGGACCTGGCACATCGGTCTCCATCATCCATCCTTGTTTGCAGCACTCGCGCCTCAGGCAGGTTGGTCGACTTTACATGTCTACCAGCCCTTTGCCATGCAGCCTAGTCGAATGTTTGCTTCCCCTGAAGTATTGGTGGCTCGGGAAAGAGCTAGAAATGACGGGAACAATCTGTTCTTCCTGGAAAACGCGGAACATCTTCCGGTCATCATCACCCAGGGAGCCAAAGACAAAACAGTCCCACCGATGCATGCACGGCTTTTTCGCAAGCATCTCGAGGCCAGAAATTTCGATGTCAACTACCGTGAACTTCCGGACAAAGCTCACTGGTGGGATGAACCCCGTTCTGCGGGAGGAGGTTCCGATGCCCTGGACAATGACGAAATCATCGATTTCCTCAAAAAACGTCGAAGGACCGTTCCGGATGCCTTCAAGATCCGTTTGTATGATCTTTCCCTCAACAACCGTTTTTACTGGATCCGGGTTCTTTCGCAGGAAAAACCCATGACCCAAACCCGGATTGAGGCCTCCGTCAACAACGGCAATGTTACCCTTAAAACTGAAAATGTCCGATCCCTGGAAATCGATCTGGAACAACTCCAACATGAGGTGAACCAGGTCCATTGGAACGGAACCATGATCTCCGTTTCCGGGAAAAGCAAACTGGTACTTGGTAATAATTTGGAAAGCCCAATGGCTCAGGCGTTTCGAAAACACGGTGCATTCAAATCCGTCTTCTTCAATCCCTTCGTGCTGGTGATCGATGATGATCCCGGCACATTGGATATGGCAAGACTGATCGCCGGTGGATGGTGGAGACGAGGAAACGGATACGTCCGTATCCTGAAGGATACTGAAGTCACTAAAGAAGTCATCAAGAACTTCAACCTGATCCTGCTTGGCTCACCTTCCAGGAATCTGATGCTGAAGAAACTGCTCCCTAAAACACCAGCACAACTGAGTGATTCAGGAATCCAACTCGATGGAAAAAACTTTGAGGGGGAACTTTCACTGGCAATGATCTTTCCCAATCCTCTCAACCTCAAAAAGATGGTCGCATTTCTCACCGGAAATTCAGATAAGGCCGAGCGTCTTTCACTTTATGCACTTCCACTTTACTCGGGATCAGGGATCCCCCATTACATGATCTTTGGGGAAGACGTCAAACAATACGGTTGGGGTGGGGTGCGTGATGCAGGGTTTTTCAACCGCTTTGGAGGGATGGAAACAAGCCCTTAAAGACGGACTGAATCCAGAATTTAAATCGGGATCAAACGCTGCAGCAAAGGCAGGATGATGAGCAACATCCCGCAAATCGAAAGAGATATGAAGACCACGCTCCAGAAACGGAAAGCTGGAACGTTTAGTATCTGCCGAACCTCCTCTTCATCATGATCCTCTTGTTCATCCTGTGTTTCGACCAGGAAGCGATAGTCCGTCAGTGAATTCCAGATTCTTGAGGGCATGGGTTTTGATTCAGTTCTAGGGATTCTTTCCAAGCTGAAGGAAGCGAAAAAGCTTTCTAATGCAGCATATCTTTTTCAGACCACAAAGGTTACCATAAGTGTCTAGTTTTTGATGATAAAAATTAGAATGGAATACAAGTTTCTTCAGTTTCTTTGAATTTTCTTTGCTACAAGAATAAAGGCCATAACCCGAAGAGCGGTTTTTAAGATCAAGAGAGATGCTCGCACATCACCATTCCTATGAAGTTCTCGTCGTCGGCGCAGGTCACGCAGGCTGTGAAGCCGCGCTTGCGGCAGCTCGTATGGGAGCACAAACCCTGCTCGTGACCATTTCGAGGGAAACGATTGCACAAATGTCCTGCAACCCCGCGATCGGGGGGATTGGCAAGGGACATCTGGTCAAGGAAATCGATGCTCTTGGAGGAGAGATGGGCAAGGCTGCAGACGCAACCGGGATCCAATTCCGGGTTTTGAACGCCTCAAGGGGACCAGCAACACGTGGTTCACGATGCCAATCAGAAATGTACGAGTATCATCGATACATGAGGAAGGCGGTCGAAAATCAACCGAATCTGGAAATCACTGAAGGACTCGTCGAAGAACTGCTGATCCGTAAAAACCGAGTGGTGGGCATCCGCACCAATATCGAGGAGTTTTACGCAAGCACCGTCATCGTCACTGCTGGAACTTTCCTGAATGGAATGATCCATCGTGGGGATGAGCGTGTTGAAGCAGGAAGAGTAGACGAACCTCCTGCAAAGAAACTTTCTTTGAGCCTCGCAGGACAAAAACTTCGGATGGGACGGATGAAAACCGGGACACCTGCCCGTCTGGACAAAAAGACCATCGACTGGAGTTCACTTCAGGTTCAGCCCGGGGATGACCCTCCTAAAAAGTTTTCCTTCTGGGATTCCGAAATTCTACTTCCACAAGTTCCTTGTCATATCGTTTTCACCAATGCCAGGACACACCAAGTGATCCAGGAAAACCTCCAACGTTCTGCACTCTACGGAGGTCAAATCAAAGGCATTGGCCCACGTTATTGCCCCTCGATTGAAGACAAGATCGTCAAGTTTGCCGACAAAGATCGTCACCAGGTTTTCCTGGAACCAACAGGACTGGCAGAAGAAAACCTGATGATCTACCCGAACGGGTTGTCCACCAGTCTTCCTGCCGAGGTCCAGTTGGATTTCCTGCGTACCATCGAAGGGCTCGAACAGGTGGAAATCATTCGACCCGGTTACGCGATTGAATACGATTACGTGGACCCTATTCAGCTCCAATCAAGCCTTGAGTTGAAGATGGTGGAAGGATTATTTCTCGCAGGACAGATCAACGGCACCACCGGATATGAGGAGGCCGCAGCACAAGGGTTGATGGCTGGAATCAATGCTGCCCGCAAAGTGCGCGGAGAAGAACCGTTCCTTCTTTTGCGCAGTGAGGCATATATTGGGGTAATGCTGGACGATCTGATCACCCGTGGAGTGTCAGAGCCCTACCGAATGTTCACATCCCGAGCCGAACACCGCCTCCATTTGAGAGAAGACAATGCAGACCTGAGACTTTCTGAAAAAGGTTGGGAACTGGGTCTTCTCGATTCAGAGTACCATAACCAACTGAAACACAAGCAGTTACAGATCAAAGGCCTGGTCTCAATGCTTTCCTCAACCCGTGTTAGTCCTGTTGCGGAAGTTCAGAAGGAATTGGAAAAACTGGGAGAAGCACCGCTGAAAAACAGCACTAACCTCTCCGGTTTAATTAAACGTCCAGGTATCAAAATCCAGATGCTTGAACAATCACAACTTCTGAATGGGAACCTGGACTGGAAGGAATATGACACGACGGTCAGGGAACAAGCCGAAATCTGTTTCAAGTATGAAGGCTACCTGGCTCGTCAAGAACAGGAATTGAAACACATCAAGGTCCTGGACCAGATCCGTATTCCTTCAGGTCTGAAATACGAAACAATTCCAGGACTTTCTATAGAAGTCATCGAAATCCTGGAAGCACTTCAACCCGTTACTCTTGGCCAGGCCAGCCGGACGAGCGGGATGACTCCTGCTGCAGTGACGATCCTCAGGGTCTATTTGCGCTCCAGGCGTGCCGCCTAAAAACAGGGAAAGGAAGGGAATTCGTATCACAACCGCTTTTCAACAGGAAGACCTGATTCCATCCAAAAAAGGTTTTGGACCATGCCGGGTGGTTTGATCAGCATCCACGGGTCCATCCTGCTTTTCGGAACCGCTGGTCTTTTCGGTAAATTTCTGAACTTTGATGCGGTGCTGATCGTCCAAGGGCGGACACTGATCGCCTTTGTTGCCCTTGTACTGGTTCATCGGCTGATGCAGGTTCCACTGTTATTGAAAGACAGGCAGCATTGGATTTGGATGGGAATGACCGGCTGCATCCTTGCGGTTCACTGGATAGGTTTTTTCCGTTCAATCCAGATTTCCAGTGTCGCCATCGGACTGCTTTCCTTTTCGAGCTACCCCTTGTTCACAACCTTTCTTGAACCCATGTTCTTTCCGGAACGGCTCAAACGCAGGAACATCATTGCCGTGACTGCGGTCATGGCAGGTCTGGTGTTGATCGCAACATCAGGATCTTCTGCTCCCAAGGAACTCACCCAAGAAGAAGTACTGCAAGGTTTGAGTTGGGGGATTTTTGCTAGTTTCAGTTTTGCGGTCCTGACCCTTCTCAATCGAAAGCACGTACAACACCACCACCCGCTCACCGTTGCCTGTTGGCAAAACGGTATCGCAGCAATGTTATTACTGCCCCTCTCACTTCAGCATGAATGGCAATTCAGCCCAGAAGAAATTGGACTGCTGCTGCTTCTAGGGCTGTTATGCACAGCCACCGGGCATGTGCTTCTGATCAACGGCCTCCGTCAGGTTTCTGTCCAGTTGACAAGCCTCCTGCATGCGGGCCTTGAACCGGTCTATGGAATCCTTTTCGCCCTCATTCTTCTTTCTGAAATTCCCACTCTACAGACTCTTGTTGGAGGAGTTATGATCGTTGGAGTCTCGATTCTCATGAGCATCAAACATGGAACCAACTGACAATAAAAAACCTCCCCATCAGGAAGAAATCGAACTCGACGCGGTGGACCTCGAGAAAATTCCAAAACGAGTCCGTAAATCAAAAGGCAAACCGGCAGCCTTGAAACAAAAACCGGTTCAACCTAATAAAATATTTATCCCCGACGAAGAAAATAGACCCCGTGGGACCCAAAAAAAATTGCTCCCACTTCCTTTCGAGAAGAGCAAAAAACATCCTTTGAGAAGTGGAAAATTCCCAAAAAAAAGTCCAACAGGGTTTTCACAAAAGGATTCTACGAAAAAGGTTTACTCCCGGAGGCATTCTTCAAAATCAGAAATGCCTTATAAGGCCTTTTCCGGTAAAGAAGGACCGTTCCTTCTTCAGGTTTTTCAGGCAGCCTCCTCGAGTCCGCACTTCACCCAGGGATTTCATTTCTATCCTGGAAGGATGCCGGTTCACATGGCGAAGCTTCTTGTGGAGCATTTTGGAAACAATGGTTTGCTTTATGACCCCTTCATGGGTAGCGGTACCGTTTTGCTGGAAGGATTGCTTGCGGGAATGCGGGTAGCGGGCAACGATCTCAATCCGATTGCACGGGTGATCACCAGAGAACGATGCCGATGGCTCAGTCTACGCAATGCCCGCAGGGTTTGGACCGAAGTCGAAGAACTTCGTCAGGGCATCGAGCAAGAAAAGCTAGGCAAACGTAGGGTTCAACATACTCATGCAGAGTGGCTACAAAACCGCTATCCTCCACATCTGCTCGTGGAGATGCTGCATTGGATGGAACGCATCAACCAACTTCCCGACCCTGCCGTACGAGAAAGTCTGCGTGCTGTTTTCTCGAGCCTCATCTACCGTTTCACTCCAGAACCTGACGCCATTCATCGACAATCCCGAGTAGGCCGTGGACAATTCGGCAAGGCAATGAGTGAACGCACAAAGGAATTGATCGAAGCTCAAACGGAACTGGCATCGATGATCCGTCTCATAGAAAATCCCATTCTCCATGTTGGAGATACGTTGAAGATCGAGCATGATCCTCCAATA
Organism: Deltaproteobacteria bacterium; assembly: GCA_002683785.1. Classification (GTDB taxonomy): domain Bacteria; phylum SAR324; class SAR324; order SAR324; family NAC60-12; genus UBA1014. The sequence goes on from NYUB01000014.1 coordinate 35,609, forward strand.
GAAGCGGATTTGATTCTTTCTCGCCCTCCTTTTCCAGGTAGTTCAAAGCACATGCGATCCCAACAATTACTGCTGAAATGGCTGGATCTGCCTTTCAAACCAATTGAGGATGAGCTTTTGGGCACTGGAACGGATCTTTTGAAAAAACACTGGACGCCACGTTTCCGAAAGGTGATGCTCAACCTCCGACGTGCCACCGTTTCCGGAGGACGATGCATTCTAATTTTTGAGGATTGGCTGGAACGAGGCAAAAGGGTGGATTCCTTGGAATTCGTCCGCAGGTTTTCTGGTAGTGAAGGCTGGAAGATGGCTGCCAGTGCCTCTCGTGAGCTAAAACCTTTGTCTCAGGAAAAAGAAGAATATGGCAGGGACGGGAAACAGGAACACCTTGTCCTTCTGAGATACTAAAAGGATCAGCGTTTTTCGATGCGATCGTTCTTTGGATCAATGAACAGAGAACGCTTTCGTTGACCATTGACCACCCTCAGCACCATCATCCCTTCTCCTACATCATCAAAACCAATATCGTCCATGTTGGCCCGGATCTGGATCAGTCCGTTGAACTCGGGATCGTCCATTCGTGGAGGGTCTATTTCAATCGGGAAACGGATGAAACCTTCAGCATCCAGAAACACCTGATTTGGCATTTTGATACTGTAATATTCTGATTCCAACCGAACAGGACCGGTTCGTTTGGTCATTTTCCCACTCTGACTGTCTTCCATCTGAATACTGATGAACAACTGCTTCGAATGCTTGTCGCTGAAATCCAGTTCGTATTCCTCCGTTTTCAAGAAAAGCAGGTTCGGTAATTTGGAGATTTTTTCATCCAGTTCGTCGGTTCGCCCGATTTCTGGAAGCCACTGTCCTGCTTTTAATTCGATACTGGACACGGCATTGGTGACTTCGATCTTTCCTTCAGACAGCCCAATCGTCGCCTGTCCTTTGCTGGTTTCGGTAATGCGAACGGTGGTACCCTTGACACCGACAATGGCCGTTGGAGTTCGTAATCTAGTTCGCTGCATACCACGCTTCATGCGTCCGTGAAGTGATCCGAGTTTCATCGAGAGTTGATATTTAAAACTTCGTTCACGGGTTTGTTGTTCAATCCCTTCTTCGATCAGAAAATCGGTTTTTCGGAAAAGACGAAAAGTGGAACCATCTCGAAACTCTACGGTAACCTTACTGTTTTTTCCCGTATTCACTCGTTCTCCGGCAAAAAGCATCAACCCTTCACGCCCACGTCGGGTTTTACTCTTGGCTTCCGAAAAAACTTCAACATATCCCTCGACCTTTGAGAGCGTTGCGATGGCACTTCCTTCCTCTTGTGCCCACAATGGAGCGGCAATGCTCAAGGTAAGTCCGGCCAAAAGCAGGATCAGAACACGTTTCATATGTGTATGCGCAAAAAGATAGGGTTTTTGTGAGACTAGGCACTTCTCTTCGGACATGCAAGTGGTGTGTCATCCTGAAAGACTGATGGAAGGAGGAGCAAAATCAGTGGGCCTTCGTTTGGAGAAACCAGAATTTTCATCCATAGATTTTTTTTGTCCTTTAAAAAACACCTCTGACACCCCTCATCAAGATGAGTGGTGGTTATAAAAAGGAATTAAAAAAAAGGAATCAAAGGGATCTCTTACCCAGCAAGAAGGTCACGCAAATAGTCACTGAAGCCATCTAGGAGCATTTGCACAGAAAGGGTCACAAGTACCATCCCCATCAGTCGTTCGATTGCAACCAGTCCTTTTTCCCCCAGCAGACGATGGAAGCTGCCCGCACATATCATGATCAAACTCGTCAGCGACCATGCCAGAATCACTGCGATCAACCAACTCATCCATTTATCCGGTGCTTTGCTACTGAGCAGGACCAACATCCCCAGAGTGGATGGACCAGCAAGCAATGGAACAGCAAGCGGCACAAGCAGAGGTTCGCCTTCAGGAAAATGCCCCATGATCCCGCCAGTGGGTGGAGGAAAAATCATCTTCAAGGCGATCAGGAAGAGCACAATCCCCCCTCCGATTCTCAACGATTGTTGTTGCAGGTTGAGCCAGTTTAAAAGATACCGCCCCAGAAACAGGAAAATCAACAATACCAGAAGGGCCAAAAGCAATTCTCGGATGAGGATTTTCCTTCGACGTTTTTCATCAGGAATCTGTTTTAGGATCGAAAGGAACATCGGAATATTCCCCAACGGGTCCATGATCAGGATCAGGGTCAATGTTGCAGAAAGCAGGTCCATCTTAATCAACGTCAGCCCGGGTCTTTCAAGATAGAAGCTGTTGCAGGTCTTTCAGGGAAGAACACTGGAAATCTGCCATTTCCGGCCAGAGGAATTGGGAAGTGGGATCGACATGAACTGTGGCCGTTCCTGCACTGCGTCCCATCTGCAGGTCATAGAGGAAATCACCGACAACCAAGGTATCCTCTTCGTCGGTTTGCCATTCCTGCATCATTTTTTTCACTCCCTCAGGAGAAGGTTTGGGAAGAGAACAAAATCTGCCCATCACGAAGAAATCTTCAAAAAAACCGTCTATCCCTAGAGCCTCAAGAGTGATCCAGGCATTTTCCCTCGTGTTGAGGGTGATTATTCCGAGTTTGCACCCCTTGCTTTGGAGGGTTCTCAAGAGACCTTCCAAACCTTCAGCAGGCTGAGCCTGACGGGCCAATTCGATTTCTATATTCTGCAATCTTAGTCTGAGAGGTGTTGCCTCTTCTGGGGACATCGAATCCAGGGTTTTGACAATCGGAAGGCCTGGTTCCAATCCAAGTTCTTCACGAATTTCATCGAATTTGTGGACTGCAACCGTCAACGTTCCATCCATATCAAAAACCCAGTGATTTCGATTTAGGATTTGTTTGCTGTCAGACATTTCAAAGATGAATAAAAAGGGAAAACATGAAGTATGAGAAGCACAGTCAGTCATGTCAATGAGCTTCAGTGCAAGTTCAAATCGAAAAGCAATCTCTTTTTTCCCCTTTCAAGGCCAGCATTACCTTACTTACCATCAAAATAATTGTTTTGTTGAAAAAACTGTGATGTTATGGTTGGCTGTTAAATTCTGCATGAAGCTTCAGNTTCATGCCTATTTGAAAACATACTATGGAGAATTCCATGAAACGTTTAATCACTNTGCTATCGGCAGCATTTCTGCTGGCNCTGCCTCTGCATGCCACCGATCTTGGTGGAAAAGTAGTTCAGATCGGAACCGATCCCACTTATCCACCCCATGAATCCATCGATGAAAACACCAAACAAGTGGTGGGCTACGACGTGGATGTGGTGGTCGAGATCTGCAAACTGGTGAACTGTGTTCCAGTCTGGAACCCAACCTCGTGGGAAGGCATCTTTCCGGCTTTGGCACAAGGTAGCTGGGACATGGTGGTTTCCGGAGTNACGATCACCGATGAACGTGACAAAATTGTTGATTTTTCCGACCCCTACATCATCGTGCAGCAAGGTGTGCTGATGCGTGTTGAAGATGTCGGGAAGGTGTCAATGAACACCTTCAAATCCGGAAAGATGAAACTTGGTTCTCAAACAGGTACCACCAACGCCGATTTGGGGATCAAACTGGTTGGACGTGACAACGTGGCGCTTTATGATGCTTTCTCTGCTGCAGTTGTTGCCCTCCAGAACGGAGACGTCGGAGGTGTGATCATCGACTCGACTGCCGCTGCAGCTTGGGAACAGGAATTTGCAGGGGAACTGACGGTAGGCATCAACGGGCTTTCCTCTGACCCTCTGGGCCTGGTATTCCAGGAAGGCAGTGAACTGGTCGATCCCTTCAACGAAGGACTGGCAATGATCAAGTCCAACGGCACCATGGACCGATTGGTCCTGAAGTGGTGGCCCAAGTAATAAAAAGTCCGAGGACTTGTTCCAAAAAGGGGTTTTCGGTGGTTGATCCGGAAACCCCACTTCCTCCAATTCCTTTTCTTCCTCTCGTGTTTTCCTTTCCTCCTTGCCTTGAGTCGGCCTGGGGGAATCCATGAGTTTGTGGCTCTTCTCCCGTTTGCGAGGACTCCGTCCGAGCAACCTGGTGGTCCTAGGTGCCACACCGTTCGTCATCTATATTTTTGCATCTTCAGCACGATACCAGCGGGCATTGGCCCACATCCTCGGTATCGAGGAGCATCCATGGACACTGCTCGGGTTATTCCTGTTTGTCGTGATCGGACTGTTGCTCGGGCTGTTCGCACTTAAAAACGCGTGGAGTTCGCTTGCTCCGGACCAGGATGAATTTCAGCGGAATCAACGGATCCGCATGTCCCTCGTCTATGGGATCCTGCATGGAACCGCTGTAGTTCTTGCCGGTTTTGCAATAGATCCGACGCCTTTGGTGGAATCCATCCTGGTCAATGACCTGGACGTGTCNAGCACCACTTGGATCGTTATCGACGGGCAGAATCGCATTGCCCAGCCTGAAATCCTCCTCTGGTTCCGGGAACTGATCCAACAGGTGTGTGGCTATTACCTGATGCTGCTGGTTTTGGCAGCATTTGTTTTTTCAAGACTGTACCGATCGTCACAGACTCTACTGAAGTACGGAATGCTCTTTTTCGGGGTCTTCAATCTCGGCATGTTCTTGTACATCTTTTTGATCGCACATGCAGGTTTTGCTTCCGGATTGATGGCCACGCTGCGGGCAACCTTCCTCGCCTATGCGATTGCCTCTGTCNTCGGGTTGCTTTTGGCATTGCTCAGTGAACTCAAAGTTCGGGAAAGAACCTTCCTGATCCACACGGTGGTAGGAGTACTGCTGGTGGCTGTTAGTCTGTGGTATTTCAGTCGTCCACAAATAGAGGTAGTACTGGTCGGAAATCTGGATCAGAGGATCGCGATCATCAAAGGCACCCCACAGGGCATCACCAATGAAATCAGAGATGGAGAAGCCTTTGACCTGGAAGGACGTTCGGTGAAAATCCGGAGTGTTGCAACGGTAGAAAAAGCGATTGAGCTTTTTACAAAGAACAACCGTATCAGTGGAGCCCTGCTTCCGACAACCTCGGTCGACCCAGCCTGGCCAGTCATGTGGCGTACCGAATACCTGGCGAAGGAGTACAGTTTCCGGGCCTATGCCATCATCGTACTGGGACTGGGGCTTTTGCTGCTGACAGGCGCTGGAGTGCTTAACANAATGCATCCGCTCCGTGTGCTGGCGGCCTTTCTNATCGACACCCTACGGGGCATTCCGATGCTGGTCATCGTACTCTACATCGGACTCCCGCTGGCGGGTGCAGTGAAGGAGCTTTCAGGTGGGGTGATCAGCATACCCAACATGTTTCGAGGCATCATTGCCATCGGCATCGGGTATTCGGCCTACATGGCGGAAATCTTCCGTGCAGGCATCGAGGCAATCCCCAAAGGGCAGATCGAAGCAGCACGAACGATGGGTCTTCGCGAATGGATGATCGTGCGGTTCGTCATTCTGCCCCAGGCGATCAAGATCATCACTCCAGCACTGGGTAACGAATTCATTGCGATGCTCAAGGACACAGCCTTGCTTTCTGTGCTGTCCATCCGAGATGTGACCATGCGCATGCGTGAGTTCCAGGCTGCAACCTTTCTCGCCTTTACACCATTCAATACGGCAGCGCTGCTTTATGTCGCCCTGACTCTGGCCGCCTCGAGCGTCCTTAAAACGATTGAACGGAGGCAGAAGGTGGGAGAGCACTGAAAAGGGGCTTTCTCCATTTTTGACAGGTTCTTACAATACACCCTTTTGGTTTTCCGGTGGTGATACTTCCGGAAGCATCCTTTATTTGCCTAAACTTTGAGAAAAACGATGACCATTTTGGAAGCACAAAACCTTGAACGTCCCGGAGATGTTTTGGCTCAAAGATTGATGGAACCCGGAATCCTTGGAGTACCCGGGGCACATCATGCTCTCTGCGGTTTGCTCGCAAAACGTGCAGGATTCCGGGCACTTTATCTTTCTGGTGCGGCCCTATCGGCTTCCATGGGACTTCCGGATCTGGGGATCATCACCCAGGATGAACTCTGTAGTGCAGTTAAATCCCTCTACCGTGCAACAGATCTTCCAGTCATCGTCGACGGAGATACGGGTTATGGTGAAGCATTGAATGTGATGCGCCTCGTTAAGGATCTGGAAGAGGCAGGTGCCGCGGCAATCCAACTGGAAGACCAGATGCTGCCCAAGAAATGCGGACATCTCAGCAACAAGAGACTTATCAATGCTGAGGAAATGGCACATAAAATCAGTGCCGCCGTCAAAGCCCGTTCCCACCTCAAAATCGTTGCACGTACTGATTCCGCAGCAGAAAGTCTACAGGAAGCCCTCAGAAGAGCTCAAATCTATCAAGAGGCAGGAGCGGACATTCTCTTTCCTGAGGCGCTCACCNAAGCAGAGGATTTTCGACTTTTCTCCAAAGAACTATACATTCCGATCCTTGCCAACATGACCGAATTCGGCAGAACACCTCATCGCACTCTCAGCGAATTCGAGTCTTTGGGAGTCAGCATCGTGATCTGGCCTGCTTCTTCACTGAGGGTGGCAATGAAGACCATTGAGAAATTCTATGCAGATTTAGCAGAAACTGGAGACGCCCGAGGGTGGTTGGACCGGATGCAAAGCAGGAGTGAACTTTATGACCTGATCGGATATCAGGATTTTGAAAAGCTAGACCAATCCATTTTGGAAAGTGTTCTTCCTGAAAAAAGTCAATGACAGCCAAAATTCAAAAAGATTCTGGTCATCGCATTCGGAACTTGGTGATCCATTCTGATCCAGTAAAAACCACTTAAAAATTTACTGAATTTTCCCCAATCCCCTCAAACCTCATCAACTAGAAGACCGATGGGATTGCCACAGATCAATTTCCTTTTTTCTGATGCCCAGGCGTTGAAGGCCTGGATTGATTTCAACCCCCTGTGTTTCAGGCTCCTTCTGCAGAATTTTCCGGAATCAGATCAAGAACAAAGATCTTCCCACTTTCGGTGTTTCTCATCCGCAAAGGACGTTGCTTGGGATGTCGATAGTGTTTGCGGAAATCCGCCCAGTTGATCCTTTCGAAACGCATCAAACGTCCATCCGGATGCTGGAAGGAAGTGTCGGGAAAATCCTCCTCCATCAGACGATCCATCAGTTCATCCAGATTTTTAAAATCCGCAATGGGAGTGGTGCGGACCTTTCCGCCGACGAAGCACCTTAGTTTCAAAATGGTTTGCTGTTGAGAAGATTTAGATCCAATTTTAGTATAAAGTCATTCAAATTTTAGCCGTAATACCAATAACTGTTGTAGACTGGCATCATTGGCCTTTCCGAGTCACAAAGGGCCAGGACACTAAAGAAAAGCATCAAAGAAAACGGAAACTCCTTAGGCAACTGAATCAGGTAGTTGTCTGAAAAAAAAGATTCTGCCTGAATGCTCCCGAGTTCCCTCCCGTTCTCCTCAAAAAGCGTGAAACTGCGGGTCAGAGGATTTCGCTGCAATTGATACTCCGTACCTTCATGTTTTAGACAAATGCAGTGCCCCAACCAACCCCGGCATTGGGCTTCCAGCAGGGTTCCGTTTACTCGCATTTGGATTCGGCTCGAATCATCGGAATCATCCTTGATAGTAAAAGTATTTCCATTTTCCCGGATCCTTGCCTTGAAAACTTCCCCAGGATTTCTATCGTTTAAATCAATCCTGGCCTTCTCCGTATCATCATCGAACAGGACATAGACCGATCGGTCATCCTGCACAGGCTGCAATTTCAATCTTTTCAGTAATGGTAGATTTTGTTCCTGATCCTGTCTGGCCATCCATTCAGCAGTATAGAAAAGATCCATAAATCCTCCTTTTTTGAGTTCAATGGCTAAAGAAATAATCTTCAAGGTATTTCATCGAACGTTCATTTTCTCTGAGTTTAAAAGCCAGGATGTCTCCTGAAGACACCATCCCAATCAGNCTGCCTTCATCATAAATGGGCAGATGCCTGATAAAGTTGTCACTCATCAACTCGGAAGCTTCTAAAATACTCATCTTGGGGGAACCAACCGCAAACGGGGTGGTCATCACGGATCTGAGTGGAGTANCCGATGGATCCTGGNTTCGGTTGACGACTCGATGCATCAGATCACGTTCAGTNAAAAGCCCCACCGGATCCCATTGCTTGACCACCACCACCGACCCTACTTTATGAAAACACATCCGCTCGACTGCCAGTGCCACACTGGCCTGATGGTCCGCCTCTACCACATCCCGTCCTTTGCTATCCAGGATTTCTGAAATTTTGGCCTGTCCCTCACTGAGCAACTGTTTGGTCTGCAGCTTCTTTTCAGTCTTTACCATGCTCCTCCTGCCCTTGATGTATCCCCNAAAAAAACCTTCCCTGTAGCAACTTCANTCCAACCAGGAGGAGACCGTGCCTTTGTAATGTGGAATTTGTTATATTTGTAAAAAGAAGGATCACACAAAGGGTGAGCATCTTCGGAATGTTCCAGTAGCTCCAAAGATGTTCTACTAGGCACTGCCACAGAATCCGGAAGGAAGGATTCTTCAGGAAGGCAATTCTTAAGGCAGTAAAAGTCGACTGGGATAATACTGACCATTCCTCTCTCCTCAAAGGGTGGTCTTAACGATTCCAGCTAAACGTTTAAATCATCAGCAGACTGAATTCATCAAGGTTTGAATAGGTTACCTGTCTTGTACCTATTCCAATTTTCAATTTCTGTCAAACCAAAAATAATTGCTAAAAAAATTGTTCTTCCCATTTTCAACCTGTTTCAGCAATAAAAGAGACAAGAACCCGAAGCGAACAAAAAATTAAACGCTAAGGTCCAGCTTGTTTTTCTTACCGGGAGGTTTGCGGGAATATTTGGAAGGTTCCCGATCAGCAGGAGCACTGATTTCGGAATTTTCAGAAACGGCCTGGAACATATCCTCAAAATCATGGCTCTGCCCTTCTTCCGAAGCGGATGCCGTTTTCCTGCCAGGTTTTTTCCAGGTAGCGGATTCCAGATGGGATGGGATGCGGTTCAATGTAATCATGCTTCCTCCTTGGTTTCCCGCCTTTGGGTTTGCGAAAATCGTTCCATATTCGTATGAGTACGAAAATTTTTTAAAAATACTGCTGTGACTGAACGACACAACACTATTGCTTCAGGAGATTTGGTCCAAATATTTGAGGGTCAGAGCCCCATGGGAGGAAAGCCCTTTGTATCCCGCCACCGATTCTGGCCAGTACCTAAGGGTTTGGGCAAGTCTTGCGGCCAGTTCAGGCCGATCTTCGAGGGTACGTAAAGGCTGTTGGTGAATCCGGATGGTGAAGAGGATCGCCCCGCTTTGGGGCAGTTTGCTCAGGGTCTGGCGCTCAACACGAAGGTAGACTTCATCGGCCGTATTGTCTTCCGTCAGCCTCGGGTTCAGTCCTTCACCAGGAAATCCGTTTGGCTGGAACAGATTGGCATCATCATTGAGGCCCCAGTTGAGACGCCAGATGGGTTGACCTACTTTTAGCCTGGAAAAGAAAAGATTCACCGGAGCATTGATCTGCTCTCGGTAACCTGGAATCGGATCATGGATTTCAGACATTGGTCTGCCGATTTTTTCCAGAAGATGCCAGCGGGTTGGGAAGCAGAGCACTGCAGCGGTCAGCCGGTATTCTCCTGAATCATCGGCATCCTTNGGAGCCTCTTCCATTACACAAAGGTCTTCCTGCACCCAGAGCCCGGCACATTCAAGAGGGTGTTTGGGTGGATTTTGAAGATNCCACGATTCATTGTTTTCCAGGGTGATCAACCTCTGATCCTGACGCTGGAAATAACTGGGGTGGTGTTTGGGCAAATGATCGGCCAGGACCGACATGACTTCATAACAAGCCGCTTCAGAGCCTGGAAGTGCTGCAAAGACCTCATCATGACGCGTTTGAAGCAGTTTCCTTCGTTCTTTCAGATGCCCGGAATAATCATTTTCAACCTGGAACCATTCCTCTTCCTTCATGGTGCGGATCCCCATGGTCCAACGGTGGGGTTTGCCGTCGAAGGGGAAGTACTCCAAGACTGACATTGGTTCAGTGATGAAACAGGCGGATCCCGGAAAAAGCCATCACCATTCCATATTCATTTGCGGCTTCGATCAAAAGGTCATCACGCAGACTCCCTCCGGGCTGGACAACATATTGGACTCCTCGTCTGACCGCCTGGTCAAGATTGTCCCGGAAAGGCAGAAAAGCGTCCGAAGAAAGAGAAATGCCTTTCATCCTCTCGATGTGTGTTGCTTTCTCCTGAGGACTTAGTTCTCCCGGATCTTCAACAAAAAACCTAAGCCATGACTCCCTTTCGGGCCGTGTCATTTCCCCTTCGATGAATGCAATCCGGGCATTGGTCCTTTCGACATTTCCAACTTCGTCTCGAAACGGCAGGGAGCGGACACGTGGATGAGATCGCATATGCCANGTCTCTGCTTTGCGGCCTGCGAGTTTGGTGCAGTCGACCCGACTTTGTTGGCCTGCCCCAATACCGATCATCTGGCCATCCAGGGCATAGCCCACCGAATTGGACTGGGTATACTTGAGGGAGATCGATGCCAGCACAAGGTCCCGGCGTATTTCTTCCGAAAGTTCGCGGTTGCGTGTCACCAGATTACCGAGCAGAGCTTCATCACTGAGTTTAGTCAGATTACGCTGCTGACGGAAAACCGTTCCATAAACCTCACGATATTCCAACACTTCCTCGGGTTGAGCATCCTCATCAGCTTGGAGGATGATGAATCCTCCCTTTTTCTTCTCCCTCAGGATTTCCAGTGCTTCAGGATNATAGGACGGGGCAATGATGCCATCAGAAACCAGTTTGCGGATGAGAAGTGCTGTTTCGCGGTCGACATTGCGGCTCAGAGCAATGAAATCACCAAAGGAGGACAAAGGATCAGCACCACGGGCCCTCAGGTAGGCAGTGGCGAGTGGGGTCAGGTTGTTTTCTTCTATCCCGTATATTTCTTTCAGATCATCATTCAAAGCAACCCCGACCGCTGCTCCTGCAGGGCTCACATGCTTAAAGGAAGTCGCTGCAGGCAGATCGAGTGCTTCATCCAGTTCCATCACCAACTGCCAGGCGTTGAGTGCATCCAGCAAGTTGATGTATCCCGGTGTGCCGTTCAGTATTTCAAACGGCAGCGGACTGCCTTGCATTGAAAATACTGCAGCCTGTTGCTGTTGGGGGTTACACCCGTATTTGAGTTCGAACCTCTGTTGGTAATGACGAGAAATGTCCATCCGTTCTTCAGGAATAAGGTTATAGCGGCGTGCTTCATGAAAATGGTATTCCTGCCCGGCAAAAGACTCAAGCAAACCGAGGGTAACGGTTCAGCAAACTAAGAACGATTGAATGAAGGAAACTGGAATCAGGAAAAGCTCAAATCATTCCCAATTCGGAATGCTTTTCGTCGCACCCCTTGGAGGTGCTGAGAACTTGAGCTTGGAAGAGGTATTTTTTGATGAAGCAAGGGTCGGACTTTGTTTTTTGATGACAGGTTTTTGTCCTTTCACTTTTCGAACTCCCGTTTTGAGAGCATTAGGATTTTCAGGAACCATGGCTTGTTGTGGTTGTGGCTGAGCCTGCTCAGCCTTCTTTCTTGCAAGTTCCTTCGCCTTACGCAGGCTGAGCATATCCTGGTATCGGGTATAATAGCGGTCAGCCTCATTACTTTGTTCCATACGGTGATAAACGAGAGCAATATTGTAGTAGGTGTCAGAAAGCCTGGGTCGAAGTTCCGCCGCACGTTTATAGGCATCCAGGGCTTCAGGAAAATTTCCAAGTTCATAATAAACCAAACCCAAGTTGAAATAGAACTCCGGGGTTTCGGTGTCCATGGTAATCGCCTTGCGATAGTTCCAAATCGCGTTTTGATAATCACGGTGAAGGAAAGCCGTGTTCCCCTCTTTGAAATAACGCAGTGCTGATTTTCGGATTTGCTCTTCGCTGGTGCATCCTCCCAAAAGAAGAACCATCATCAGGAGAGAGACCTGGATCTGGAGCAACATTCTCCAAGTTTTTCGGTTCCATTTCCAAAAACAAATACTCATGTTAATCTTGAAGGGAACCTTGGTTTTGGAGGTACTTCAACACAGGTGGAATATCCCAATGCAGTTTCTGATGGTTTTTGCTCGTGCTTTGCATGAACGCTTTTGTTTTCATAAGCATACTGCAAATGCATTTTTCATACACAGGATGATGAATCAGCCAATCTTGACCCTTTCACTGTTGCTGAGCCTGCTGCTGGCTCCTTGTTCCGGATATTTTGAAGTGTCTTCTGTTCAAGCCCAAGCCCTGGAAGAGCTGGACGAAAAGGAACTCAAGGCGCGCAAGGAACACGAAAAATTTGTCAAAGAAATGGAAACCTTGATCAAGGCTGCCCAGGATTCCGGATTTTCTCAAGAGGACATTCGCGACATTTCAATCACCCGGAAAGGAAAGTCGATCGTGATCTGGGAGTTTCTTGAACAGGAAAAAATAAGACGTGAACGTGAAGAACGCCGGCGTTTTGTTCCTCGTGACCGTTACTTGAGTGTAAGGGACATCTCCCATGAGATGCAAAGCCAGGAAACACGGAAGCTCGATTCGATGCGAAAGAAAATGATCTTCGTCGGAGCCGAGGAACAATGAACGCTTTGACCTGTGTCTGCGGAACCGCTGGTTCCGGAAAGACATTGGTCATCCTCGGATTGCTTCAACTGGCACGCAAACGCGGAATGCCGATCGGGGCCNGCAAACCTGTTGATGTCGGAGATATCGAGTACCAGTCCAAAGATCTTGCTTCAGACGCAGAAAGGTTCCTGGAAATCGGCCGGATGCCTGAACACATCAGCCTGATCAACCCCTACCTTCTCAACGAAACCCTTCCTATTCAACTAGCTGCAGAGCGTGACGGAATCCGCCTCGACCTGAAACTGATTGAAAAGCGTCTCGATGAACTCAGTAAACGGTACCCTCAGGTCCTAATAGAAGGCCCTTCAGGGTTGCTGACTCCTTTCACAGATTCCAGCAGTTGGTTGGAAGTAATCAAAATGTGGCATCCGCAACTGATCTGGGTCAGTGGCATCGGCGTCAGTGATCTGGAAACCTCCCTCCTTGCTCTTCGAATCTTGCAGGAAAGCGGTCTATCAGTGAAAATTATTCTCAACAGTTTCAGCGCTAACCAAAACCGGGAAATGATCCAATACCAGTGGTTGACTCTTGAAGAACAGCTAAAGGCATCCGTGCTCGGATTTGTNCCGTATTTCAAGAATGAACTGCTTGACCAGATGAGCCTGGCTTTGGAAAGTATGATGGAAGAACCGTGGCCCAACCCTGAAGAGTCATGAAAATCATNGCCGTCGGGGGAGGATCGGGTATGGGCAAAACCCTGTTTACCCGAATGCTCCACGAACGCTTACCGAAATCGGTAGTGCTGCCCATGGATCAGTACTACTTTGATAAACCCGAAGACATACCGGTTGAAAAATACGATTTTGATTCGCCAAAGGCCCTTGACTTNCGTCTCTTTCACAAAGCGCTGAATGAACTGGCTGCAGGAAATCCTGTACGCATGCCTCAATTTGATTATGTGCCGGCAAAAAGGACCAAAGAATATGTGAAAATCGTTCCTGGTGATTATTTGATCATTGAGGGACTTTATGTCCTGATGCATGCCAGTATTCGTTCGATGCTAAGTTATTCCTTCTTCCTCGAAAGTCCTCCAGATGTGACGGTTTGTAGACGTTGTCTGAGAGATCTCAATGAGCATGGCCTCAGTGCCCATTACAGCCTCCACCAGTATTTGACCTTTGTCCGTCCAGCCTACCTGACCNANGTCCTTCCCACCAAGCAGTTTGCCAAACTGGTGGTCTCGAATGGTGTCAATAGTAGGTTGGATTTATTCCTGGATGATTTTTTGAAAAAATTCCCCCTCTGATTCCGAATGGATGTCTTCAAACGTTATTTTTTTTCCTTCCTAATCGCATCTGTGATTATCTTCGTCATCGCTTATCATGCAGAAAAGTATTACGAAGGGCAGATGCCTCACAACCTGACTCAGGAAACCCGAGACGAACTGATCGTCAAGATCCCCTCTGGACAAGGTTATGAAACCTGTCTCAGCCTGCAAAAAACAAAGAAATTGGAATACTCCTTTGAGGCAGAAGAAGCACTCGAATTCAATCTTCACTACCACTTGGAGGGAGAGACGATTTTTGATCAACATCCCAAAATGCTGCAAACTTACATGGGTAATTTTACTCCAAAAGAAGATGCTGGATATTATTGTTTGATGTGGGGTAATCCTGCGGAGAAACCCGTCTCCCTCAACTTCAGGTTTGAAGTCCTCAAACCCTGAAAACCTTAATCGACTTCCTCCATCGGGGTTAATCATCTGCCAGAAGCAACTGTTCATTGACCTGCCCCCCTAAAATTGGTCCATCAGAAGAGTTAATATTTTAATAACTCATTGCCAAAGGAGGACCAATGGCCGAGAAGAGATTCAGCCAGAACAGATCATTCATCTTCTTCGAGAAGTTGAAATTCATCCATCTGAGGGTAAACCATTTCACAAGCAGTACGACCTATTGGAGTGACCGAACAGACCTACTATTGCTGGAGGAAGGAATACGGGGAATTGAGTAGAGGCCAGGCGAAGCGTATAAAGGAACTGGAAAAGGAAAACATCAGACTAAAACGATTGGTTGCAGACCTTTCTCTGGAGAACGCAGTTTTGAAGNATTTTGCCTCGGGAAACTTATAAGCCCTGTCAATAAGCGTAGGGCGATAGAACAGGTAAAGGGGAAACACGAGGTCTCTGAGAGGAGCGCCTGTTTTCTGCTTTCACCGCACCGGACAAGCCAACGTTTACACTGGTAAAAGTATATTTGCAATTGTTGGCATTATTCATTGACGCAATTCTAAGATGAATAAACATCACAAAACCCTCAACACCACTCATTACGCCAATCGACACGGCCATAGTCTTTGCACATCCTGCAAGTAGTGGTACGATCATGTTTCCATTTCAATCCATGAGGTTGTTATAAGATTCATATTTATATACAAATGGAGTTGGTGGGTAACTAGGCCATTCATTTGAATAAAAATATGTTTAACATCATCCCTGCCGTTTTGTTCAATGGCCTTGGTATTCATTTCAACTGCTTGAGCTAATTTACTCATGGCTTCGTTACAATTATGGGCAAGCTCGAATGCTCGTTTATCATTAGCCTCATCACCCTCGATATAGGCTGTCCGCTCCTTGGCATTCTGATCGTACTGATACCGGATAAATCAGAAGGCTAGACCAGCAAAGATCATCGGTGCCCCGAGGTTTTTAAACATCCTGTAATCTTCAGGAGTTTAAAGTTGCTCTCGAAGAAGCCTTTGATTCCACTTCACTGTCAGTATTTTAAAAGGCGACCTGACTCCGTTTCGACATAACTGCATTTGTAAACCATCGGATTGACGATTCGCTTTTGTTCTTTTCGTTTCTTAAAAGGCCAGTTCATAAAGTTTTTTAAGAACCTGCCGATTTAAAGGATATGAATAATCTTCAGATGGAAAAGCTATGGTTGATCTAACTAATCGAAAATCAAAAATGTCGAAATTAAGTCCACATATCAAAATCGGAATTGTCTTTCCGAGTTTTGTCATAATTTCCCTCATGTTCTTCGTCGCTTGGTTTGGTTATGCTTCCGTGTCATTTCTTGCTTCAATTTAAGATGGTCAGTTCATGAATGAGCTAAAAACCTTAATACTCGACATCCCTTTTCATTGGCCTCTGATAATAACTTCAGTGGTTTTGTTGGGTCTTGTCAGCATCGTTTTCATAGCCTCAAGCAAATGCAGGGAAGAGCAAAATACCTGAGCTAATCTCATTATCTGAAGTCCGCTAAAATTTTTGCTCCGGTTCCCTTCTTCTGACGGAGGCGTTCATTCCGCTTTTCCGTCAAAACCTGTCTCGCAAAAAAATCCCTCAGTTCAATTAATTCATCTGGAGCCATCTTTAACGGTTCACTTTTGTTCTTCTTTTTCCTTAAAAGGTCCGATCATTTTCTGTTGTCCAAGTAAATTTCCTAATAGTCATCAGGTTTCATTCACAGTAAAGAATAAGATACACTTTGAAATGGATTTGCTATGAACGATCTAGTCATTCGCCAAGC
>NYUB01000015.1 GCA_002683785.1 Deltaproteobacteria bacterium
CAATGAAATGGCAACTGGCTTCAGATTGTTCGCATTGAAAGCTATGGCTACAGAGCCTCCAACTGTCTCTTGGATCGTTGCGGCAGTGGCGAATCCCTCGGCCAAGTAAAGTGTTTTTTCTGGGACTCCTCCAAGCGGGTAATAGCATCCTTTGGTACGGCCACCACCAAGAAATTTCTTTTCTCCAGTGTGACTGATGAACTGGAGGGACTGTAGAACGGAATTTTCATCGTATAACGGGACCACCAGTTTGCCTTCCGATAGTTTTAGGCCGTGATTCTGAACCTTTTTACTTAGTAGGTAAGGGTGATCATCTGTAGCTTGTGTACTTTGATCCCAAATTTCTTTGGCCCTGGAACCCGCCTGCTCGTACTTCAACTTATTCTCATTCTCATATTGAAGTGCTGGTTTCCCCACAGAGGAGCATTCAAAGAGGTCCTGCATTTTAATCCCTAGCTCCTGAAGGATTTGGTTAATGTCACATCCAGCATGACAGTGAAGAAGAATGCGTCCTTGTATGATTGAAATGCTTAAGGAGGGGGATTTGTCATGGTGGGCCGGACATATCCCGCTGTATTGTCCTTCACCACTGGAAAGCTTGGCTTCAGTCCGTTCAATGATATATCTGAAGGTTTGAACTAGCTTATTCATAATGTCGACCGGGTTCATTGGTTGTTCTAGAGAAACTCCGTCAAACGTCTTCGGAAAAAAACGGCTGACGGAGTCCCATGTAATTTGACGTGTGTGGAGTTACCACCTACTGGGAGGCCGCAAAGAGTGGTTAGCTTTCTTACATCTAGCTATTTTTTCCAATTCCAACAGCTAATTGGAAATTACCCAATTATCTTCCATCCAATGCCGTCCTAAGCCATGCTTCTAATTCTAGTCCGTCGATAAATGTCCTCCCCCCAACTTTGACTCTCTTGAACTTTGAGCCCTGGCTCAACCAGTTCTGGAGAGTTCCTTTCTTGATCTTCATTAATTCAGCAGCTTCATCGACAGGTATAAGTCGTTCTGAAAGCGCGGCTAATTTGTCTTTGTCTTGATTCATTTTTCTTCCTTCGTTTGATTTATCTTGATTAATATTAACCATTAAGCAATGATTTATATTTTTATAACATTTTACTTCTCTCAGGAGAACAATGTCAAATCAAATTACATCTTTGATAGATGAAAACAAGGAGCCAGGTCAGAGACTTCTGTATGCCATCAGAGGTTCAGGAATGACCCAACGAAAGTTCGCAGGACTGATTGGGATGAGCCCTAACGGGCTCAATTCAATAGTAAAGGGTAAGAAACGCCTCAGCAGGATTCTGGCTTTGGCAACTGAGCAAATTACTGGTGTAAGGGCTGAATGGATTCTTAACAAAGACTTCCCTATAGACTTGGACCCAATCCGCAAGATTGATCCTTGGGACAGGATGGTTCTTGAGTTCTACAGACCCGATGATAACAACCTATTTGAACGAGTCATTGCTGGAATTGAACAGAACACAAGCCCTTTTAGGAACAGCATTGATCCTGAAGCGGCTTGGAGCCAGGAACAAAATGACCGCTACCAAGCATTGATTAAGGAAGCCAAGGAATTGCTTTATTTTTTCAATCACTTGGATGCAGATGAAGGGCAGGGGCCCTTCCGCTACGGTCTCATGATCCTACACGGCAAATTTACCAAAGAAGAACTCGGGAATGGTGAAGCTGCCGCGTACACCGATCCAAGATTTATGGAAAAATTAGAACGTATCAGCGTTATCAGGGATGAATTGCAAGACCTGATAAATAACCCCAATCCGAAAGGAGATTAAAAATGGCAATCATGATTGAATGTCCGGGAATGGTCCTGGAAGAGAAAGGCAAACCGGGAAGACATTGCCGGAAACGCAACCCTTTGGGTACTAAGACCTGCAGTAATTGTGGACAGAGTCTAAAGCGTGGGGGTGGTCTGGTCTACTGGATCGAATGGCGTGAGGAGGGGAGAAAGAAACGCCAACGCATCGGTCCGAGTAAGAAGGCTGCCGAACTGAGGCTGGGTGAGATCCGCAAGGCTCTCGTCGAGGAACGACACATTAACCGGGACAAGGGAGCCAGAATGTGTCTGGGAGAACTGGTCCTCTGGTATCTTTCTCTTCCTGAGGTACAAGCAAAGAAGAGTTACAAGCGTGACCAACAACTGCTTGCAGCAATATCTCGGCACCTTGGTGAAAAGACTCTAGTTAAAGACATCAGCGAAGGGGTGATGGATGGGTACGCTACACAACGGCTGTGTGAGGACTCCCCTGCCCGGAAAGGTGAAAAGATCAAACCTGCGACGGTAAATAAGGAGCGTATGCAGCTAAACACTGCTCTGAACAAAGCCGTGTCACACCGAAAACTCATCATCAATCCTTTGGCCGGGAAGATGAAGAAACTTAACGAAGACAATATCCGTGAACGGGTGCTCACTGAGGGTGAATTTGAGCAACTGCTTGAGTTTTTGTCTTCACCTCTACGTGAAATGACATTGATCGCTTTTTATCTTGGAATGCGCCAGCGTGAGATCATCCAATTATCCTGGGACCAGGTGGATCTCAATCGAAATATCATACGCATTAGCGGGGAGAATACAAAGACAGGCTTCAAACGAAGGATTCCGATCCACCCAATCGTTCGGAGCATGCTTAATCACTTGCCCAGGGGGCTCCATACAAATCGGATTTTTCTTAGCCGAGGCGAACCTGTCCAGAACTTCTCAGGAAACTACAAACGGCAATGGGACAAGGCTGTAATAATGGCAGGACTTGGAGATTTTACTTTCCATGATTTACGCCACTGTGCCATCAACAACCTGAGGCTTGCTGGGAATGACCACTTCACCATCATGACGATCTCTGGCCATCGAACCAACTCAGTGTTCAAACGTTACAACGTTGTAACAGATGAAGAGCTTCAGGATGTCAAATGGAAAAGTGATACTTATCAAGGTGGGCGTATAGGTGGGCAGCAACCCCGGAAAATCCGTGAAACGGGATGAAATTCAATGAAACAAGCAGGCTTGAATCACTGGCGAAACTTCCTGATTTTCTTATGGAAAATGAGGAATCATGAAGTCCCGTTAAGTTATGTGATGGTGGAGGTGGCGGGAGTCGAACCCGCGTCCTGCAGAGTTTCCATTCAGGTCGCTACAAGTTTAGTCGGAACTTGGATGTTTTCTCCGGAGGTATTGGCAACCGACCTCCTCATTCCGGAACACCACCTTAAGTTTTATTGACGTGTCGGTAGTCCGCGTCAACTAAGCCCGGTTTGAATGACATCCTCATCCGCGTTCCGGGCGAACCCGGCTGAGCATGCCCGCGTTAATCAGGCAGCTATTGCTGCGCTGGCGGGTGTGTAGTCTGCGTTGTTTGCAGCTAACTTTGTTGATGATCGTTTTAACGTGGCCTCGATCATCACCCACGACTTGCTACCCGTAACTTCCACTTGCAATCGAATTCCGGAACACCCCCACAAAAGGAAGCCCGAAGGAAGTTAACATAGATTAAATCGCTTTGCCTGAATTTTCAAGGGGGGGAAAGTAGTTTTGTTTTAAGAATTCCTTTTACTGTTGATGCTTTTTGTTTTCTTGCTGATTTAAACGGAGGGTTTCGCGTAAGTGCTGTTCGATCAATTCAGCAATGATTTCTCGGCAGTAATTTTCTCCTCTGAAGATCCGTTTGCTGATTGGATTGCCTTGGAAGGTATCAGACTTCACCGCTTTTATAGAAGGAGAAGGATCTGAAAAGTGAGTCTATGAAATAACTCAGATTAAACAGGGTTAGCAATTTCCTCGGATTCTGCATCGGAAAGCCCCTCAACCACATACAGCTCCGACTCAGAAAGCTCCTGCCTAATTTTTTTCCATGGGGCATAGTCTTCTGAACCATACCAGTTTTCAAAGTGTTCCATAGATGGAAACTCGATGATCACCATCCGGTGCAAATCAGGATTCCCTTCTACCATAATAGGGTTGCCGCCACGGACACGGTATCGACCGCTATGTTGTGTGATGGTCTTTGCTGCGTTTTCTAAATAACCGCTGGATTTATATTGTTCCAGGTCTTGGATCTTGATATTGGCAATGCAGAAAACGCTCATGATGATGTCTTTTGGAAGCAATGCTTCATCAATCAATTCAACCTATCAACAGATTGAAAAGGGTTGATCACTCTTCTTTTTCGGGAACTGAAAAATTTTCCAAATGCTGTTGCAATCGATCAAGAAATGCTGTTTCTTTTTCCTCTTCATCAACATCAACATCAATTTTTGAATCCAGCAGTTTATTCGCGGGAGCCAGAGAAAGCTGGAGTCCAAGCTTGGTTTTGAAATGATTCGCCACACTTCCGTCCGTACTTAGGGCATCAATGTGTTTTTTCAGGGTTTCTTCATCCATCGCGATCGTCAAAGATCTTTCTTTCAACATCGAATCTTTCAGTTAGAGTTTTATGAACTCCTCTTCATAACAGAACCTGAGCATGTAGCCAATGATCAAGCAACAGAATGAGGATAAGCTCAATTCAAATTTAGAGATAATTTAAGGACAACTGAAAACACTTTCAAGCAACACTTAAGTTTCAGCGCGTATCTCTTAGGATTGATCCTGAAATCATGAATGAGACTTACTGTTTCAGACTTTGGTCAACTTGACTTCTGATACGTAAGTTCAATAATAGTCAGGTTTAAAAACAATCGTTCAGATCACAAAATTCCAGAATAATTTTTGGACTTTCCGGGAATGAAACGCAGCTCCATGTTTATCATAACATCTTCTTCAGTACTGGTGATCATCATGGCCCTGTTGATCTTATACATGGGCTCTCATTATGAGGAACTCAAGAAAGAACTTGCACAGCGGCAGATGTTTTTTTTGAATCAACGCTCGTCACAATAGTAAAGATAAAGGAATCTGCATGGATGTCACATTGAACCGCATCAGCCCAGAAGACCGGAAAAATCCACCTGAAAGCATGAATGGTGTTGTATTCGGTTCCGTTTTCAGCAACCACATGTTTTCAATGGTCTGGGATGATGGAATCGGTTGGCATGATGCCGAGATCAAACCCTACCAACCTCTGGTTCTTGATCCCTCCACACTGGTTTTCCATTATGGGCAAAGTTCTTTTGAAGGTTTGAAAGCGTACCGAAATCCTTCGGGAGGAATCAATCTTTTCCGGCCCCGGGAAAACTTTGCACGTATGAACCGCACCGCCCAGCGTATGTGCCTGCCTGAACTGGACATCGAATTCGTGCTTGGGGCATTGAAACAACTACTTCAGGAAGACTCAAACTGGGTACCTCAAGAAGAAGGAACTTCTCTTTACATCCGGCCTACCAAAATCGCGATTGAGGAAGCCTTGGGGCTCAAGGTTTCTTCCAGATTTCTTTTCTACATCATCCTCAGCCCGGTTGGACCTTATTACCCCGAAGGATTCAATCCTGTGAAAATTGTCGTTTCCGACCAATACGTCCGCGCTTCTCCAGGTGGAGTTGGTGAAGCGAAAACCGCCGGAAATTACGCCGCAAGCAACCTGGCAGAAAAAGAAGCAAAGGCGGAAGGATTTACACAGGTGCTATGGCTGGACGCGGTCGAGAGGAAGTACATCGAGGAAGTGGGATCGATGAACATCTTCTTTGTCATCGATGATGAAATCGTCACCCCTCAACTCAATGGGAGCATCCTTCCAGGAATCACCCGTAAATCTGTCCTCGAATTGGCAAGGCATTGGAACCTTAAAATCAGCGAACGGCGAATTTCTATGGAAGAGGTTCAAGAAGGACTCAAATCCGGTCAGGTCAGTGAGGTCTTCGGGGCAGGGACCGCAGCGGTGATTTCACCTGTGGGACAACTTCACTATCGTGGAGACTCCTTTCAGGTTGGTGATGGAAGCACTGGACCGGTAGCAAAACGATTTTTCGAACACCTTACCGCCATCCAATATGGTCGTGAAGAGGACCCCTTTGGCTGGGTCGAGACCCTATGAAGGGTTAAGATGTTTCAGAAAACATCGTTTTTAATAATTTTAATTTATGGAGGCAATCAAAAGCATACTGAAAATACAATCCCATCTATGTTTTGCATTTATTTTCATTCTATTCTTCTCACAATCCTGCCAAAAAAATTCCTCCAGTCGTTCAGGGTCTGATAATTCATCCAATATAACTGAAAGTGAGACTTGCTTCAGTGCGCCTTCGTTAAACGCTTCCACACAAGTCCCTCTGCTGGTGATCCGGGTTCAGTACTCCAATGCAACTTTCCAGAGCAGTGCCTCCACTTGGAGTAAAAAGTTTTTTTCTGTCAGTGATGGTAACTTAAACCATTATTTCAACGAAACCACTTATGGAAAATATCAGTTTTCTCCGGCAAATGAATCAAGTGGTTGCACTAATGATGGAGTTGTCACGGTTACTTTGAGTGGAAACCATCCTGACTCACAAAGAAATTCTTTTGGCTGTGAGGCTGAAAAGGCTGTTCGAAAAACAGATAATTTTGTCAATTATTCGAGTTATGATTTGAACAATGATGGTGTATTAGGAATAGGTGAATTACAAATAATATTTTTGGTTGCCGGAGGGGAAAGTGCCTATGGTTTTAATTCTCCTGGAGGAATATGGGCTTCCGCAACAAGTTTGTATTGTGATAAAGATGGTGTTGATAACGTTACTGCTATTGAAGGTGAATACTGGGTGGAGTTGGATTCAGTAGAATTAATGGGTCCTAAGGAAGCTCCTTTCTCAATGAATGGTTTTTCTCAATTTGGAGAAAGGCATGGTGATAATGAATCATCCAACTGGGATGCAACGATCGGTGTAATCGCCCATGAATTGGGACATGCTTATTTTGATCTTCCTGACCTTTATTGCACCGATGAATCAGGTTGTGAGGGAATAGGAAAGTTCGGCCTGATGGGAGGTGGTGCATGGGGCAAGCAATCATCTTCTGAAAAATCTGGAGCGACACCTGTTCATATGACAGCATGGACCAAAAAGAAAATCTCCGCCTGCAACCTCACCAGAGCAGATAACGGAACTAACTCTTACACCCTTCCTGCGGTCTACCGAACCAGTTCATTTTCCAGCACCTGCCCGATTTATAAAGTCGACAATGACACAAACGATACTGAATATTTCCTGGTAGAAAACCGAAGCAAGGGAGGTTATGACTCAGGTTTTTATGGTCTTCTTGATGGAAACACTCAGTTCAGTGTTGGATCCGGGTATAGCGGAGGGATTCTGATCTGGCATTTTCAGGATATTCTTTCGTCCTGCTTAAGTAACAATAACTGTCAGACCGGATCTACCAAATTGTTGGATCTAGAAGAAGCAAACCATGCTGATCTGGATTCAGGCGGTTCGACGGGTCGTACCACCCATCTTTATTATTCGGGAAACAACAGCACTTTTAACAACAGCAGTAATCCTTCCAGCAAATGGAATGACAATTCCTCCTCCGGCATCAGTATAACGAACATCAGTGCTGCGGGAGATGACATGACCATCACGGTATCGAAATGAAAAAAAGCAAACACATCCTATCCATACTCTTTTCCTTATTGCTCACTTCGTGCTTAATGGCGGTCCCTGCAGCCCCTCACATGATGAGTTTCGAACAGCCCGATGGCAGTCAATTTCAAGGGTTTCTCAAAGGCGATGAATATTTCAGTTGGATCCAGACAGAAAACCAGGAAGTGGTCGTCCAAAACCCAACAAACGGGTTTTTTGAATTCGGCAAACTTAGTAAAAATTCCGAAGGTTTCAGCGAATTAGTTCCGTCCGGAACCCGTGTCGTGGAAAGAGGATTCGGAAGCCGCAGACTTCCTTCCTACCTCGAACCGGTCAGCCGCTCTGCCCTGGGCCAAATATGGAAACGAAAAAGGCAGAAGAGACTGAAGGAAATGAAAATTCCCCGGCTCAAAGAGTGAATCCTGTTCCAACCTATTTTTTTAAACGTGTTCCTCAAGAAGTAGCCCCTGATCTGTTGGGTCTGGTGCTGAGACATCAACTGAATGGACTCTGGCTTGAATCCCGGATCATCGAAACAGAAGCCTATCTGTTGGAGGAAAGGGGGAGCCATGCCTCCCTTGGAGAAACCCCCAGCCGCCGTGCTCTTTTCATGGAAGCTGGAACCATCTACATGTACTATGCGCGTGGTGGAGATTCCTTTAATTTTTCCTGTCATGGTCCTGGAAACGCGGTCTTGGTCAAAGCCGGGATCCCTCATCCTCCAGACTTGAGGGATTCAGAAATGTTACAAGTCATGCATCAGAGGAATCCTATCAATGGGAGGCAACGGGAACCTGGAAAACTTTGTTCAGGCCAAACTTTGTTCTGTAAAGCCCTAGGATTGAGAGTTCCTGATTGGAATCAGAAACGTTTGATTCCAGGGACTTTGGAATTGTCCGACCCCGAGGATCCTCCTCAGCAAATCCTACAAACCACCAGACTTGGCATTCCAAAAGGCAGAGACGAACACCTACCGCTTCGATTCCTTGATGCAGGATATGCTGGATCCTGTACAGAGAACCCACTGCGCTCCAGGAAAAATAACGAAATCAAGATAATCCCCCCCCCAAAGAAGGTTTTCTCAAAACCTTTAAACCTGTAGAATGGTTTTGTTTTCAAATAACTTAATCTAGTTTTTTACGGTTCCATTTCAGTTTTTTAGTATAGGGAATGATTTCAAGATTTGGACTCCTTCTCAGCCTCCTGATATTGATTTCTGCTTTTGCCGAAATCAATGCTGAACGGAAACATAACGCACGCAAGGTATATCTTTTCAAACCTTTGACGATGCTGTTGATCCTTGTGCTGGCTTGGATACAGGGAGTTCCTTCATCAGGAATGTACTCTCTGTTGATCTTTATCGGGTTGATCCTTTCTCTGGGAGGAGACGTAGCGCTGATGTGGCCTAAAGACCGATTCTTGGTAGGACTCGTTTTTTTCTTGATGGCGCAAGTATCCTACATTGGAGCCTTCTTCAACGGAATGACTGGAACATTATCAATCTGGAACGGAATTCCTTTTCTCAGCTTGTCTTTGGTTGTCTTTGGTCTTTTGCACTCAAGATTGGGGAAGCTAAAAATCCCAGTGCTCATATACAGTCTGGTTTTGGGAATCATGGCATGGGTTGCCTGGGAAAGGTATTTGGAGCATCAAGGATTTCTAACTCTTGCAGCCTTTGGAGGGGCTCTACTTTTTGTGCTCTCTGATGCTTTATTGGGGTGGGATCGATTTAGAAGTCCAGTCCCCCAAAGACACATCATGGTACTTGGCACTTACTTCACCGCACAATGGCTGTTTGCTTTATCATCAGGTCAAGCCATCAACAGTACATCCTGAAACTGGAAATTGAAATGGGAACACTCTGGAAAAGGTACCGTGAGGTATTGGTCAATCTGTGGCAACATCACCCGGCTTTGTTTTACATGCACATCTTCTTCGTCGGGGCTGCGACTTTGACTTTGTTGATCGCCATCCTCAGTTCACTATGAAATCTATAAGATTTGATGGGCATCCAGGTTGGTAGAAAACCTTTGATCAGGAAAAACGCATTCATTGCTTCACCGCCTCTCGGACCCATTCTTCCGGTTCACGGTTGAGAAAACTTTTGAAAGTCGGCGTATCGATCCGACGCATTTCCCTTGCAGCAGCAATACGCAAATGAGCTTCAGAACTTCTCATCAGATGCTCAGCAGTTCGTCTTACACGATCAGGATCCGATTCAGAAAATCCCCTGGATAATGATGAAAATCCTCTTCTTGCAAATGCAGAATCTTGTGAACGAGCATGGCGCTCCAAATGCTCTGCGGTTTCCTCATTCTCATAAAGTGCCAGGGCAGTAAGGGCCCTGAATCGAAGATAATTGATCAGAGACGAGTTGTCCGAGATTTCCCGGAGCACTTCATCGGTGCCCTCTCCTAAGGCGCGGAATGGCCCATCGTGCAATTCCCAGTGCCTTCCTTCCAAAAGACTCAACACGCTTTCCCTTTGGGGAACCGCTAAAATGCTACTTTTGGTGATGAATAAAACCAGTATCAGCATCCCAAATTTAATTTTCATTTCAACTCTTTGTTTCATTTTGCGATCAATGCTCGTTTCAATACGTAAACCTGCCCTGCTGTCAAATTGTCCTGGTTGCCATTGTCCCATGCATCCCAAAACATCAAATTGTCTGCACCATATTCCTGACCACATTCTTCTGCAGTGAGATTCGAATCATTGTTCGTGTTTTTTGATGAAGGACATTGTGGAGTGTCAGTAATCGGATCAAATAGTATCCCATTACTCTCGGAAGGATGAAAAAGACCTAAAAAATGCCCCATCTCATGCCCTGCCGTTTCCCCAAGCAACTGATCATTCAAACCTTTATTATTAGAGGAGTGAGCTTTCAAACTAATCAATACGCCATTATGGCTTCCAACAAGTCCCTGTGATCCAGGAATTCCAGCTGAATTACCCAGATAATCTTTATCTCTGTAATCATTAATAAAGAACAGATTGACCCGGTCGGCAAGCCCTTTGGAAACCATTTCCGAGGTAGTGCTGTCTGTAAAATCATAACTCACATTGTCATATTTACTTTCCGATAAGGTAATGGTTTCAAGTACATCCAAAATCACACCATTGGTCGAGTATATGTTCTTCATGATGGTTAGAGCGGAACTGATATTATCCGAAGTATATGTGGTTCCAGTAATGTAAGGCTGAACTTTAATGGTGGGTACTGAAGAAATCGCAATGGTTCGCTTACCAATAGAAAGCTGACTGTAATTACTTACCGAATAGCTCCAAACACCTTGCTTTGCAGAGTAATTGGATGAGATTGGAACCAGAACATTACTGTACCCATAAGATCTCCATGCAAATTCTCCTAAATTCGTCATTATTTCGTTGCCATCAGGATCTTTGAGCGATGTGAACTGGGGTCTTATGGATGAGGGTGATGTTGCATGAATCAGGAATGAGACCGTGNCTGAAGGAACTTCNAAGTATCCTTTCCCCGAGGAGTTTGGATCAAGATCACCTCCTGTGGCAACGACAGGNACCTCTGAATCAACATCATTCTGGTTCGTATCAGATGAACCACAGGAATGAAGNAAAATGATGGAAAGAAGAAAAAATCCAATGAAGTTCCAGTTCTGTCTCATCAAAACTCCAGTCCTAAGCCGAACATGAACAACCCTCCAAAGACATATAACGGATTCTTTAAATCGAACCCGCTCTGAACATTTCGAATTTGACGATATCTTAGCTGAAGGTATTGATAACCGAGCATGCTTTCAAAAACTCCCCATTGATATGCCAGAAGGCCAAAGTATTTCAACCCATAAACTTGCTCACTCTGATAGCTTTGTTGGGAGGATTTTATTTCGGCCTTTCCAGAATTAGCCCAGCCTATCCCGGCCGTTCCAGTGAATCGGTCACCAAGTATGATGAAAGAATCAATAAAATTTGCATTCACAGTATATTGATTTCCTGAAGAAGACTTCATGGTTTGTTTGAAAGCAGACGTCCCCAAACCGAAGCCTTTCCAGGATAAGGCGTATGAAACATTTCTTATGCTCAAATCTTTTTTAGAATAGTCACCATAGATTCCCCTGATTCGTAAATTCCATTTTTCCCCATCCATTGATTTTGCCTTTTTCTCGGACTCCGATTCAAATTTGAGTGCATCTTTCTGCTTGGATTCCTGAGATTCCTCTCCAAATTCATCCATAGTGATAATATCAACTTCAGTGAGCAACCTTTCTGTGAGTTTTCTGGTACGTTCACTCAATTGGATGGTCGTACACTTTTCACACGCATCGGTTATCGTCTTCTTTTCATCCAAGTCAACGAGTTTGAGACTCAGTTGAGTCAAATCCCCATCAGCCACAACCTCCAAATGGAACAAGAACTGAACCTGCAACATATCCTGGATGAGCATGAAACACTGCCCTTCGGTGCACTGGTCATAATCCATTTCCTGAAAAGCACTTTCCTGAGCCTCTTCAAATTTTTCCTGAGGAACAATTCTAAACTTTGTTGAGATTGTTTCATTGAGCGTGTTTTGAAGGATTTGACTTCGGACGCCAGAAACCTCTCCTAAAACCGATACAGGGACAACAATACTTTCCGGTTTCTGGTTTGTTGGATTAGGACTGGAAGCACTACACGAAGCCAGAACCAAACAAAAAGAAAAGAATAAAAACAACTCAAGAGTTCTCATTCATCAGCATTCTAAAAACTGCTTTTATTTTTTCATAACATTCATCTGCCGGATGCGCCCTACGCTGCTGACAATGATGCTCGTCTGGAAAGCAGAAGAATGGAGAAGAACGGTTCCTGAAAGGGCAAAACCAAACGGGCCAAAGGCCGGCCAGCGGGTGGCTTCAAGGGAAACGCTTTTGTCGATGGGTCTTCTTTGCAGGATTTCATAATCTCCGGAACGTTTGTGCTCGATCAGCAGGCTATGGTCTGAGAGATCAAAACCTAAACGATGGGAGACTTGCCGGGTCAAGGCCAGGGATTGTGCCTCCTCAAGTAATCCGCGGACCTCCGATGCCGTGTTTTCAAACCGTTGTCGTTCCAGTATCGGGAAATAATCGGGTACGGCAATGACCAGCAGAATCCCCAGGAGGCCCAGACTGAGCAGGGTCTCAAGCAGGGTAAAGGCCCTTTCAAGCCCCATTCTCCGAAAGCTCCAGAGTGGTAGTTCAGTAGGCATTCGGATCAACAAACCCTTTGAAGAAGGTCAATACCAGGATCTTAAGATCAAACCAGACTGACCAGCGTTCGATGTAGTAAAGGTCGTGCTCAATCCTTTTTTCAAGGGAAGTATTCCCACGCCAACCGTTGATCTGGGCCCAGCCGGTAATGCCCGCCTTGACCTTATGGCGCAGCATGTAGTTGGGTATTCTTGATTTGAACTCCTCAATCAGCACCGGCCTTTCCGGTCTGGGGCCAACCAGGCTCATTTCACCCAGCAGGACATTGAACAACTGAGGCAATTCATCGAGGTTGAAACGTCTTAAGAAAACCCCAAGAGGTGTTCTGCGGTTGTCGTTCTCGGAGGCCCAGACGGCGCCCGTCTGCAGCTCTGCGTCCTGACGCATCGAACGGAATTTAAGTGCATAGAACGTCTTTCCGTCCAACCCCATCCGTTGTTGACGATAAAGCACCGGCCCTGGAGAAGTGATTTTAACCAGAACCGTAATCAGCATCATAATAGGCGAAAAAAGGATCAGGGCCAAAATCCCTCCTGTGAGATCCATGATCCTTTTTAGAACTTGGTTCCAGCCCGTCATGGGACTCTGGACCAGAGTCACCAGAGGCATTCCTGCGAATGATTCAACATCGGTGTGAAGCGTCCGGAAACTTCCAAGATCCGGAACGATTCGAACATCCACCCACTGTTCTGAAAGAAGATCCTTCAATTCTTCAAGACGATGTTGTTCCCCCAGGGAAAGACTGATAAAAACTTGATCTATCCGCTCCTGCTGAATAACGTGTGGCAGATCTTCCAGCCGTCCCAAACAAGTTATCCCTTGAGTTAAATCAGGTAGTTCTTCAAGGGAGATGAACCCCGAAAGATGAATCCCAAGCGGTTTCAATTCCTTCAGTCTCTTGACTAAAACATTCGCCTGAATTCCATCACCCACCAGCAACACTCTTTCCAGATAAGCTCCACGAGAGTGAATCCAGCTCATAAATCTACGCATCAGGTATCTCGTAAAACCCAGCATCAGCACAAAACAAACTAGAAAATAAAGCATGTGGATACGAGAATAGGAAAAACCTCGATAAAAAAAAGCCGCAACCAAAGTTAGGATAAAAACCCCTGTTGCTCCACGTACCACGAGCCACCCTTCGACACGGAGCCTCAGAGAATGCTGCAGACGATATACACCACTCAGAGAAAAGATCAGCAACGTGATGACCGCCGCCAATAGAGCCGCTTTAAGGTATTCCTGATGGGAGGGGATCTCGATCGCCGCAGGCCAGTCGATCCAGTAAAACCGAAGCAGGTAGGCCAATTCCCATGCTGCCAGCGCGGTAAGCAGGTCGAGGATTCTGAGAAAGGTGTTGCGAAGCTGGTTGTGTCGTTTCAGCATAAAAACATTCGTTCCCGTTTTAACTTAGAAAAAGCATGAAGACCAAATTTCAACTTAACAAAGTTTGTAGGCTCGTTTTTGACCTGAACCACTTGCATTCCATCTCCAGTGACGAGGGATGGACCAACTTCCAGACCATGATCAAGGTCCTCGATGAACGATCCTACAGCATCGTTTTGATTTCTGAAATGATCCGAATTCAGGACTGGCAAACCTATCAAAATGTTTCGGTGCTCAATGGAAAAACCCCTGATCTGCTGCAACAGAACACCAACCTTGATGATCCACTCGTCTTCTGGATTTCGGATGATCCCGACATCCAAACCCTGTTGGCTCAAAGGAACCAGGGTTTTGCAGGAAGTATCGCAGAAACCCTTCAAAAAAAGGGAATGCAGTATCAAAACCTTCAGGATTTGCTGGAAGTTTTTCACCCCAGCCGAAACACGGCTCAAGAGATTGCTGGCACGGTAGAAAAATTGAAACTTGAATCCCCCAAGATGCCCCTTACACTCGGCATCGGTGGACCGGAAGGATGTGGTCATGCCTTCTTCGTCGGGGAACTGCTGGAAGTGATGGAAGCCAAAAACATTCTTGTTTCCGGTCTCGATCTCACCGAACAACTTGGGATAGAATTCTCGAAACAGCATGATCTTCTTAAATACTGGCGCTCAGAATGGGTCTGCAATTGGGTCTTGGAGCATGTACTGAGTCCCTTTTCACGTGGCGAACAACTGCTGATCGAACAAGCTCCAGAACCTCTTTCGGGTTTCGAGGTAACTCCATTTCCATTTTATCTGGTTCCTGAAATGGTACTGGTTGTCTGGGGTTCGACTCTTTTTCTGAAACAATTCAGTGAACTGATCGATATTCGAATCCTACTTGAACTGTCACCAAGTGCTGCTACCGCCCGGGCCTTCAACATTGACGAACGGGAGGATTTCGATCCTTCTTTCATTGAAAGCTATCAAAGCAGTGAAGGTGCAGCCTACCAGGAATACCTGGATGATTGCAAAGTCCATCAATCACTGGATTATCTGATTGATTTTGACAACTTTCATGCATTCAGGATGAAGGAAAAAAGAAGCTCTTAACTTTGCCTAAAACGTTCCAGGTCCTGACGAACCAAATTCTCCTCTTCTTCACTCAATGTTCTTGAAAGTTCCTGCTTTACTTCCTTTCCTTCAATTTCCACCCAACGTCTGGATTTCGTAAAGACCATCCACAGTCCAAAGAGGATGGCTGCTCCGGGTAGTGCCCAGAGGATCAAGTTGAACCCCTCCTTGGGAGGTGCACGAAGGATCCATTCCCCATAGCGTTTAACAAAAAACCCCCTGATTTCATCATCACTATACCCTTGACGTACCATCTCCTCCGCTTTGTTGCGGATGCTGACCGAGAATCCAGCTTCGGAATCCTTGACTGACAGTCCCTGGCAGGTTGGACATCGAAGTTCATCCACCAGGGCCTTGATCCTTCCCTGTTGCTCCAGCGTATCCTGGGATTGCACTGCTAGGGTCCAAAAGAAGATCCCCATCAAGGCGCCCCCCAGGTTTCTGAGATAGAATTTCAAATTCTTCAATTCATGCTCATAGATATTATGTGATGGATAACAAATTATATCATGGCCCTCACGCTTTCAATTTATAATCAGGTTTAAAAAAGTGCGAAGACTTTGAAATTGCAAATATTTCAGACCTTCTTTACAGTTTCATAAACAATTTCTTGAGAAAAAAACATGACTGCACCCATTCCACGTAACGCATTTCATTGGGAAGATCCTTTCAATTTTGAAGAACAACTAACGGAAGAAGAACGTCTCATCCGTGATTCAACCCGAGAGTTCTGTCAGGACAAACTCGCATCACGCATCCTGGAGGCCAATCGCAGGGAAGAGTTCGACCGTGAAATTCTGAATGAGATGGGATCAATGGGGATGCTTGGTTCCGTCCTCCCAGAAGAATACGGCGGTTCAGGAACCAGTTATGTCGGATACGGACTGGTGTCACGTGAAGTCGAAAGAGTCGATTCAGGTTACCGTTCAGCAATGAGTGTGCAGTCCAGCCTCGTCATGTACCCGATTTTTACTTATGGAAGCGAGGATCAAAAGAAACGCTTTCTACCTAAATTGGCTACCGGTGAAATTGCAGGATGTTTTGGACTGACTGAACCAGACCATGGTTCTGACCCGGGAGGCATGGAAACCCGCGCAATCCGTGAAAACGGAGGCTACCGCCTTAATGGCAACAAGATGTGGATTACTAATTCACCAATTGCCGATGTGTTTGTCGTATGGGCTAAGACCGAAGACGGCGTGATCCGAGGTTTTCTTTTGGAACGGGGTATGGAAGGGCTGAGCACTCCCAAAATCAGTGGAAAGATGTCACTTCGTGCATCAATCACCGGGGAAATCGTGATGGATCAGGTCTTTGTCCCGGAGGAAAATCTGTTGCCCAACGCGTCCGGACTGAAAGGGCCCTTCGGCTGTCTCAACAGAGCTCGTTACGGCATCGCCTGGGGTACGATGGGTGCGGCAGAATTCTGCTGGCACGCGGCTCGTCAATACACGCTGGAACGTACTCAATTCGGCCGACCCTTGGCTGCCAACCAGTTGATCCAGAAAAAACTGGCCGACATGCAAACTGAAATCACTCTTGGACTCCAAGGTGTGCTGAGGATGGGGCGTATGATGGACCAGGGCAATTGTCCTCCAGAAGTGATTTCGCTGATGAAACGCAACAACTGTGGAAAAGCCCTGGACATAGCACGTCAAGCTCGTGATATGCACGGAGGTAACGGGATTTCCGACGAATATCATGTCATCCGCCATGTGATGAATCTTGAAACGGTCAACACCTACGAGGGAACCCACGACATCCACGCTTTGATCCTTGGACGGGCTCAAACAGGGTTACAGGCTTTCACAGGCTGAAAACCCTAAAGACCTCCCAGCACAATTTTTCCAAGTCAATTCCCACCTGGGGAGATTATTACAAAACCATGTCCGTTTCCCCACCCCTTCCAATTATTTCAAAATGATCCTGATCCAGTCCAAAAACCTTAAAAACGTTGTCATCGCTTTACTTGAAAAAGCAGGAAGTCAGGCTGAAGAGGCCGATACTGTTGCTTCCCACCTGGTTCGCGCCAATCTCTGTGGCCATGACAGCCACGGTGTGGGGATGCTGCCACTTTACATGAAAAAACTTGGTGAAGGGTTGCTCAATCCGAATCAGAAACCTGAACTTTTGAAAGAGGATGGATCGATCCTCATGTTCGAAGGAAACCGAGGCTACGGACAGTCCGTCGGGAAACAAGCCATGGAACAAGCCTTGGAGCTTTGCAAAACAAAAGGCCTCGTGTTGATGACACTCCGGAATTCCTACCATATGGGTCGAATAGGCACTTTCGGAGAACAGAGCATTGATGCCGGAATGGTATCCCTGCATTTTGTCAACGTCACCGATCATCCCCCCCTGGTTGCTCCATACCGTGGATCCGATGCGCGTTTTGCCACCAATCCAGCCTGCATTGCCATGCCTGGGACTGCAAAACAGCCACCGATCCTACTTGATATGGCCACCAGTCGGATCGCACTTGGTAAAGTACGGGTAGCCCTCAACAAAGGCGAAGAGCTTCCAGCAGACTGGCTCATCGATCACCGAGGACAGCCCAGCCGGGATCCCAGAGTGATGGAATCCCATATCTATCATCGCTCTGGAAAAGAAAGCCCACCAGGAGCCCTAACCCCAGCTGGGGATTACAAGGGATACGGCCTTGCCCTTTTCTGTGAACTGCTGGGAGGAATGTTGAGCGGTGGATTCACCATACAGCCTGAAAATGAGCGCAAAGGCGGGATCACCAATAATATGATCACCTTCATCGTTGATCCATCGAGACTTCTGGAAATTCCTGCCATGCATCATGAAATTGAAGCGATGGTGAATTATGTCAAAGCATCGCCCCCCGCAGATCCTGAAAACCCGATACTGATCGCCGGTGATCCTGAAAGAATCTCCCTCCGTGAACGTGAAAAAGACGGAATCCCTGTTGACGACAACACATGGAATCAGATTCTGGACGCAGGAGAGAACCTGGGACTGGACCGTGAAAACCTGCTCAATATCTCTGGCATCTAAGTTTTGAAAAACTTTTAGTCTCATGAGTCACCCCCTTCCTTCAACAAATCTGACCCTAAACAACCGGATCCGTTTTGTAACTGCGACCAGCTTGTTTGACGGTCATGACGCTGCGATCAACATCATGCGCCGGATTCTGCAGTCGATGGGTGCAGAAGTGATCCATCTCGGTCATGACCGAGGGGTCGAAGAGATTGTCGAAGTTGCTATTCAGGAAGATGTTCAGGGGATCGCCGTCAGTTCCTACCAGGGGGGACACAATGAGTTTTTCCGTTACATGATCGATCTGCTCCTTGAAAAGAAATCAGGACACATCCGGGTTTTTGGAGGCGGGGGCGGGGTGATCATCCCCAGGGAAATCGAGGAATTGATGGATTACGGCGTATGCCGCATCTACTCCCCGGACGATGGACGGGAGATGGGCCTCGAAGGAATGATTGCGGACATGCTCAAGAAATCTGATTTCAGCCTGACTGGAGGGGATGAAAAACCTGATCCCTCCCTTTTTAATCCCGGAAATTCTCCAGCATTGGCCCGTGCCCTGACCTGGATCGAACAGACAGAAAATTCAGATCTGGTTTCAAGTTTTGTCGAGGGACTTCCGCAAAATTCCAATCCACCGGTCATTGGACTGACTGGTACTGGAGGAGCCGGCAAATCCTGTCTGATTGACGAACTGGTGAGGAGATTCATCCAGGAATTCCCTGAACGCCGGATCGCAGTTGTTTCCGTGGACCCCTCGAAACGCAAAACCGGGGGAGCTCTGCTTGGGGACCGTATGCGGATGAACGCGATCCATCACCCCCATGTTTACATGCGTTCTTTGGCCACCCGCCGTTCCCATCTGGCCACTTCTGAATCCCTGCTGCCTATTCTGAGGCTGCTGAAAGCCTCATCCTTTGACCTGATCCTTGTTGAAACAGCAGGGATTGGACAAAGCGACACCGAAATCACCGATCTTGCTGATCTCAGTGTCTATGTCATGACCCCGGAGTATGGTGCCTCGACTCAGCTCGAGAAGATCGACATGATTGATTTTGCTGACTGCATCGTCATCAACAAGTTTGATAAACCTGGAGCGGAAGACGCATTCGATGCGGTTCGTAAACAGTACCGAAGAAGCCACCGGAAATTTGACGACCCACCAGAAAGCCTCCCGGTTTTTGGAATTGTTGCGAACCGCTTCAACGACAACGGCACCAATTGGTTCTATTACCGGATGCTGGAGTTGCTGAAAGAAAAAAACCTTATTGACTGGGAAAGGGATTTCAATGCCTCCCATGCGATTTCACAAACCCATGAACTGATACCTGCTTCTAGAAAAAACTACCTGAGGCAAATTTCAGAAACCGTTCGAATCTATAAAACCGAAGTAAAAAAACATTCAGAACAAGCCAGGGAACTGGATCAACTACTCGGAACGATCTCACAACTTTGCGGAAACAATGAAACCGTCCAAAAAAAACTGAAAAGCCATCTCGAACCTTTGGATGATGAACACTTCGATGAGGAAGCCCTTCCTGTAGTCCAGCTTTACAATAAAAAACTTGCCTCCCTGCCCCAGACGGTTTTGCAGCAAATTGAAGCTTTTTCAGAAAAACGTGAACTCTACCTGAAAGAAAGCTTCCAGTACCAGGTTAGGCAGAAAACAATTGAGGTTCAA
Source organism: Deltaproteobacteria bacterium (assembly GCA_002683785.1). Classification (GTDB taxonomy): domain Bacteria; phylum SAR324; class SAR324; order SAR324; family NAC60-12; genus UBA1014. The sequence goes on from NYUB01000015.1 coordinate 19,899, forward strand.
AACCAAATCAAAAGCCTTAGTGGGCTGATGATCCCAAAAGTTGCCGTTCCACGCTATGAGGATCTTGGAGAAATCACACGCTGGCTTGGCTTGGAAAATTTCCCAGGTGAGTTCCCCTACACCGCTGGAATCTTCCCCTTCAAACGGGAGCAGGAGGATCCAACCCGGATGTTTGCCGGAGAAGGCATAGCAGAACGAACCAATCGTCGTTTTCACATGCTTGCCAAAGGACAGCCTGCCACACGGCTGAGCACCGCATTCGACTCGGTGACACTTTATGGTTCGGATCCTCATCCTCGTCCCGACATCTACGGAAAAGTGGGCAATGCAGGAGTTTCGGTCTGCACCGTCGATGATGCCAAACGCCTCTATTCTGGATTTGACCTCTGTACCTCGAACACCTCGGTCTCGATGACCATCAACGGTCCTGCTCCAACCGTTCTTGCATTTTTTCTCAACTCTGCTGTGGACCAACAGGTGGAGAAACACCTTCGTGAAACCGGAAAACTCGAAGGAATTCGGAAAGAGATGGAGCAGCGCTATGGCGCCATGGATTTGAAACTTCCTGGATACCGTATGAATCTTCCGGAAACTCATCAGGGGCTTGGGCTGGGCATGCTGGGCATTTCAGGAAGCGAAGCCATGGATCCGGAAACCTATGGACGCATCCGAGAACAAACTCTGCGTTCCGTCCGGGGTACTGTTCAAGCAGACATCCTGAAAGAGGACCAGGCTCAGAACACCTGCATCTTCAGTACAGAATTTGCTCTAAGGATGATGGGAGACATCCAGGCATTTTTCACCGAACACGAGGTGAAGAATTTCTATTCCGTCAGCATCAGTGGCTATCACATCGCCGAAGCTGGAGCCAACCCGATCACCCAGGTCGCATTTACCCTCGCCAATGGTTTCACCATCATCGAATACTATCTCGCACGAGGACTTCCGATCGATGGTTTCGCACGCAATCTGAGTTATTTCTTCAGCAACGGAATGGATCCCGAATATGCAGTCATTGGCCGCGTTGCACGGCGTATTTTTGCAGTGGCCATGCGTGATCTCTATAAAGCCTCGGAAAGCTCTTGCAAACTGAAATACCACATCCAGACTTCAGGTCGTTCACTTCATGCGATGGAAATCGACTTCAATGACATCCGAACCACCCTCCAGGCCCTTTATGCGGTATACGACAACTGCAATTCACTGCATACCAACGCCTACGACGAAGCAATCACCACGCCCACGGAAGAATCAGTGCGCCGTGCATTGGCGATCCAGTTGATCATCAACCATGAACTGGGTCAGGCCTTCAACCAGAATCCGCTTCAGGGAAGCTTCTTCATCGAAGAGCTGACCGTACTAGTTGAAGAGGCCATCCTCAGCGAGTTCATCCGTCTTTCTGATCGAGGCGGGGTTCTCGGAGCGATGGAAACCATGTATCAAAGAAACAAGATCCAGGAGGAATCCCTGCATTATGAAACGCTGAAGCACACAGGGGAAATGCCGATCATGGGCGTCAACACCTTCCTCAATCCCCATCCCAGGGAAGAAATAGAAGAAATCCAACTGGCCCGATCCACCGACGATGAAAAAAAGATGCAGATCTCAGACTTGGATCTCTTTCACCGTTACCATGAGGCGGAACAGGAGCCCGCATTGGGGAAACTACGAGAAGCAGTATTAAAAAACGAAAACACCTTTGAGGCACTGATGGATTGTGCAAGGGTTTGTTCCCTAGGCCAGGTGACTCGAGAACTTTATGGCCTGGGCGGGCAGTACCGCCGGAATATGTGAAGCTGCATCTTGATCGGTGAAGCGTCTTGGGCTATGGTCCAATTATGATGATGGAACCAACAAAAACTCTATGATTGAACTGCTGAAAAAATTGATGAATCGGGAAGACCTGACCTTTCAGGAAGCCTATGATCTCATCCAGTGGGTGATGAGTGAGGATGCTATCGCAGTGCAGGCCTCGGCCCTTCTCGTGCTCCTTCAAGCCAAGGGCATCACCGATGAAGAAATGGCTGGAGCTGCGGATGCCATGCGAGGCAGAGTGTCAAAAATCCGTGCCCCTGATGATGTCATTGATACCTGCAGTACCGGTGGGAACGGAATCAGCACCTTCAACATTTCCACCTGTGCCGCAATCATTGCCGCAGCTGCAGGAGCCAAGGTTGCCAAACACGGAAACCGCAGCAACACCCGTAAGAGTGGCAGTGCCGAAGCACTCCAGGCCCTTGGGGTAAACATCGATCTGAGTGTAGAAGAAGTTGAACACTGTCTGGAAGAAATCGACCTTTGCTTCTGCTATGCCGTCAACCATCATCCCGCGATGCGATATGCGGGACCGATCCGGAGGGAACTCGGAGTACCAACGGTATTCAACCTGCTGGGGCCGCTGACGAATCCTGCAGGTGCAAAAAACCAATTGATTGGTGTTCCGACTCCGAACCTGACAGGGAAAATGACTGAAGTATTGAGAAGACTAAAGAGCCGCAGGATCCTTGCTGTCCATGGAGAAGACGGACTTTGTGAACTGACAGTCACCGCTCCCACACTGGTTTCGGAATTGCGTGACGGGACGATACGCCAATACACGATGACAGCAGAAGAAATGGGCCTGCGCCCCGGGAAACTGGATGACATCCGAACCGAATCTGCTGAAGAAAGTGCACAGATGATTTTGCGCATCCTTTCCGGAGAAGATCAGGGCACCCCGAGAGACATGGCCCTCATCAACACTTCAGGAGCCCTGGTGGTCGCAGGATTGGCGGATGACCTGAAACAAGGGGTGAGTCTTGCGGCAGAAGCTGTTGATTCAGGCGGTGCTGCCGAAAAACTAAAACTACTCATTGAATTTTCCCAGCAACCTTCCTGAAAAATTCCTTTCTAACTGATTTCCTTCCTCAGCAACTCAGGATCATCACTGATAATCCCTGTGATTCCCCATTCTGAAAGCTCCTTCATCCGGATCGGGTCATTCACTGTGTAGCACAAGACCGGAATCCCAGATTCTTTCAGCCCCTGCAACAGGAACTGATCAATGTGTCTTTGATCTTGATGGATGGAAAAAGCATCATGATCCTGATGAAGTTTTTGAAGTTCGGCAAGCGTAGCAGGGCGATCCAGTAGTGGCGCCACCGGCAACGAATGCTTTTGTTCTCTTACCCGCTTCAGGCTGAGGTGATGAAAACTTGAAACCAGAACCGTTTCCTGAAGCCCGTGTTCATGAACCATTTCACAAAGGAGGGATTCAACACCATCGGATCTTGTTTCGCTTTCTGCCGCTTGTGATTTGATTTCCAGATTTAACAGCACCTGATCCGAAACCATTTCCAGCATCTGATCCAAACTCAATAAGGTTTTTCCCATAAATTGTTTTGAAAACCAGCTTCCACAATCCAATTTCGAAAGTTCATCAAAATGCCAGTTGCAGACTTTGCCCCTGCCAGAGGTGGTCCGCTCCAAACTTCCATCATGGATTACTACAGGAACACGATCGCGGCTGAGTTGAACATCACATTCCAGCATCTGCGCCCCTTTTTCTATGGCGGAGCGAAAAGAGGAAATCGTGTTTTCCGGGAAATAACGACTGTCCCCCCGATGGGCTACCACCCAAGGTTTGGGACAAGCTAGTGTTTCATGGAGTGATTTCAATTGAGCCTTATCTCATTATGCTTTGGAAACTGAAGTCTGCCTGGTTTGACAGGATTGGAACTTTATTCTAAAATTTTATCTGAAATTAAGATTCATTCTACAAGTTTCGACAAATCTTTTCCGGAAAAAGGATCCAGTCCATGTTCAAATTCACCGACCTTTCTGACAATGACGAATTCAAGGCGGAAGATTACCGTCTGAACCCAAAGGATTTTTATGAAAAAAGACGCACCTCACGCAGGCCTTATGTTTTTGATTTGAGAAGTGCGAACGATTACGAAGAATCCCATCTGCCAGGTTCCCACAATCTGCCGATCGAACATTTCGAAAATTCGATCTATCAGATGCCATTTTCTGGAGACATTCTGCTTTATGGAGGAGAAAACGGTGAAGTATTTACCGCAGCCGAAATTCTCTATGACAATGGATTCGATACCTTCCATTTTGTCGATTCCTACAACTCCCTCTTCAACCAGATCGATGATTCTTACCTGACCATCAAGGAGGATGCCCAAAAAAGAATCCAGGAGCAATTAAACGCCAATCCGGATTTATGGGGACTTGAAATGACCGTTGAAGTCAAATCTCCCCTCAAAGGAATTTACAGTTTGAACTTCATCCCTGCACCCGAAAAGGGGGAAGGTCATATCCACCTTGAAAAAGAAAGTCTTCGGATTCGTATCACCAGCCAATGCATCCCCTACCTGGAAGGTACGGAACTGATCATCAATGAAGAAGGTGAACTTGAGGCACGCAATCCTCAAATGTCGATCACTAAACTGCATGGCAGCATCGAAGAACAGGTGGAACAACTATTGGTCGATCAAGTCAACCCGATGGTCGCCGCACATGGTGGAGTAGTCAGTGTTCATGCTATTGAAAAAGCCGATGTCTACCTCGCGTTTGGAGGAGGCTGTCAGGGCTGTGGGCAAATTGATGTGACACTCAAACAGGGGATCGAGGTGATGCTCAAGGAAAACATCCCCGAAATCACCAACGTCTACGACGCAACCGACCATTCTGGTGGTACAAATCCCTATTTCCAGAGTTAAAAATCTCCCCTCTTTGAAATAAGAGGGCAGACTCTCACAAGCTAGATCTTTTTAAGAAAATCCTCCTTGCTGACTGAATTACACTACATTCTGTCAGATCCTCTTTCTCAAAATCTATTTTTAGCCCTGAACCGATGACCACTCATATCGATCATCGTTCAATAATTAATCTTCCATGATGATTCAAACAGATTCATCCCAGAAAACACTCTCTGAAGAAGGTGATTTTTCAGAACAAGAATTTCAGGGAGTTGTGGCTGAAGGTTTGAAGAGGATGAGTGAACCTGAATTTCAGGCTGAAAGCTGGAACTGGATTCGAGAGCTGGATGAGGATGGAATTTTCATCTTCAGCTACCTCCTATTGGATTACCGCAACCAGACTTTAACTCTCAAGAAATTTGAGGAAACCGTCTACACTCTTAGTATGCTGATGCACAAAATGTTGCCTCCAGCTTCCAAAAGTGGACTCTCAAAAATTGAAGAATTTCAGGTAATCTTCACCCTTTATGAAAAACTGAAGAATAGAGAAATGTCTTGGGAAGCCTGCGAAGCTTTTGTCTCTTCACTGATCTCAGATTTTCAGGGAAGCAACTGAATCAAACAAAGAATCATTCAGAAAGGTTTTCAGATCCTTCTTGGATCAGATTTAGGTTTTCTGAAACTTCCCGGGATATGACATCGTTGAGATGGAGTTCAGCACATTGCCTGGCATGCCGAATCGCATTGCGGATGGTGTGAGGTTTCGAATTTCCGTGACAGATGATCACCACACCATTAATACCAAGTAAGGGAGCACCTCCGACTTCCGAATAATCAGCCCGGTCCTTCAGTGACATGAAAGGTCCTCGCATCGCAAGATATCCCAGCCGGGCCATCCAAGAAGCCTGCACCTCCTGTTTCAGGACGCTTCTTACAAAATCAAAAGTCCCTTCTGCCACCTTGAGTGCAATGTTGCCTACAAAACCGTCACAGACGACGATGTCTACCTGGTCCTGGAACATCGCTTTCCCTTCGATGTTTCCAACAAAATTGAGGGTGCTGCGTTCAAGTAATTTGAATGCATCCTGAACGATCTGGTTTCCTTTTCCCTCTTCCTCTCCGTTATTGAGCAAGGCGACACGTGGATTTTCCAGATTCAGCACCGTTCTCGCATACGCATCTCCCATCAAACCAAACTGGAAAAGGTACGAAGGCTTGCAATCGATATTCGCGCCAATGTCCAGCAGTACGAATGGATTGTTGCGATTGGTCGAAGGCATCAGAGTTGCGATGGCGGGTCTTTCAATGTCTGAAATTAGTTTCAGTACAAATTTGGCCGTAGCCATACTCGCACCGGTGTTTCCTGCACTGACAACGGCATCTACCTTCCCTTCCTGGAGCAGGTTGACTGCTACCCGGATCGAGGAATCTTTTTTTTGACGAAGTGAAAGAGCCGGAGATTCGTCCATTCCAACCGTCTCGCTGGAATGAATAACTTCGATTAGCTTTTGAGGATAGGAGTGTTGGGCAAGCTCGGAAACCACCTGATCACGGTCACCTACCAACAGGATTTCCTGATTGAAATCAGTCGCTGCTTTAACAGCAGCTTCCACAGGTGAATGAACGGGTACATCCCCGCCCATGACATCTAAAGCTATCACCATGCAGACCTCCAGGCATTAGGAGGAAAAGCAGTGGGGATCAATAATCTTCAGATTCAACAATCTGAACGCCCTTGTAATACCCGCACTCCGAACAAACCCGGTGAGGACGGATCAATGCACCGCAATTGGAGCAAGTAGAGAGAGCAGGTGCTGCAAGTTTAATATGCCCCCGCCGATGGTCCCGCTTACTCCGGGATGTTTTGTATTTTGGTACTGCCATTTTATTTCATTTCTGGAAATTATCGATTTGGCTCCCATTGCCTTTCAACACGGCAAAGGGGTGATCGTCTGTTTCCTTTGTGCAGAGACAATTCTGCAGATTCAAGTTCACTCCACAACCTGGACACAAGCCCCGGCATTCCACGTCGCAAATATTTTTTGCCGGCATAGAAACAAGAACCTGTTCTTCGATCAACTCCGCAAGATTGAGTGTTGGCTGATCATAGACATCCCATTCCAACTCTTTCAACGTCAAAAGGGTTTCATCCTCTACCCTGGCGAGGTCCTGCTCCGGTTGAAGCCGGATGCAGAAGTTTTCATCGGATTGGAACTCCAGATTGCCCAGACAACGGTCACAAGTTAATATCAGCTGACCTTTGAACTGTCCATCAATCAGGATCCTCTGAGCTTCGCGTTTCAGGGTAAATTCGTAATCGACAACCCCTGGTGGTTCCTGCACCATTTCCAGCAAACGAGGACACTCGTCAACCTCTAAACGTCCCTGAAAGCTTTGGGGTTCATGGTCGGGAAGGTCGTCGATACAAATCTTTAATTCTTGACAACCTTGCTCATTCTCCAGATGTTGCACGGATTTCCTCCAGGGTTTTTGCACCCGGCAGCGGATCCGTTTTTTCGATGATGACTGGGTACTCGTTGCACATCTCTTCATTGAGGTCTGTGTATTTTTCCCACTTATCAGGCACATCGACATCAGCATAAATCGCCTCTACCGGACATTCCTCGACACAGGCATTGCAGTCGATACACGTTTCTGGATTGATATAAAGCATACTCGGCCCCTCATGAAAGGCCTCTACGGGGCAAACTTCCACACAGTCTGTGTATTTACATCCGTCACAATTTTCTGTCACTACATAAGTCATGGTACCTCTCCAGAGATGGATTCTTTCTGAGTCTGGATTAATGGGTTAACCCAGTATTTTCGTAATTTTATCATTCAGGATCAAGTTCTTTAAAAAGATCCTGTCATCACAACAAGCATTTCAGGCCTTTTCAATCCGTCCATCCCAAAAAATGATTCACAAATTTTACACCAAACTTACAGTTTCGGGAATATATTCTTTGAGGCTTTGAAGGATCGCATCACCTCATTCATAACGTAACGGATCGACCGGATTCATCCTTGCTGCCTTGCTGGAAGGATAAAGGGTGACCAGCACACAGATGAGGAAAGAACAAAGCGTGGTCAACCCCACATCATACCAGTCGATCAATACCGGGATCCGGTTGCCTCCAGGATAAACACCTGGGGGAATATCTATGATGTTAAAAGTTCCCAGAATCCAGCATAGTCCAAGCCCCAGGAAAACGCCGAACAGGGTCCCAGCAAGCCCAATCACCACACCTTGATAGACGAAGATTCTTCGAACACTTCCATCGGTGGCTCCCAACGATTTTAGAATCGCGATTTCCCTCGATTTTTCTGCAACAAGCATGATCAACGAACTGATGATGTTAAATGCAGCAACAACGATGATCAGGGTCAGGATCAAGAACAGTCCGATTTTTTCAAGTTTCATCACCTGAAACAGGCTTTTGTTTTCATCCGCCCAGTTGCTGCTCATGAAACGTGAATCCAGTTGCTGAAGTTCAGCAGCCATTTGGGATGCTGCTTCGGGATCACGGATACTCACCCCGAGTCCAGACACTCTTTTACCCATACGGTAAATTTTTTGAACGAGGCGGTAGTCGGCAAAAGCCAGTACTTCATCGTAACCGGAAATGCCTGATTCAAAGATACCAATCACTTCCAGTTTTTTGACCCGAGGAACATCGCCAATTGGGGTCATCCTCTGTTCAGAAGATATCAGTTTTACGTCATCCCCAATTCCTACATCAAGTTGTTGAGCAAGGCTCGCCCCAATGATAATGCCATCTGGGATTTTTTCCGCTTTGGCCTTCAGATGTGAAAGACGTTCGAGGATTGAAGCAGATAAACGGCGTTGTTCGTTTTCATCCAGGGGACCCAGCGCATAAATAGATTCACGCAGATAAGAACTGATACGTGTTACCGAGGGTTCTTTCAGCGGATCGATGCCTCGTAACAATGCCCCTTTAGGCTTTTTCTTACCCGTCAATAAAGCCTGCTTGTATACATAAGGAGCTGCTGCCACCACTTCAGGATGTTCCAGAACTTTATTCTTGAGAACATTGTAGGCCTCGATTCCCTCATCCCAGGAAAAAAGTGTGATGTGGGGCAGTGATCCTGTTACAGCATCACGCAGGTTACTGCGGAAACCGTTCATAACCGAGGTAGAGACAATCAGGGCGATCACGCCGAGGGCTACACCTCCGATCGAGATCCAGGTGATCATCGAAACCGAACGATCACTACGGGGGGAAAGCAGGTAACGTTTTCCTACGAAAAGTTCGAAGCTCATGATTTAAAAAATATTTTCTTGATCAAAGTCCGAGCTTCTGCTTCAACAGATCCGGGGCCATGTTTAAGGCCTCAGGCAGCAACTGTGGTGCCCTGATACCAGCCTGAGCCATGTGGGGTTTCCCGCCACCTTTGCCATCCGCCAGGGAAGCCACGGCGTTTACGAGTTCACCTGCTTTCAATCCTCGTTCGAGCATCTCGTCAGAAACAATGCAAATCAGGGAACTTTTACCGTCGATTTCCGTCGCCAGCCAGGCCACTCCGTTGCTGAACTGTTTTCTCAGGGAATCAGCCAAACTTCGGAATTCATCCATGGACTGAACATCCACCTTTTTCGCAAGGACTCGGACATCACCCAGGGTTTGCGCATCCTCCAAAAGAGTACCCGCATTTGCGCCGGCATTTTGTTTGCGCATTTCCTGAAGTTCCTTTTCCAGGGTCCGTTTTTCATCGAGCAATTTTTCAACCGTCTCGGAAATTTTTTCCACAGGCACATTAAGCTGTTGCCGAAGATTCTGAGCGACACGATTTTCCTGCTGGCTGATGGACTCCGCTTGAATTCCAGTTACTCCGACAAAACGCCGTATTCCCGAAGCAATTCCTTCTTCGGAAACCAAACGGAAATGCCCGATCTGTCCCGTTGTCGGAACATGGCAACCTCCGCAGAGTTCCTCAGAAAAATCTCCCATCTTAATGACCCTTACCACATCCCCATATTTCTCCCCGAACATGGCGACAATTCCGGAATCAATCGCTTTTTGATACTCGGTCTGATAGATCTCGGTCTCAATGTTTTCACGGATTTTGTCATTCACCCGTGATTCGATCTGCTCCATCTCCTCCTGGGTCGGTTTTTCAGGATGGGTAAAATCGAAACGCAGGTATTCTGGATGGACGATTGAACCTGCCTGAGTCACGTGTGTCCCCAGGATTTCGCGCATCGCAGCAAGCATCAGGTGGGTCGCGGAGTGATTGTTGGTTACCTGCAGGCGTTTGGAAGGATCAATCATGGCCTCCAGATATCCAGATTCGGGTGCGTCAGGCCCTTTACAGTAGTGGACAATTGAACCTCCCTGTTTCTGGACATCAGTCACCCGCCAGCTTCTTCCGTTCTGTCGCAACATTCCCAGATCTCCCACCTGGCCTCCAGATTCTGCATAAAAAGGTGTTTGATCCAAAATGATCTGCCATTCACCCTCGCCTGGACTGCTGTAACGCAGGACTTCCGCTTCGGCCTGGAATTTTGAATAGCCGACAAATTCGGATTCCCCCTCTTTGAATTCGGTCCAGTCATCGAGAGTTAATCTGAATTTACCTGCTTCACGGGCACGGGTCCTTTGTTCCTCCATTAAATTCTCAAAACCCATTTCATCCACATTCAATCTACGTTCGTCACACATCAATCGTGTCAAATCCACCGGAAACCCGTAGGTATCATAGAGTTTGAAAGCGTCTTCTCCGGAAAGACCTCCGTTTTCTGAAGTTCTGGAAGAAGATGCCATTTGCTCAAAAATCTCCAGCCCACGATCCAGGGTCTGGCCGAAACTGGATTCTTCCGATTCAATCACTTTTTCAATATGTTTTTGCTGAGCTGACAATTCCGGAAAAGCATCTCCCATAACTTCTGATAGCGTCCCCACCAATTGGTGCATGAAAGGTTTTTCCATTCCCAGAACCCGTCCAAAACGAGTGGCTCTTCGAAGCATTCGCCGAAGAACATAACCCCGACCCTCATTGGAGGGAATGGCTCCATCTGCAATCGCGAAACTAAGGGAACGGAGATGGTCTGCAATCACCCTGTAGGCCACACCGATTTCTCCGGACTTGTCAGTCGTGCCTGTGACTTCCGAAATCCTTCCTAAAATCGGAACGAAGAGGTCGGTACTGTAATTCGAATCAACTTGTTGCAGAACCCGGCAGATGCGCTCCAACCCCATTCCGGTATCTACATGCTGAGCAGGAAGCGGTTCTAAGTGCTTGTCAGGGAAGCGTTGGTACTGCATGAAAACCAGGTTCCAGAGTTCAACAAAACGCCAGCAACCTTCGACGTTGACCGCACATTCATGTTCCTGCGAAAGCGGACAGGTTCCTTCTCCAAGGTCGATGTGCAGTTCGGAACAAGGACCGCAGGGACCGACTTCCCCCATTTCCCAAAAATTATCACTTTTGTCATAACGCAGAACCTGGTTTTTCTGGATATCAGTTTCTGACCTCCAGATTTTTTCTGCTTCCTCATCCGGACCCACTCCGTCTCCGCCTTCAAAAACGGTCGCCCATAATTTATCCTTAGGGAGAGTCCAAACTTCAGTGCTCAATTCCCAGGCCCAGAGGATTGCCTGCTGTTTGAAATAATCCCCAAAAGACCAGTTGCCGAGCATCTCAAAAAAAGTGTGGTGGTAGTTGTCATGCCCTACATCCTCAAGATCGTTGTGTTTGCCGCTGGCACGGATACATTTTTGGGAATTGACGGCACGGTTATAGTCGCGGCTTCCAGTTCCAAGAAAAATATCCTTGAACTGAGCCATTCCTGAATTCGTGAAGAGCAGCGTAGGGTCGTCATGAGGAACCACTGGGGCACTGCGCACAAAGCTATGACCACGTTCGGTGAAGAAGGATATGAAATCTTCTCGAATCTGCTGGGATGTTTTCACTGGGACCCTGTTGGAGAATTCTTAAAAGGGATGAGAAGCGAAGTCCATAAAACTCTGAACTTCGCTTTCAAGGATGAACTGCACGATTTCCAGAGTCTATCGCGCAGGAACGTATGGATAACGAAAAGGCTTAACGCGCCATGAATTCAACCACCAGGTGGTCTTCCACCAGGATTGGGATCTCTTCACGTTCAGGCAACTGGACCAATGAAGCCGACATCTTAGCCGGGTCTCGGGCGATGTAGTTCAGTTGCTGTTCAAAGAAGTTATACCAATCCTTATAGCGTTCAATCTTTTTGCTTTTTTCACGCAGTTGCACCACATCTCCAGGATTCACCTGATATCCTGGTTTGTTGACCGATTGACCATTGACCGTCATATGACGGTGCACAACCATCTGCCTGGCGGCCCTTAACGTACCTGCAAACCCCATGCGGTAGACCATATTATCCAGTCGAGTCTCCAACTGCTGAACTAAAGCGATGTTGGTCTGCATACGAGACATTGAGGCTTTTTTGTAGTAGCGCCGAAGTTGTTTGGCGCTGACTCCATAGAAGTACTTCAGCTTCTGAGTTTCATGAAGCTGTTCTCCAAAAGGTGTGATTTTCTGCCTGCGGCTGGCGCCATGCTGGCCCGGGCGATTGGGCCGTTTGCTCAGCGTTAGGGCCGCACGCGGACTGCCGATCAGATTGACTCCTAGAGCCCGGCAGGTTTTGTGCTTGATCGTTGATTTTCCTGGCATAACAATTTCCGTTCAGATGACATCTCAGGGTTGTAGAAAAAAATACAGAATCTTCTGTTCTGCTTCGGCCTCCTTCCGTTATAATGACGCTCAGGATGTCATCCCATTCAATGGACCCGACTGATCACGTCTGACTACGGAAAAAGTAAACCATAAATAATAGTCATTATTTCAATTCGGGTCAAGTACCTTGAAGAACAGTTTTAATTCGATGGACACAACAAAAGGATGAAAGCACTTTATAGCGGAGCTAGAATATTCGATGGAATGGGCGCGACCCTGGAAAATCATGCTGTTCTTATTGAGAATGAACGGATTCAAAGGATCGGCCCAGAAAAGGAATTTTCTGATTTTGACGGAAACAAGATCGACATCAGAGGAAGAACTCTGCTTCCCGGATTGATCGACTGTCATGTTCATCTGGTCTATTGTGCCGAGGCTGACCCAGGCACCAAGGTCACAAAACTCCATCCTGGTCAGATCGTCATGCGTGCCTTGACAAATGCACAAAAAAGCCTCTCTGGAGGCACCACCTCCCTTAGGGACCTAGGCGGCCGTGATTTCCTGGAATTCGCTGTTCGGGACGCATGCAATTCTGGAGAACAACTTGGCCCAACCATCCGTGCCGCGGGCAAGATCATCTGCATGACTGGAGGTCATGGCAACCAACATGGCCGGATCGCTGACGGTCTGAATGAAGTGCTCAAGGCGGTTCGGGAACAGATCCATGCCGGCTCGGACGTGATCAAGCTGATGGCTACCGGAGGTGTCATGACTTCCGGGGTCGATCCAGAGGACGCGCATTATACAGAAAATGAACTACGGGTCGGAGTCGAGGAAGGACACCGTTTCCACCGGACCTGTGCCAGTCATGCCCAAGGTTCAGCAGGAATTCTCAACGCAGTTCGTGCCGGAATGGATTCCATTGAACATGGAATATTCATGACGGAAGAATGTGTCGAGTTGATGCTTTCTCAAGGCACCTATCTCGTTCCTACCCTTTCCGCCCTTCTCAACATCATTAACAATGCGGATCAGGGAATTCCGGATTACATTGTTGAGAAAAGTCTCCGCATCAAGGAACGCCATCGTGAATCGGTGTTGATGTTCCATCGTGCAGGAGGAAAAATCGCCATGGGGACCGATGCCGGTACCCCCTTCAACCTTCATGGTGACAATCAAAAGGAACTGAAGTACATGGTGGAACTTGGAATCCCAGAGAAAGATGCTCTGATCAGTGCCAATTCGAATGCCGCCGATCTGCTTGGGATGCCCGATCGAGGACGCATAATGGAAGGGGCATATGCCGACATACTGATCGTTGATGGAAATCCCTTGGAAGATATTTCCATGGTTTCTGATCCTGTCAATCATCACATGGTCCTCAAAAATGGAACTCCTGTTTCAAAAAATTTAAATCCTTAAGAACCATGAAGATTCACGAAGGGGTCCAAAAACGTCATCAGGAAATGACCAACTGGCGCAGGCTTCTTCACAGCCAGCCCGAGTTGGCTTTTCATGAAAAATGGACCTCGGATTTCGTCGCAGACAAGTTGGAGAGCTTCGGCCTTTCCATCCACCGTGGTTTTGCTGGTACCGGAGTGGTTGCCACGCTGAAAAATGGTGAGGGTCCCTCAATCGGTCTGCGTGCAGATATGGACGCACTCCCCCTGATGGAGAAAAACCGCTTCGAGCATCGCTCCCAGAATGAAGGGAAAATGCACGCTTGCGGGCATGATGGACATACGACAATGCTGCTCGGCGCTGCGGCAGAATTAGCAGAATCTCCAAATTTCAGGGGCACTGTACATTTCATCTTCCAGCCTGCCGAAGAAGGAGGAGGGGGAGGAAATGTGATGGTACGTGAGGGACTCTTTGAGAAGTTCCCTGTAGATGCAGTTTATGGAATGCACAACTGGCCAGGAATGGAACCCGGGGAAATCGGAGTACTTACCGGACCAGTCCTTGCGGCTAATGACGCTTTCGACTTAGAAATTCTAGGCAAAGGGGGGCATGCGGCCATGCCTGACTTGAGCATCGACCCGATCCTGACTGCTTCTCAAGCGGTTGTCGCTTTACAGTCTTTGGTAAGCCGCAGTATCAATCCCCTAGAAGCAGCCGTAGTCACAGTAACCCAGATCCATGCGGGAGATGCCTACAACGTCATTCCGGACAGTGTCAAACTCTGTGGTTCAATCCGAACCTTCAAATCCGAAATCCGTGAAAATGTCCATGCCGGCATGAAACGTATTGCAGAAGGAGTCGCAGCCGGATTTGGAGCCAAGGCAGAGTTAAAGATCAAACAAGGCTATCCCGCTACCATCAACAGCGTAGAAGAATCCCGCCGTGCTGCATCAGCCGCGACTAAAGTGATCGGCAAAGAAAAGGTAATCCTCGATGCTTTGCCCAGCACAGGTTCTGAAGACTTCTCCTACATGCTCCAGGCCCGTCCAGGCTGTTACATCTGGTTAGGCAACGGAAACCGCGGCGGCGGATGTTTGCTGCACAATCCTCATTATGACTTCAACGATGAGATCCTTCCCATCGGGACCAGTTACTGGATCTCCTTGGTCGAACAGGAACTACCCCTCACATGAACCACCTCCTTCTCAATTAAAATATGGAAATCACTGGAAAACTACTCGAATGCTTGGACACAGTCCAAGTTTCAGAACGCTTTCGAAAACGGGAATTTGTCCTTGAATACGCAGACAATCCTGAATATCCCGAATACATCAAATTCGAATTGGCCCAGGAACGCTGCGAACTCCTTGATTCTTTCCAGCCTGGACAAAAGGTACGTGTTGAATTTGACCTTAAAGGAAGACGCTGGACTGATCCTCAAGGACAGGTCAAGTATTTCAATTCTCTGAGAGCTTGGCGTTTGAATGAAGTTTCTTCAGAGACTTCCACCTCTCCTGACCCATCAGGCGGTTCAGAAGATATCCCTCTCCCTGAAAACCTGGGACCACCTAACAGCGATGAAATCCCGTTCTGAATGCATCGGCATGCTTTGCTCAAACTGCTGAGTGAATATTCGAAACAATTCCCTCAGGAGCAGGATATCTGCTCTCGTTTCATCCACTTCGTTAATTGCGAACCTGATTGCCTCAAACGCACCCTCAAAGTAGGTCATGTAACAGCATCTTCATGGGTATTGAGCCCAGACTGTAATGAGGTTCTGCTGACCCATCATCGGAAGCTTGGGTTTTGGGTCCAGCTTGGAGGGCATGTGGACGGTCAATCGGAAATCCTCCAGGCTGCCCTCCGGGAGGCCAGGGAGGAATCAGGTATTCCAAACATCAACCCTCTTTCAGAATCACTATTTGACTTGGATATCCACAGTATTCCGGAAAATTCAAAGGAAGCTTCACATCTGCATTATGATACCCGCTTTCTGCTTCAGGCTGACACCAAGGAGTTTCAAATCAGTAGTGAATCCCTAGATCTCGCCTGGGTTCCTTTAGATCATCTTGAAGATTACACTCAGGAGAACTCCATAAGGCGAATGCGGGATAAACAAAAGTCTCTTGGTTGAATTTTTTCCATTTATAAGATTTGTATATAAATAAAAATATAAATCAATTTACTGGAACTCAGATGGAG
Source organism: Deltaproteobacteria bacterium (assembly GCA_002683785.1). Taxonomy (GTDB): domain Bacteria; phylum SAR324; class SAR324; order SAR324; family NAC60-12; genus UBA1014. The sequence continues at coordinate 35,870 of NYUB01000015.1, forward strand.
GTACCGTTAAGATAGAATTTAATTTATTCACCTTTTGTATAGGAGAAAATTATGGGAATGAGCAAAGGACGATCTCAGCAAACAAGGACTCAACGCTATAACCGAAAGCACCCGAAGGCAAAATTCTGTAACAAAAGGAACATCATGAAGTTCCTGAAAAGGATCACTGAAAACTCTTCTGCTTTACGAAAGTTGGAAGAGTCTCCCGCCTAAGACTAAAACATCAGCATTTGGCGTAAAAACATTCTTGCCTGAGGAGATTCGGAATCTTGAAAGGAGGTTCTTCACTCCAAAACTCAGTTCCCTATAAGAGAATGCAGAAATGTTTTTGGAGCCTTCTCTTTTTTGCAAGTTGGTGGCTTTCTCTTTTCAGCACGGTGTCGGCTGACAATATCCAAAAAGTTGATTCCAGCGAAGTACTGAAGATGCTTAAAAGAGGAGTAACGGTGATTGACATCCGACGTCAAGATGAATGGCTTGAAACCGGAGTGATCCAAGGTAGCCAATTGATGACCGCATTCGACCAAAACGGAGTGATCACACAAGATTTTCCAAAACGCTTTAGTAACCTTGTTGAAAGAGATCAAGAAGTGGTGCTGATTTGCCATTCAGGAGGGAGAACCTACTACATTGCTCGGGCATTATCCAAGCAACTGGGTTATCAGAAGGTCTTTGATGCCTACCGTGGAATTACCCATTGGATCAAAAAAGGATACCCACTGGTGGAGGCTGATATCAATTCAGCACTCTGAAGAAAGCATTCCTGTTTCTGCAACCATCCCAAAATCCTGCTTAAATTTCAGAGGACTTTTAGAGTAGTCCTTTTGTTTCAAGACTTAACTGCTCCTGCAAACTGAATTGTTTGAAACGGGGAAGCAGTTTATCCCAATCGATGATGTGTGCATCAAACTCTGGACCGTCCACACAAGCGTGTTTACGGATCAGTTTCTCTTCCTGCTGAATAGGCACCATGCAGGCACCACACATACCCGTAGCATCAATCATCACGGAGTTGAGGCTGGCAACTGTCTTGACGCCGAAAGGACGGGTCAGTTCACTGACTGCTCGCATCATTAGAGGAGGCCCGATCGCAACCACTTCTCCAACCCTTGGACCACTCCCAGCCTTGGCCTGCTTGAGCATTGATTGAAGGGGTTGTGTGACCAGTCCGTGAATGCCAAAACTTCCGTCATCACTGGTATAGATCACCTCAAGGTTTGGAAAGTCCGATTGCAGACGATCGAGACGCTGTCCCGGTTGATGCCAGAAACACTGTTTCACGTTTCGGAATCCGGAAATCAATACCATCTGGTTGCCCAGTTCCAGATGTTCCTTAAGGATCGGAAGCACTGGAGGCAGTCCCACTCCACCTGCAGTAAACACAACACACTCCCCCTCTTGATAACGTTCGATCAGGCTTGGCCGTCCCAGAGGACCAGCAATTCCAGCAAAGGACTGCCCAGGTAATAGACTATTCATGAGCTTGGTGCTCGTACCCACGCCCTGAATGACAAGGTCGATGCTCCCTTGACGGACATCCCAGTCAGCCAGGGTGAGTGGGATGAATTCTCCATCCGGATTCAAAAGGACTCGAACAAACTGTCCCGCGACTGCGGCTCGGGCGATCAGGGGTGCATGAACACGGAACTCGACAATGCCCTCTGCCAACTCGGTCTTTTCCAGAATTTTCGAAGGTGATTGGGCTTGTTCTGTGTAGGCTTTTGCCTTTTCAACGCGCATCTGGACTTCATTTCGCTTATCAGCTACACCCGCGATGATTTTACGGGCAGCATTCTGCCCGTCCCCTGCAGCCTTAATCGCAGTAGAACCACCCCGCGCAGCATCACCTCCGCTGTAGACATTACGGACCGACGTCTTCTGCGATGCTTCATCGACCTCAATCGTGCCCCAGCGGGTCGTTTTCAGTTCCGGCTCCGCATCCTTGACGATCGGATTTGGGCTGTTGCCGAGGGCCATGATGGCCAAATGGACTGGTATGGTTTCTGTTTTCCCGGTGGCCACCGGCCTGCGCCTACCGGATGCGTCGGGCTCACCAAGTTCCATCACATCGAGAACCGCCTCACGAACAAAATGGCTTTTGGAACTGCCGATGAATTCCTTAGGGGTACGCAGATATTTTACTTGGATACCCTCTTCCAGGGCATGCTCCAACTCCTCCCGGCGCACAGGCATTTCTTCCCGAGTACGTCGGTAGACGATGGTCACTTTTCCACCCAGACGGAGCGCCGTCCTGGCAGCATCCATTGCGGTATTGCCACCACCGATTACGATTACCTGCTTGCCCCGGGTTTCCGGAAGTGGTGTTTCATGATCCTCCTGATTGGCTTGCATCAAGTTGACGCGGGTCAGGAATTCATTGGCGGACATCACACCAAGCAGGTGTTCGCCATGAACATTGAGAAATCGCGGCAGCCCCGCACCGGTACCAACGAAAATCTTCCAAAACCCGGCTTCTTTCAATTGATCCAGGGTTGCCGTCTTACCTGCAATGAAATTCTTCACGAACTGTCCACCTCGTCCACGGATCTGTTCCACCACATTGTCAATGAGGCGGTTTGGCAGTCGGAACTCTGGAATCCCATAACGTAGGACTCCGCCGAGTTCATGAAAGGCTTCAAAGACCGTGACCGGATAACCAGCGTCGAGCAACAGAAAGGCATTGATCAGCCCGGCCGGACCGGAACCAATCACCGCCACCGGAGGTTTTTCTGCTTTGATCCATGGATCCAGATGATTGCCGTTGGCATCAATGACCATCTCTTTTGCACGCAGTCCTTCGCTTTCAGGAAGGAACCATTCAATTTGTCCAATTTCAATCGGTAGGATGCTAGTACAGACACCTTGGCATTGGATTTCCTGCGGGCAGACTCGGCCGGTGACATTCGGGAGCGGGTTAGCCGACTGCATCAGTTCAAAGGCTTCCTGGAAGCGCCCTTCACCAATCAGACGCAGCATTTCCGGAATGTGAATCTTGACAGGACAGCCTCCCTCGTTTTCTGGCTGTCCTTCCCGGATGAGTCCGATTTCGCAGGGCCGGTCGTCACACTGCTTGTCACGCAGCACCTCCAGCCATACCAGCAGTTCCACTTCCCGGAAACTGTAACCAAGTCCCATGTATCCCAGATAGCCCTGGTTGACGAGATCGAAATCGGCGGATCGTTCTGCGGCCGGACGGATGTAGGGAGGAATGTAGTTTTCTCCGGGCCAGTTTTTCGAAAGCCCCTGGAACATCGGATAACGGTCCGAGAAATGAGCATCCAGGGCCCGAATCCATCGCCGTTTGAACTTGAGCGGGATGTCCCAGACGAAACGCAGCAGGATTTTGCTCATCTCGTTATCCCGAAGCAGCAGTTTCCAGAAGGTTTCCGTGAATTCCAAACTCAATTCCTCCTGTTTGAATTCCCAGGCCACCGCCTGCATCCCCTCCTCCATGAAGATCTGCTGAAAGGCTTCGGGATTGTTCAGCAGCCGCCTTTTGAGCAGGTCAAGCTGTCGGTGGAAGAGGTGGACTGATTCCGATTCTTCCAGTTCCTGTAGTTCGCATGCGGCGTTCTCCAGCAACCGTTCCCCCTCCCGTTGATGCTTGTCAGCCAAACGGTAACGCTGCAGATCATCAAGATCTGTCCCGGCTTCCTCTTGCATTTTGCTTCCAGCAAAGCTGTTGGCCTGATGTTCCATGGGTCCTCCTGATTCTTTATGGGCTATTCCGCTGTCCCGGGGTTCCTCCTTCATGGGTCATTGACGGGGCTGGAAACGGATAATTTCAGAATCACAATCCGCAACTGCTCTCTCGGTCTTGGCCAGCAGCTCAGGGGTGATTTCGAGGTCATCCAGCACCCCAGGAATCACACGAGCCACTTCCTTGGCAACGCCATCGACAAGAATGGTCGTAGTCTCAAATAACTCTCCTGCATCCTGGTAACATGATTTGCAGTTGCTGCAGAGGGGCATATCCTCCTCGGTGATACTGACCCAGGGGCCCGCCTTAGCAGACGCCGGAACTGTTTCCTGCAACGTCTCCGGCGTGGAAACCATGCTATTCATAAGACCATCTGCCATGCCGGAAGAAGAGGGCATGCGCGAAGACGCGGCCAGTTCCGACATTCCTTTGGCAATCGTATCAAGATTCTTTTCATGACGGTTCATCAACCCCTGGTAGCGTTCCTTCCACTCCTGAAGCTCAACTCGGTGGGATTTTTCCATTTCCCGAACCGGTTGACCGCTGAGGAATCGCAGCATTTGCCAGTTACGCAGACGTTCTTCAGTCAGTCCGATGACCGCATCCGAGACCAGTAGACGGATCAGATGCTTGTCTTCGTCTACCGACCAGATGAAAGGTATTTGGTAACTCCGTTCTCCAGCTGACAACTGAAGGTATTCCACAACAGGAATCAGGTCTTCCTCTCCGGAAGTACTCTTAAAGTGTTTGCGGAATCGCCCTTCCGTGGCAGCAAAATCGGCTGGTGTGAGTGGAATTTCCTTCAGTGCGGTGTTGCCGTCCTGGTCTATGTATTCGATGTTGATCCGGGTCCAGTCCTCGGTCGGATCAGGGTTGCCTTCCAGGGTAAATCGTTTCCCCAGACTTTCTCCGCCATCCGGGTCGTGTATAAAAACCGGATTCATGCGGCTTTCCACAGCTAGACGTGCCTGGCGACTGGCCGCTGCGTCAGCAATGCCGTGTTCGGCCTGGCATGGAGTATAGACGTCCATCAACGCAGGATGAGCCTCGGTGCCCAGCATCAGGTTGACGCAACGCAGAAAATGCCCCATCAACCCGGCCGATGTCTGCATCACCAGTACCCTCGGATGGAATGCGGCGATCAATCCGAGTTCCTTCCGTCTTTCCTGCTTGCCTGACTGAGCACGTCCAAATCGGCTGAGGTCTGAATCCTGAGCCATGTAGCTTGCCGTAGAAGCCTGTCCTCCGGTGTTGGAATAGGTTCCGGAATTGAGGACGACCACCTTAACCGGTGTACTGGTGGAAAGAAGACGTGAAAGTGCACCGAAACCGATGTCATAGGTGGCTCCGTCACCGCCCAGATCAATCACGGCAGGCTGCAGGGCCAGTTCCTTTCCACTGAAATCAGACCAACTGAAATATTTGAAATATTCATCATGGACTTTTTCGTCATAGCTGTCCTGCAATTCAAGCGCTGCGATACGTAGTGCTTTGATTTCCTCAGTATTGGTGGCACTCAGACCTTCGAAGATACCTTTGGCCAACGGAGCACTATCCTGGAAGAGGCTATTCACCCAGGGATCGGTGTAGGGATTGAAGGGAAAGGTCGATCCATAGACACTGCTGCAACCAGTCGCATTGGCGAAAACCGAGGATGCCGGGCCGTGACCGGTCGGTCCGCTTTCAAACTGGTAAAGACGCCGATCGAGAACCGTCATCGTGCGTTTGATCCGTTCCAGCCTGGATCCCTGCTCCTTAACATTCTCCAGTTTCAAAATCTTATCACGCAGCTTTTCAGTGAGGCCTTCCAGTTGACGGGCATGTTCCAGGTAATGCTGGCGGCGCATCGCCCGATTGGCCGAGGTGATCAGTCTGATCGCAGTCACTTCTCCGCACCCCCGGCAGGCTCCGTGCCCCCCCGTCATAGCGTAATAGTTGTCTCTTTCGAGCATCAGCCGCTTGCTGTCGCCCCCGGGTTTGAGAGCATCCTTGATGAAACGTGCCGGGGAATCAGGAAGTTTGCTCAGAAAGCGAAAATTGTGACGCATTTCCTGCAGTCGCTCACGTTCTTCAGGCTGTTTCACAAGGGCTCCGGGACCACAGACATCCACACATTCCATGCAGCCTGTACATTTCCAAGGATCGATGACGACTGAGTAAAGCGCACCACTACCTGGATTTTTCTGCTCCATGGCATCGTAAAAACTTCGAGTCCTAGCCAGAGGAAAGGCGTTCAAACGGGCCAAAGCCTCGCGTAACTGGTTCCTTGCCTGAGGTTGAAGCCCTTCCAATTGGTCCAGGGCCCTCGCCGATGCTTCAGTAAATCCAATAATGGATTCGGAGTTCCTGAACTCGTCCCGGATTCCCTGGGTCAATGGAAGCAGAAAACGATGCAGGTTTTCTCGCTGTCTCTCACTAAGCTTGATGGCTTCCAGGGAGGCATTTAGCGAGTCATGGATTTCATGCAATGAATTCGGAATCGCTGCATCGGGACAGATGAGGGTGCATTCCAGGCAGCCCGTACAGAGGTCAGGATCAAACTCCGGAACTGAAAGCCGAAAAAGCCCTTTGTCTTTCCAGGATGCACTTCCGGAAGGCATGAATAGCCCAATCCCCGGCAATACGGGTGATTCATCAATGCTGCCGTCTTTGAATGGTTTGGCTACCGAAGCATTGAAGTAATCGGTATCCCCCAGACCCTGATAATCTGCGGAATGCCCATGGATTCCCATGTTCGCCGACACCTCGAGACCCGACGCCTTTGATTCTCCAGCAGGTGGTTTCCATTCTAAATAATTCTGCTTTAAGTAGTCGACTTCACGTGTGGATTCCATTCCCTCTTCAAGGACACGCATATTGCTTTCAACAACTTCAGGCCCCTTAGCCCCAAATTTTTTTTCCACTTGCTGTTGTATCTTGTCCAACAAGGCCTCTCGACTTACACCTTGACGGATACGTACGTCATGGGCGCAAAGTGCACCGATGAAAACCACGCCCATCATCCGAATCTGCAGATCCGGAGAAGGGGCATGCCTGCGTGCGACTCCAAAGGCGTCAACGATCAGAAAATGGATTCTCCGTTCCAGAAGAGTTCTGCGGGCCTGATCCGGTAATTCTTCCCAAACCTCTTGAGGGCTCTGTCCGGATTGCATGATGTACGTCCCTCCTGGAACCAAACCGTTGAGTGGGTTGGTGTGTTCAAAAACCTTATGATCTGGCGAAATGACGATTTCCACTTCCTCAAGCTGGGCATTGGTGATTTTCACCGGTTCTGGACTGAGCGTGAGGTAGAAATTAGTCGGAGCCCCACTTTTTTCCGAACCATACTTGGGTGCCGATTTAGAATGCAGGCCCAATACGGCTGCCAGGATATCGGTAAGCAGTTTTCCGCTGGCAATCGTTCCGTACCCTCCGACGGAATGGAACCTTACCCGCAGGGCCTCCTTCGGCAGCAGGTGAGGATTGTCACCGGTTTCCAGGGTCATCGAAACGGTCTCAGGATAAGCCTTTTTCAACTGCTCCTGAATGACGGACATTTCAGGAGATGCTCCGTCTGTGAAAAACCTCGAGCCAAGGTAAAAGAAGGGAACATTTCGGCCACTGATCATGTTCTCGAATGCTGCCACCAGATGCCTCGGTTGGAGATCATGCCCGCCGAGACCAAAAATTCCGGTGTTCACCAAAGGGAACTCGGCCAGTCCGGGAATCCCCGGATGACGTTTCGCTCTGTGATTCTCAACACCTCGGTAGAGGGCCTGATTGACAAGCTGGGTGAGGGCGGTCGTTCCGGAACGTTCCAGAACCGTCACCGCCTTTTTCCCTTGAAGCACGTGGACAATGTCTGCTTCCGGGAAGGGATGAAATAATTTCACAGAAACCACCCCGACACGATGCCCCTGCCGGCGAAGGTAGGAAGCCACCGCTTCAGCATCATCCGTCACTGAACCCATTCCCAGCAACACCCATTCTGCATCATCTGTCCAGGCCGTTTGCACAGGGCGGTATTCCCGTCCCGTCAGAGCCGTGTATTCCTTCATTGCCTGAACCACAAAACGTGGGACTTCACTGGCAAAGTGGGTGATGTGATCCGCAATGCCGGCCTGGAAATCCGGTTGATTCTGGACCCCCCCTGTGAGCCCCGGACTGTGGGGGTCAACCAGGGCCGGCACTCGCTGTCGGCTTCCTTTGCGATGAGCATGGATCCATTGACGTTTCCAGTTACCCTGAAGTTCCAGCGGTACCCATTGAAGGGTCGTTTCCAGGAGCGTTTCTTCAGAATCTTGCTCCAGCTGAAGTTCATTCTCCCCAAGAAAGATATTCAACTCTTTGAAAGCGAGTGCTTCGAATTCCAAGGAATGATGCTCCAGGAAATGTTTCAACTGCCAGAATCTACCTCGCGCACCAAACAGGATTTCCTGCGCTACTGAAGGACACTGGATACGGTCTCTCGGATCTCCGAGGAAGTGTTTTAACATTTCCGGTTCCGGCAAACGGACTTCACTCTGCATATGGCTGGTTGAAAATCCATCCATGGCATTCGCAGCAGGAATCAGCGCGAGGGTACTGCTGCGGTAAGCAATTGCAGCCAAATCCGCAGCTTCCTGGGGATTGCTTCCAAAAAGGATTGTATAGCCCGAAGGTAGCAGGGCATAGACATCGTCATGACCTGCCATTACGTTCAGGGAGTTTCGTGACACGACCCTCGCCGCGATCTGGAGCACAAAACCGCCAATTTTCTTCCCTGCCGTGACGAAATGGGATTCTAGCCCATAGAGAATTCCCTGGCTTGAAGAAGCATTGGAAATGTATTTCCCACCGGTTAGTGCCGCTCCCATGGCTCCGCTCTGGGCCGAATGCTCTCCTTCCGGTTCAAAGAAAAAAGGACGGCGTCCCCAGACATTGATTCCTCCGGAAGCCCGGTAAGCTTCAAAAATTTCTGAAATTTCCGTTGATGGAGTGATTGGGTAGCCGATCACTCCGTCACAGACCTGTTCCATCACATGAGCTACGGCACCATTGCCATGCATCACCGCTTCGATACCGGGGAAGGGCACTTCTACTTCCAAATTCTGGTTCGCGGGCGCTTTGGGTTTTTTACTTGTGACGGATTTCTTTTTTGGACGATTGACAGTCCGCCGATCCGGTGCAGTGACTTCAGCTTCATTCATGGAAAGGGCCTCCAGTGCTTTGAGGAAGGTGTGGAGTCCTGTCGGAAGGAGAAACCTCCGTTTCGTCAGCACTCTTGACCTAACAAAAGGAAACTAGAACTGACGACAGGACGTTGTCAGTTTAACACGTCTCATTTTGGCCACGTATACGACAATTTACGTATATTTCCCTAAGAAGAATCGAGGAGAAAAAGAGGGTGTACTTCCCAATAAAAACCAAGGTACTGGTTTTTATTGGAAAGATATATAGTAGGATTGAACTTTGATTCAGTTGCTCAGGGAAACGGTCATGTCAACCGTTTCGACAATGAAAAGCAAGTCTCCTACATTAACGGTCTGGCGATCTTCTGCAATCACCCGGGTGACACGGTAGTGTTGATTCTGGGGATAAATCATCTGCCCGTCACCACTCTTGAAATGGGCCAGATTGATTTCTGAAAAGACCTTCATTGATTCCAGCAGGCATATCGGATGATCGATATCAATCACCTGTCCTTCACGTACAAAGGGTTCCTCTTCCGGTGAAGGACTCAAATAAAAGCCTCCCATCTGGGGTGAAATCACCTTGATTTCATTCGTTTCCTCTACAACCAGTTCTTCTTGGCTCAAGCCATTGCCAGAATCACCAGAATCATTTTCGACTCGGGATTTCAATTCATTGGCATCAATTCGTTTAAGAAATTCTTTCAGAAAACCGGTATCGAAACGTCCTTTGAGAAAATTCTGGTCGTCAAGGATCATGCGACTCAGAGCAAGATTGGTCGAAATCCCCTCAAGCCGGACACGTCCCAGGTAATCCAACATTCTAGCACAGGCTTCCTTTCTGGAGGAACCCCAGCAGATGATCTGTGCAATCATGCTGTCATAGTAGGGCGGCACCAAAGAACCCTCTTCCACAGAACTGATAACACGCACATGTGTTTCTTCAGGAAAATGCACCTCACCCACATAACCAGGTTCAGGAATAAAACTCAGGCTTCCATCATCCTGAACCTCGACCCGTTCCGCATTGACACGTACTTCTATCGCATGACCGTCAAATCTGACTGGTAGTTGAGCGATGCTTTTGCCTTGGGCAACAAGAAACTGCTGCTGTACGAGGTCCACTTGGGAGACCATTTCACTCACAGGGTGCTCGACCTGGAGGCGTGTATTCATTTCCATAAAATAAACCTGTTTTCCTTTCAGGTCGTATATGAATTCCACTGTTCCTGCACCAACGTAATTGATGTGGTTGATCAATTCCAAAGCGTAATCAAACAGGATTTTCTGGGTCTTTTTGGGAATATTGAAAACCGATTCTTCAATCAGTTTCTGGTAATCACGCTGAACTGAGCAATCACGAATCCCCAGAAGTTTGGAATTGCCTTTGATATCACGAAGAACCTGAACTTCTAGATGGCGCATGGAAGTGATAAATTTTTCAAGATAGAGGTCTCCGTTACCGAATGCACTCAAAGCCTCTTGGGACATCCTGCTGAATGTTGAAGGAAACCAGTCCGGGTCTTCGACAACTCCGATACCTTTTCCCCCGCCTCCATGTGCTGCTTTGATCAGAACTGGGAAACCAATTTCCTGTGCAACACTTGCAGCATGAACCGGATCGGTGAGAGCGCCCTCACTTCCTGGAACAACCGGAATATTAAGGCTTTTGGCGGTAGCAATCGCATTGGATTTATTCCCCATGCGGTCCATGTTCTCTGCACGAGGACCAATGAAATTAAAACCATGTTCGCGGCAGATACGTGCATATCTAGGGGATTCGGAAAGGAATCCTATCCCAGGATGAATAGCATCCACTTCCTCCTGTTCTGCGACTCGGATCACACTCATAGCGTTGAGGTAGCTTTCCTGTGGAGTATCTCCCCCGATGCAGACCAGACGATCATCCTCACCAAGTTGCTTGACAGGTTTGCTTTCCATATCCGGATCAGAGGCAACCAGTATCGTCTGCAATCCTGCTTCTCTTGCTCCCTGGATCAACCTTGCTGCGGTACAACCCCGGGCATGGATCAGTACTTTGTTGATGTTCTTGGGTCGGAATTTGTCACTACGACTCAGACGTTGGACATGCTCCTGAATTGAAAGCCGGTATTCTCCAGCAAGGATCCTGGCAATAACATCCTTTACCTGATGCTGGGCCGTCGGAATTTGAGGATCGATCTCTTTCAAACGTTCATCCAGATTGTCATCAAACGGATTGGCCACAAGCCCGTCCATGGCCTCATTGTTCGAGGAGAGATAATTGGACAGGGTCGCATGGGCGGGCAGGTGACTTTCCACCACAAGCTGTCCAGCAAAGGGCATTTGTGTCCCTGAAAGGTAATAGGTACGAACCAGCAGGTGAGTCATGAAACTGGCCTGGGCCCCTCCGGTGCAATCACGGAATCCGAAACAGATCACTGGCAAATCAAAGTCTTTAATGAAACGAGTCAGTCTGTCATTGATGATTGACATTGAAAACAATGAACCCGCCCCCTCTTTGGTCTGCATTCCTGCTGAGGAAACAAACATGATTACCGGAAGTTTCATCCGGGCACATTCATCCAGCAACCTGCATACCTTATCACAGCTGGCCATGTCAAAAGCCCCTGCCTGAAATTCAGTATTGCTCACCACTAGACCCACTCGGTATCTCGGATTGCTTCCCGAAATTGTTTCTAAAGAATCCGAAGTGGATTGGATTGTGTCTTTTGATCCATTTTCATTTGTCTTGGGAAGGTCCTCTTTAGAAATTTCAAAATGAGCAAGTCCTGTGATCACTCCGCAGGGCATCCCTCCATTAGACAAAGCACGTTCGATGGCATCTCTAAAACCAGGGAACTGTAAAGGATTGGAAGTGATTCGATCGCCATAGAGTTCTTGAAAACCAGTAAAGAATTGATCAATGACCTTGGCTGGGCTAATTGGGTTTCTTTTGTATTCACGAAGCAGATTTTGAATCAACAGGTCCTTGTAGGCCTGATCCAGTCGATTCCAGAAATCCTTGATACCAATGTTTCGAGGAGTGATCTTCCCGTCAAAACGCCCCTTGCCTTGTTGATCGGTATATAAAGAAGGAAGGAGACCGGAAAAAAAGTAACGGACTACACCAAACAAGGGAGGACTCATCCTTGGAAACACAACCCTCTTCCAGGTGCTGATGGTGCCCATCACTTCATCACAGTCTTTTCGTTCGATGAAACGAACCAACCATTTGAAAAAATGATCTCGAAGCCATTCACTTTCAAATTTGACCGAGCTTTTTTCAAATTCCTTGAGTGCACCGTCGAAGGCGACCTCAAATAAGTTTTCTACAGATTCCTTTGAAATACGGTTGTTTCCTTTCAATTCTCCCGCAATCCTAGGCAAAGAATCGATCAATTGATTGTATAATAAGTCGAAGAGGATTATGTTCTGATGGTTTTCAAAGAACACTGGTTGAATTTCAGGGTTTTGCAAAAGATCGAGCAGAACGAGATTTCCAGGAGGAAGTTCATGTATCTCGTTGCGTTGGAGATGTTCGAAGAGCTCGATCAGGTTTTCTCCGGCATTGTCCTTCCAATGATTGTAGAGATAGATCAGGATTTCGGTGACAAGGTCTACAATCGATTTTTGATAGTTTTCACGCGGATCTCCCATGAAAAAACGGGTGAATTTGCTCCGTTCCTTGTCTCTGGCATCGTTTGCAGCCAGAAATGCTTCGAACCGTTTGAAAAGCTTTTCGTTGTAACGAATCTCAAGGGTTGAGGAAACCCAACGTTTAAAATTTTCACGGCGTTCTTCCTCACGCCTTTGATGCAAACGCCCCACCGGCGTTTTCCGGGGGCTGAGCCTTGAGTACTGATGAATCGTACGGCTACTGATACGCTGGCGCATTCTAAGAAAACGCATAAACCGGTAAACATCACCGAAGATGTTGAGGGTCCCCGTCGGTGGACGATCCGTCAGCCGATTGCTTTCAATCAAAAGTTCCGATGGATCTAGATAGTGTTCGATGCTGTCACGATAATGCTGAAAGAAAAAATCATGTTCCTTGAGGAAACTCACTGCATCCATCTCCACACTCTCAATACCTGTGATGATGGCACGTGCGAGGTTTTTGAGTTGATGAGGTTGGTCGTAGCTGTAGTCGATCACACCATCGAAGTACCCCCGTGATTGCAATTCATAAGCTGACACCCCAATGTATTTGGCTGATTCCTGCCAGGAGAGATTGTATTTGCGTGCTATGTTGCTCAGGCCCTTAGGATGAATGGTGTTGAACACACCTTCTCTAACGGAAAGTAGTAAGTTTGCTGTCGCCAAAGGAATCGCTCCTCCGCTGTAACCTCCTCCAAAGACCACTCCCACCACAGGTAGTTGTAAATTTGCCATCTCGGAAATGAAAAAGGAGATGCTGTGGGACTGGTTCTGGAGATTTGCCTCGGCATCTGCAGCAGCACCAGGAGTGTCCATAAACGTCACCAAAGGCATCGCGTGGGAGGCGTAAAATCGCACCATTTCTGCTGCTCTTCGATGATGCTTGGGATACCAAACTCCATTTTGCGATTTATGATTTTGGGCAATGAAACCGAGTCTGCGCTGAAGCCCGCCAATATCAAACTCACATTCTGCCATGTAAAGAGGCCCTTCGGATTCTTCAAAAATGATTTTTGAGCCAAGTTGTCTGATAACTTCTGGAGAACTAGGACGCTTTTGGGTCTCAGACGGGGTAATGACACGATGAATGTACCCGTCCACATCCAGTTTTTTGAGCAATTTGATCTGAGCTGCAATATCTTTTGAGGTCAGCAGGCCTTCTACACCGGACTGATCAAAAATGGCAGATTTCTTTCCATTCTGGAGGGCGAGGTCATGAGACATCGTCTCCGCAGCATGAAAAGCACTTTGATAGTTCTGGCTACGTTTCCTCGTGTTACTCATACTTGATTTATGTTATTTTTTTTGACACTGAGGCCATTCATTTTCCTTCTATGTAAGAATTTATTTTAATGCCTAAACAGCCTGTTTTCATCCATTCCAGCCTGATGGAGCAGTTGGTCCAAGAGGCCCGTATCTCCAAGCGACAAAGGATGAATTACAATTTTCATCAGCTTGAGGACGCTGCGAACCGGATGCTGAATGCCATCGAACCTGAAAGTTATATACAGCCCCATCGTCATGTCGAACCACCACGTGATGAAGCCTTCCTGGTATTGCGAGGTCGTGGAGCGATCCTCCTTTTCAATGATGACGGAGTTGTGAAGCATGGTTTCCTGCTTGATTCCGCTAGTGAAAACCTTGGCTTGGACATTCCTGCCGGTTGGTATCACACCATCGTCTCCCTTGAACGTGGAAGTGTTTTTTACGAAGTCAAAGCTGGTCCTTACGAGCCCACGAAAGCCAAAGAGTTTGCTACTTGGGCTCCTCCAGAAAATGCTCTAGAGGCTCCTGCCTACCTTGAGAAACTAAAAAAAATGGCCTCACGATTTTATTGATTTTGCTCCACTCCTTCCAGAACAGTCTGTGGCAGAAATAGCCATTCAGGCCCAACAGTGTTCGACGAGATAGGAAAGAGCAATTGTTCCTCCATTGAAAACATTCGATTCACCAACATCGGATCGTTGCGTTGATGATATTCACTCATCACTAAACGCATCTGTTCCTTCTTCCCCAATTGTTGCAGAGTCAGTGCCAGGCGATCCAACAGCACAAGTTGTATCGCCGGATTTCCCTGAAGACGTTCGTTCTTCTCGAGAGTATTGACCAGCAAATCTTCGTTTTCCTCCCAATTACCGCTGAGCATCAATGATGAACTGAGGGATTCGATCAGGAAAAGATGGTCCGGATGGTTTTCAAGCCCCTGGCGGTAGATTTTTTGGGCTTCTAATTCCTTACCCTGATAGAGATAGAGATCTCCCACCAACCTATGTGCAAAGCCCCTGCTTTCAGGGTTGTTGAGGTATGGTCTGCTGATTTCTAGAGCTTCCTGCCAAGACTGTTGAGGGGCCAGAGAAAGTGCGTGGAGGTAAACCACCTCCCAACTTCCGGAAAGTTGATCCAGCAAAGGAGTAGTCAATGCCAGTACAGAACGGTATTTACGCTGAAGGTAATAAATCCGTGCCAGTGAAAAATCAAGTAGTGGACTTTGGTGGGTGACCCGAGCTTGACTAAGCAACTCTTCCGCATTTTCATAATCACCGCGTGCTGCAGCCAGACTAGCTCGAAGCTGCAGGACTTCCATTTTTAAAGGATATTTTTCCTGGAGACGAAGCAGACTTTGCTCGACTGAATCAATTTCTCCTTTCATGAGGCGGCGACGCAAGGAGAGTAACTGAAAAATTGGTTCCTGAGGATCATTTTCGATCGCCCTCTGCAGGGCCAAATCCCCCTGCAGATAATCTCCCATTCTAAACAAAACCGTGGAGCGGAGAAAATGTACCCGACCGAGTCGGGTGTTGATCTCTACCGCCTGATTCAATGTATCCAAAGCCTCTTCCAGTTTCCCGGAGCGAAGGGAAAGGGAAGCCAATCCGAGCAGGGCATCCACACTGCGAGGGTCCAGTTCCAGAGTTTGAAGGAATTGCTTTTGTGCCGTCTCTAGATCCCCACGATTGAATTCAAGATAAGCACGAAGGAGGGAAATCTCAGCATTGGTTTTCGTTTGGGATTCCAGCTTTTCAATCAACATTATAGCTTCATCCCACTGCTGTTGAGAAAAGAGAATTCGGAGCAATTCCAGCTGAAGAGGTTCATAATTGGGATGCTCTCGAATCATTTCCTCAATCAGAGTCCTCGCGTAATAAAAGCTCCCCTGTGTCGAATAGGCCTGGATTCTCAAAAGCAATGCTTCACGGTTAGAGGGTTCAAGTCGAATCAGTTCATCCAACACCCGGATGGCACTGTCATACTCATGCTGACGGAGCTGAAGCCGGGCTAGAAATAACAGTGCCTCAGCGTAATATCGGTCACGCTGCAGGATTTCCTCCAAGACTGCAATGGCCCGGGAAGTATCACCAATCTGCTCAAAAGTACGTGCCAGGATTAGATAGGCTGAAACCCTTTCGGGATCAAGGTCGGTGGCGGTTCCTAGCTCAGTCAACGCATCACTGAAGCGTTGCAATGCATAAAGCACAGTTCCGAGTTGTTCGTAATAGGCAGCATTCAACGGATCCATCCGGGTTGCTAGCCTTGCATGGCGTTCTGCCGATTCATATTCCTTTTTCAGCAAATAGCCTTTGGACAACCCGTAATGAGCTCCTGCATTGTCTTCTTCCTCACGGATGATTTTTTTCTGTTCGACAATAAAGGAGTTCACATTTTCCTCGGTCAGCAGAGGAATGTTTTTTTTGCTCTCTGAAAGCCCTCCACAACCTGATATCACCAACAGCAGAGCTATGCCCGGAAGGAATATTTTTGGGAATTTATGCACTTTCAATAAGAGAAGGGAGAGATGCCTTTAGAACTCCAATTCTGTTCTGCGATCATCAACCTGGGAAGGGAAATCGCGGCGGGAGGGCTTGAAGGACCTTCATTGCCCAAACGGTCCACAAGCATTATTTTGAACATTAAAATATCTTCTTTTTTAGTTTCCAAATCAATATAAAACAAAGCCTGCTTTGGAAGCACTCCCGGATGGGTATCTGTTTCGTAAATGGGAGGACCGGGGATGCTGATAAGAACATCTCTTTGAAAAAGATAATGATCTTCCCTCAGTGGCATCCCATTCAAAGGAGTTTCAGGAAGATTCCCGTTATCATCCAGCAGATAAAGATTTGCGCCATAATTACGGGTCCGGTGTATGATTTCTCCAGGCTGCGGAAATCGCTGATAAAAACTCTCCTGCGGTGTAGGCCAGGAAAAACGTGAGGAAAATCGACGCTGGATGGCTTTTGAGTGATTTTTATCCTGGCTCAGTTGTGCTTGTCCTGTTTGATCCTCGTTGTTGCTTAATATGGTATTTCCTCCTCCAATTGTTCCTTCTGTTTCAAAATCACCACTTTTCAATTGTCGCAGAACCCTTCCAAAATCAAAAACCTCTTCCAAATAAATGCCTGCGTCATCTTTTTCATACCCTGTCGGATCTGGAAAACGTTCCACTTTCAGAGATACCGCTTCTGGGAAAACAGGTCTGGGCGGAATCCCCATCATAGCCCTTTGCTGAAGGGGTTCTTCATTTTCATCAAGCCAACTCAACCGAATCTGTCTGATCATTGGCAATTGAGAATCGGTTATCCCTGGATCGTAAAGAAATAGGCTGGAATCTTCCTTTAAAAACCGGGTCGATGTATATGGAATGAATTCATTTTTAAACCAGCCATCTTCACAATCTGGGCAGATACGCTGTCCATAATATTCTTCGATGAGCAGTCCTGGAACTGGTTCATTGAAAGATTCAAATGTATTTCGGGATTTTTTCTCTTGAACTGAATCCGTCTCATGAAAATTGATTGAGTCATTTGCAAAATATTTCCTACCCCCATCAAGAATTTGCCATTGAATTCTTAATTGACTGTCTCTGTAGATAAACTGGGGTTCAGAAAAATACTGGGTTGGAGCTTGTTCGGGCATCGGTTCAGGAAGAGTTTTGAACCCACACCCCTGGAACAGGAAAAAGACAGAAAAANAGAAAGCTAGTAGAGAAAAAGTATTTGGATTCAAAACGTTTGAACTCAGGGCTTAAGAATGATTCGTCAGATCCATTATAGCCTCATAATACTTTTCCTAAAAGGCTTGTGAGACCTTCGTCCCTTTTCCCTCTTTAATAACCGCGTTCAAGATCGACGAGATTATTCAGCGGATNCCCCTTTTTCATGTTCTTGTAATTTTCAAGAATCTGTGGGGCCACAGACTCTGCAGGAGTGCTACTTGAATTATGGGGAGTGATGAGGATTTTAGAATGATTCCGGAAAGGGTGGTTTGCCGGAAGTGGTTCTTGACGGAAAACATCGAGACATGCACCCGACAGGTGCCCCTCGTTCATCGCCTGAATCAGGTCTTCCTCCACCAAAACTTTTCCACGGCCCACATTGATCAGATAGGCTCCCTTTTTCAATCTTTTCATGGTTTTTAGGTCCAGAAAATTTTCTGTTTCTGAAGTCAAGGGGAGTAGGGAAATCAGGAAATCACTTTGAGAAAGGAGATCATCAAGGCCTTCAGAACCATTGAAGCNTGAAACACCTTNGATCTTTTTGGGGGAACGACTCCAACCCAAAACCTCGAATCCCATTTTGAGGAAAAGTCGGGCCGCATGTGTTCCAAGGTATCCCAATCCTAGGATCCCTATCCGGTTTCCGGGTTTGCGAACGGTTCTACCCCAAGGGATCATCTCCGGTTCACTGATGTGGGTCAACATCTGGCGGCGGTGCATAAGCACTGCAGTCAGCAGGTATTCACTCATCCAAATGGCCATGGTCTGATCCGTAAGCCGGATAATTGGGATTCCTTGAGGAAGTTCCGTATCCAGTAAAACACTGTCCACCCCATGACCATANACACATATCACTCTNAGCTTAGGATAAGTCTTTAAGGTNCCATGAGGCTGATTCCAGATCACTGCAAATTCAACAGTTCCTGGATCCTCCTCTAACCCAATTCCAATTCTTAAATCTGGATCCAGTTTAAGCAATTCACTTTGCAGCACTTGAGGCTGCATGTGATCTGGCAACAGCAGTTGAATCATTCCTCAGTGAAGAAAATCAGATATTGAAAAGAACCATCCTCCTCGGAGAGAAAGATTGATCCCTCATTCAAGGCAGGAGAGTGAATTCTATGGGGATTACTCTTGGAGAACGAAACTCAGAATTGCCGGAAACTTGATCAACTATCTGCAAAAAGTGGAGAAACGTGACGGAAACCTTCCACCATCTGCCCCCGTTCCTTATTTAGTTTCACCATATCAGTGGCCCAACGCAGTACATCCTTGGCTGAACGTGGCGGAAATCCCAGCTTACCGCAGATTTTCATGAGATAATTGACCTCCGAGGTTTTCACTTTCCCGTCTGCAGCCACAATCATCGCAAGGTAATAAAAAAAGTGTCCAGCATACATGCGGTCGGTATTCAGGTTTTCCATGGGAGACACCTCTCTTTTCTTGGCAGTTTCCATCAAAGCTGCACGCTGTTCGTCGGATTCCACCAAACTGAGAGCATCTTCAAGGTAACACATCTCACTTTGATCAATGACCTTATCAGCAATCAGCATGTTGACCATCGCTTTCGCTAGCCACATTTTCCCATTATCGCTTAGACGCTCAATGAATGCAGGCTGAAGCCGAATTCCAAACATTTCATCCACCGAAAGGGGGATATCTTCGTCCACCTTTGGTTTCTCATTACCGGCTTCGGCTTCTTGATTTTCAGTGCCTTCAGCTTTTTTTTCTTCTGCCGGAGCTTCTTCTTTTGCTTCTTCTTTTGCTTCTTCTTTTGCTTCTTCAGCGGCTTCTTCTGCCATACAAACTCATCAAATTAATGGATTTAGGTGAAATAATTGGATGCGTTTTATCAAATGCAATCTTCATGAAATATTTCCATGAAGCAAGACATAAGAGCATCTACACGGTTAAACCACGAGAAAATAGGTCCCATTTTTAGGTCAAAAGCTCCTCTAGAACTGCAAACAATTTTTCAATGTCTTCGAAGTCGTTGAAGAGATGGGGTGAAACCCGCATCGAATCCCCACGGATGCTGACAAAAATCTTTTCCTTGGCCAGCAACTCCAGAAGTCCCTGAGGCATTCCTTCAGGAAAGCCAATCCCAACAAAGTGTGGTCCACGCTGATTTTCTTTGACCACTCGGAGTCCAATTTGTACTGCTCTAGCTGCAATTTCAGAGGTAAGCCTTTTAAGGGTGCTGCTGATTTTAAGGACTTTCCATGCATGTATCTGTTCCAGGGCCGCATGGACCATTGGCATCAACATAAAGTTGCTACGTTCCCCAACGTCAAAACGTCGAGCTCCAGNTTGAAATTCCTTTNCATAACGCGCCAACCCGGCGAAATTTTCACTGTTCTTCCGTTGGATCCAATTGTGTTCAATCGGCTGGCCCTGATGATGTTTTGGGTCGGCATAGAGGAATCCCATGCTGTAGGGTCCAAGAAGCCATTTGTATGTTGAGGCAATCATAAAATCGGGCTGAACATCCCGAACTGAAAATGGTATTGCACCGAGGGACTGGGTCAGATCCAGTACCAACGCAGCACCTGCTTCNCTGCAACGACAACCAATTTTTGGAAGGTCTATCAATCTTCCGTCACTCCAATGGACGTGGGGAAGTGCAACAATGGCCGTCGATTCATCGATGGCATCGAGGATGATTTCGGTCCAGCCTGAATGCGAAGGATCCTTGAGGAAAACCGTTTGAGCGTTATTCAAACGTGCCATTTCCTGCCAACCCAGCACATTGGAAGGAAACTGTTCATGGAGCATGAGGATTTTGGATCCTGGCTCAACCTCAAGGTTCTTTACCGCTACGGCAACTCCGTAGCTTGTAGCAGGAATGATGGCGATGTCGCTGGGCTCTGCCTCAATCAATTCTGCAAAGAGTCGTCGGGTATTTTCGGTTTCTTCAAAAAAATCCGGAATCGTGATATTCCATGGCTGCTGCTTTCGAAACAAGGCCTGCCTGCCGGCTTCACTGACACTGAGCAGTTGTGGACTCATGTAACAGCAGTTGAGGTAGGTTATTTCCGAAGGGAGGTCAAATAGGTGTTTTTGGAGGGGAATCAAAGTTTCCGTCGGATTGTCTTCCGGTTTCATCTGTCAGTTGTCAGATAAAAATGAATGGTCGTTACGAATTCATCCCTAAGCATCTTGTCAAGATGGGATGCATGGCGTTAAATGGAGGTTAATTTCACGAGCATCAGTCTGATCATGGTGATTCATGCCCCCTGAAGATCCTGCACCAACAGAAGAACTGCTGCAAATCCAAATCGCCATCGAGTTGGACCGAGGGCGTAAGATCGCCGAAATCGCTTCAGAATTCCAAGTCCCTGAAAGACAGGTCAGGAACATCGCCCGAAGTGCGGGCTTGCTTGAATCGAAAAAAAGTTCATCCGGAAGAAAACGCCTTTCTGAAGAAGAAAAGGAAATTCTCCTTGGGCGCATCGAGGCAGGGGAAGACCCGGGTGAACTGGCATCAGGGGTAGGAATCAAAACCTCAACCCTGCTTCGCTGGTGCCGGGTGAAAGAGATCGAGGTCCCGCGCAGATTGGAGCAGCTTTCACAAAAAGAACGTCAAGAAATCCGGGAAATGCTTGAAGAATATTCCTGGAAGGAAGTAGCCCATGCCTATCGATTGAGTCCGGAAGCCCTGGAAGCCCTGAAGGAACCGGCCTACCGCAAGCTTGATTCTTCCGTGCTCGCCTTCCTTTATGAACTCTTCAAGGAAAATCCAAAAATCAGCGATTCCAAAGTCCTGGAAAGCGCTGGTCAGCTGGGAATCGAGGTGACTAAAGAGGAAGTGGGATCCTACCGGAAAAGACTGAGAGATATGAAGAGGATATGATGCTCACTCCTCCAGTTTGTCGAGCAGGCCGATGATTTCCTGCAGTTCCTCCATTTCGGGAACCGCATGGTTCAAATTCATTTCCGCGTTATTTCTGACCTGCTGTGGAGTTTCTCCGGATGCTGGAGTTTTCCCGCTAACGTCATGCTGGATGCCCATCGCTGAGATTTCATGGGGCTTCTGTTCGTCCGGCTCTCTGCTCCGGTCGCTTCCAGAGATCAATCTCAGATGTGAGCCGCGGTTACGTTGAGCGGTTTTCGGGGTTCCAAAAAGCTTCTGACGGTTGATCCTGGCTTTTTGAGATTTGATCTCTTGAACGCTGTTGAGCACTTCCTGCTGAAGTTCCTTGAGCAGATCAATGACCTCGCTCAACGCAACTTTTCCGTCGATGTCTTTCTCGAGTTTCAGAGATTTTGTATCCAGCATCTTTTTTTCAGTTGGTGTTTCATTCCTTTGTTTCAAGATGCATACCAGAGCTCAAGGATCCACTGCTTCAGGTCAAAGACAAATTTTTCCAGCTATAGCATATTCCTCTCCGAGGCACCACCCCACCTCAAGCCCACAGGCCTTTTTCCAGTCTCGGCAGGCTTCTTCATAACGTTCCAATCTAAAGTTTGCCACACCTCGAGTATACCAGCTTTCAGCTAAATCCGGGTGAGCCCTAATGGAGTGGTTCAAAAGCAAAAGCCCCATTTCTAGCTGACCTGTTTTCAGATAAACCCTGGCGTTTTTGAGCTGATTCCAAGCTCTCAATTTCTTACGAACCCCTTCCCCAGCCTTAAGCACAGGAAGGTTGATCAGCATCAAAACCAAGAGTAGATTGACGATTTTCTTGGAAAGAAGAAGCATAAGCGAAACTTTGTTTTTTAAATTTATTACAAAAAAAGGATCAATTATTTGTCAGCTTGCATCCATGCAAATCATCGACAAAACCTTCCTTTAAGACACAGGAAAAAATGATTTAATTTTTGTGATCAATGAAAATGGAAAGCAGAAAGAGGAGGCTCTGGAAAAACCAAATCCCGATTAATGGAAGAAGATCACGTTTGTTGATTTTTCGTGAGCATTATCAGCGTCAATGGGCGTTGGAGGATTGATTACGGTCTTAGGCCTGATGATTTATGTTGCTGTGATCATTAAATCCCTGAGACAGGAAACAGAATCCCTGGGTGTTTCGTTCGACTCGAGCCATTGCTCCGGAATTCAAGGATTGTCATAAAAAAGAAACCTTTCATTTCCAGCGCATATCCCATCATTTACGTGACTTGATTCCGACGTAACGGTAAAGCGGTTCATCGTTTTCAGCCAATGCTCCGGGTGTTGTTTGATGCTCCAGGTTCCCATTTTCGAGAAAAGCAACACGGTCGGAAATCTTCAGCGCTCCCTCTATTTTCTGCTCCACAAGAAGGATACCGACCTTTTCTTTTTTTAAACGTTGAATCGTTTCCAAAATCCTTTCCACATATTTCGGCATAAGACCTTCACTGGGTTCATCAAGCAGCAGGAATTTAGGTTGAATGCAAAGGGCCCTCGCGGTTGCGAGCATCTGTTGCTCTCCTCCACTGAGGGTTCCAGCATATTGCTGCATCCTGTCGCGTAGGACTGGGAACAGATCGAGGATCCAATCCAAAAGCCCTGGCTTTTCATCTCCAACCAAAAGTCCCATTCGCAGATTTTCGTCCACACTAAGGTAAGGGAAGAGGCGGCGTCCCTGGGGCACGAGGCCGATTCCCATTTTTGGAATTTCATGAGCCGGTTTCCCGGATAACTGTTCGTCATTTAAAACGATCTTTCCATGAACCAGTGGAAGCAGGCCCATCAAACATTTCAGCAGAGTGGTTTTTCCTGCTCCATTACGGCCCAGCAAGGCTAGGATTTCACCCTGTTTCAGATTCAGGCTGACCTGATGAAGCACCTCGACCTGCCCGTAACGGCAACTGATTTTCTCTAACTCCAGCATCACCCTCCAAGATACGATTCCTGCACCGCAATATTTGCTTCGATTTCCGAAGGAGTCCCTTCGGCCAAGATTCTGCCCTGATCCATGACGGTGATTTGCTCTGCAAGTTCAAGCACCACCTGCATGTTGTGTTCAATCAGGAGGATGGTCATGGAATCCGAAAGTCCACGAATCAAACTGCAGAAATGCTTGATTTCTGATTCTGCCAGGCCCTGTGTCGGTTCATCGAGAATCAGCAGTTTGGGCCGAGAGGCCAATCCCATGGCAACCTCCAGTAGACGTTGATGTCCATATGCAAGATTCCCAGCGATCGTTTCTTCATTTTCCTGAATCCCAACCTGCTCCAGAACTTTCCGTACATTCAAACGAATGTCTGATTCACGCCGCGGTAAAAACCCTTCTTCCCTGGCTCTGCACCCTTGAACTGCAATGGCCACATTTTCATAACAGCTGAGATTGAAAAAAAGACTGGTTACTTGGAAGGTATAGACGATTCCGAACTGAACCTTTCGGGATGCTGAAAAGGAGGTTATATCCTTTTGATTCAGATGGATTCGCCCGGAACTCGGTCTGAGCCTTCCGGACAAAAGGCTGACCAAGGTCGTTTTCCCAGCTCCATTGGGTCCAATGACCGCTCGAATCTCTCCTTCGTTCAGGTCAAGATCTACTCCTTCGACTGCCTGAAGGCCTCCGAAATGTTTGGAAAGCCCTTCGGTTTTCAACAGAGAATTCATGGAAGCCATGGAAGCCTCTTCTGACGGACCAAACCCATCAACCCCTGGGGAGCTCCAATCACCAGAAGAACCAGAATTGCTCCAACAATCAACAAGTAGGCGCTGGTCCAACCACTGGTGAAGTCGATTAGATAGTGCATGATCCCTGTTCCAAGCAAGGGGCCCAAAGTCGTTCCCACTCCACCAAGTAGCGTCCAGAGCAGTGGTGCAATGGAATGATGGATCTCGGCGAAGGTTGCTCCCACATAAGAAAAAAGTAGTGCATGGACCGATCCTGCAAGTCCGGAAAGAGCCCC
Source organism: Deltaproteobacteria bacterium (assembly GCA_002683785.1). Taxonomy (GTDB): domain Bacteria; phylum SAR324; class SAR324; order SAR324; family NAC60-12; genus UBA1014. The sequence goes on from NYUB01000015.1 coordinate 60,192, forward strand.
TGAAAGGGTCATTGCAAAGAGTTTATAGAGGTAGGTGTTGTAACCCAGCATCTGCGTTCTTTCCTCATTTTCCCGAATGGCAATCAATACTCTGCCAATGGGAGAAATGATTAAAATATTGGTGATCACCAGGCTCAAAGCGAATAGAAACCATGCCGCATTGTATTTAAAAGTTGGATCGGTATAGGAATATGAAGCATTTCCTAGAACCAGAGGTTCAAGTTCTTTCGTCAGGGTGAAACCGTCTTGTCCAAGAGTAAATTGATCAAAATATAGGATAGAAAGAAAGACTGCCTGGCCAAACATCAGGGTGACGATCAGAAACGAAACTCCGGAAGTTCTAAGAGCAACCAATCCCAAAAGCATTGAGACGAGGACAGTGCATAGCACTCCTATCCCCAACGCTGGTATCCCTGTATACCCAAAATGGTAGACAGAGATTCCGGTAGCATACATCCCAGTTGAGAAAAACATTGCATGGCCCAGGCTCATCAGGCCTGTGTAGCCCAACAGAATATTGAATCCCATTGCATAACTCGCCAGCACCATGATCTTAGAAAAGGTACTGTGGTGGTATGCCGGAAGAATGAACTGAAGGACAAAAAGCAATAACAGGACTCCTGCCATGAGCACCGCAGTTTTTTTAGGAGAACGACGGTTCATCCAGGTTCCTCTCCAAAAAGCCCTGTTGGTTTCACGATCAGCACCGCCGCGACCAGCACGGTGGCCAACATCTTCGCCAGTGTGGGTTCATAAAAAACGGATATGAAGCCATCGCTGATACCGACGATGAATGCCGCAACCAAGGTTCCCCGAAGGCTTCCGAGGCCTCCAATGATGACCACAATGAAGGACAGAAGCAGAGGTTCCAACCCCATCAGGTAATCTGCCTGACGGATGGGGACCACCAAGACCCCCGCGAGGGCTGCCAAACCAGCACCGATGGCAAAGACTTTTGAATAGACCGACCGGGTGGGCACCCCGAAAGTCTGTGCAATTTCAGCATCCTGCTGAGTCGCCCGCATATAGAGCCCCAATTTGCTCCGGACCATCAGGAACCAGGTCACCAGAAGCAGGAAACCTGAAAGTACTGCGACAATGAGTTTGTAACCTGAATAGCCAAACCATGGAAATTGGACCCTGAAGTAGATCGGAGCTTCCACCGGGCGGGCTTCGGGACCAAAAAAACTCAATACCAATTGCTGGATGATGTAAAGCAGTCCAATGGTGGCAACAATGGTACTCTCTGGGTTGTATTGAATCCTGTGCAGGATGAAGCGGTCCGATAACATCGCCAGCCCTCCTACCAATACGGGTGCCACAATCAAAGCAAGCAAAAATCCGAGCAGAGGCATGTTCCCCGTGAAATGAAAACAGGCCCACGCCAGCACTGCACCCAGCATGAAAAATTCCCCATGGGCAACGTTGACAACCCGCATCACACCAAAAACCAAAGAGAGTCCCAGAGCGATAAGTGCCAACACAAAGGCTGTCACGGTCCCATCCAGGAGAGCCAGGAAAAGGAGAGCTACGTTGTCTTCAAACCAGACTAACAATGAGGAGAATGCTATTTGATTGAAAATGTCCGTTTCTGGAATGGTATCTTGTTGCCATTCCAGAAACGTAAGAAATTACGGATTATTAGAGAGGCAGTTTGGTATAATCCGTTTCGGGTTCATAATATCCGTCTTCTATAGAAGTCCGATGAACCACATCGAATTTGCTGTTTTCCACCTTGGATATGAACTGTTGACCATAACACTGGTGTGACTTCCCGCTGAACATTTTACTACCTTGAGGATGTGCTATTCCTTCATTGAATCCCTGAAATCCTTCAAAGGTTTCGATGAGGTTTGCATAATCCCTTTTGTCACGATATCCACTCTGCTCCACCGCTTCTTTTATAGCAAAAAGGGTTTCCCAACAACCGAACATATGAGAATAGGTTGAAACATCCTTTGAGTCACTTTTACTAGCACCATTGGCATCTACTCCTACAGCATTTCTGTATACCTTTTCTCCATGGGTTGGATAACCATCGGCATAACGAGGCATTGCCTCCCAAAAATAGGTTCCATTGAGAAAATCGAGACCTGGACTATCAAGTGCAACTCCTTCCAGGGAATCGATAAAGCCGAAAATTTCCGGTCGATTCGAGCCAAAATGTTCACCCATTTCTCGAACAAAGGTTAAAACGCCAGGGCCAACCATAACGTGATAGATCACTTCTGTATCTTTAGGGATTTTGGCAAAATATCGTGTGAATGAACTCGCCGTAGGTGGTATTGCCAACTTTGCAGAGATTTTGGCTCCATGTTTTTCAGCCGCAGCTGACGCATAATCACGATGATTGTATCCAAATGCATAATCTGGATAAATCAGAGTCATTTTTTTACCGAGGTTGTTGAAAATCCATCCTGACATTGCACTGATTTGTGAACGCACATCGGTGATACAGGGCTGGAAAACATACCGGTTTAATGCTCCCGAAGCGACATGATAGCCTTCACTGACAACAAAATAAGGGATTTTTAATTCACCCGCTCTGGGAGATGACCCCATGACCACATGAGAAAAAAGAGTCCCGTAGACAAAATCAACTTTGTGCTGAGTTGCAAATTTCTCCACAACGTCGGCACCGCGTTTTGGGTCGGTACCGTCGTCTTCCGGGACGATCTCGACGGGTCTCCCTCCCATTCCTCCGTGCTCATTGATGTATTTAGCTGCAGCATTTGTTGTCCTTTCGTACCATTTCCCATAAGTCGCTCCAATGCCGGTACGGTGAACCTGAAAACCAATCCTGATAGGGGCATCACTTCCTGCGGCATAAGCTGAGCGAACAATAGGATCGGTCAGATTGGAGGCCAACACCCCAGCGCCTGCAACTGCAGCGGTGGTCCCGAAAAGAGACCTTCGTGAAATCTGTGACTTGTTTTTAACGGACTGCTCTGGTTTCTTTTCTTTACCTTCCATTGATATCTCCACAAGAGGTCAACTCAATAAACTTTTTGAAATATGATTTTTTTAATTTTAATGAAAAACATACTTCTATTTGAAAATGTGTTGATATCATAGAGCCCCAAGGGAGAACAAGACAAAACAACTTTTAACAAAAACCCCTATTCAATTTTTAAGCATTTAGAATCATGAAATCAGGTCCGAGATATTTCCTCATCTCCTCTGTCTTTACATTGACTCCCACCTTTTGTTTAGGACATGCGGGTCAACGGGGTTTTGTCATGTTGCTTCCGACGGACCTTTTCATCCTAGGAGGAGGAATCGTTGTGGCTCTTACTTTTTTGTTTGTGGTGCTGATGGCCAAAAGTCCTGCAAAACTCAATGCCCATGTAGCAATACAAACATCTCCATCCTCAGCAAACCAACTCACGATTTGGAGTCGATTGACTTTGATTCTGCTGATTTTTTTTATTTTTTGTGGATTTTTTGGCAGTCGGGACCCTCTCGAAAATCCTTTGCCATTGATCCTTTGGATGGGATGGTGGGTTGGTTGGACTTTTGTGACAGCACTTTTGGGAGATTTTTGGAATTTGATCCACCCCTGGCATGCACTTGATGAAGTTCTGAGAAAACTCCCTGGATTAAGACATTCTGAAAACTCTGCGGGTTATCTCTATCCTCCATGGCTGGGGTATTGGCCCTCCGTATTCTTATTCTATATTTTTGCTTGGATTGAGCTGATTCATCCTTCACCAATGGACCCTGAATTTCTGGGTACAGGTATCATCATCTACATGATGCTTGTTTCAACTGGAATGATTCTTTTCGGAAAAGAGGCCTGGCTTTCAAAAGCAGAACCCTTTTGTGTTTTTTTCAGGATGGTGGGCTGGCTCTCACCAGTGAAATGGCAAAAGGAAAATCAGAGGAATTCCGTAATGATTTTTCTCCCAAAGATTCAGTGGCCTTGTATGCAATTGTTGGAACTCCCAACAATTCCAAAGAGTGGAACCGCATTCATCCTGCTGGTTCTTTCGACCGTTTCCTTCGATGGACTTTCTAAAACCTTTTGGTGGATGGCATTAATTGGAGAAAACCCCCTTGAATACCCTGGAAGGACAGTACTTATGCTACCGAATACTGCAGGAATGCTTTCCACCTTTCTTATTTTTCTTTTGTTTTATGCATTGACCCAAATAAAAATATTTGAATCGACTGAGGATGATTTGATGGACACAGGTTTTGTTTTTTCCATCATCCCGATCGCATTTGGATACCACTTTGCCCATTACCTGCCAAATTTCCTGGTAGACATCCAGTATGCCTTCATCAGTTTATCAGACCCACTAGATTTGGGCTGGAACTTGTTGGGGATTAAAGACTGGCAGGTCAGAAGTTCATTCCTGACTCATCATGAATCTGTCGTGATAATCTGGTATCTTCAAATTACAGGCATCGTCCTGGCGCACATTGCAGCTGTAATCATTGCTCACCTGAAGACCTTGAAAAATGATGCAGGCCAACGCACAATAATCCTCTCTCAGATTCCGTCCACCCTATTGATGATTGCATATACCGTTCTAGGCCTATGGTTGCTTTCCACACCGATCGCTGCCTGAAAAAGGATTCTTCTTGATCCTCCTCCATTCACCATTTAGGGTTCGACCATCTTCAGACAAAACCTCTTGAATAAAAAAACATTCTTGACTCATAACAGATAAAAAACTACCGGGGACGACATGACAGAAAAACAAATTACGGAAGAATTGAATCAAATCATGCCCCTCCAACTTTCGGCACTGGATCTTACAACTGTTGAAGAAGGAACCGGGTTGGTGATTGTTGATGAGGTCAACGGTTTCGCCACTGTCGGAGCTGGCAACCTGGCTCCGACAGTCCCGAATAAACAGGTCAGCACGATGGTGGAAGAGACCGATCGTTTAGCACGTTATTTCTCTCAAAATAAAATGCCTATACTGGCTTTTCTGGATACACATCAATCGGGAAAACCCGAACCCCCCTATCCGCCCCATTGTGAAAATGGGACTGGTGAGGAGGAATTGGTCCCGGAACTCAAATGGTTGGAAGATGAACCGAAAGCCACATTGGTTCGAAAAGACTGCATCAATGGATTCATTGGAGCTTTTCAGCCAGATGGTTCCAATGCGGTCGTGGATTGGGCACGGACAAATCAAGTAAATACGGTTCTGGTGGTTGGCATTTGCACGGATATCTGCGTGATGGATTTTGTCCTCACCCTGCTTTCTGCACGAAACCATGGCATGCTTCCCGAAGTCAAGGAGATCCTGGTCTACGACAAAGGTTGCTCTACATACCACCTTCCAAGAGAAACCGCAGAGTCCCTGGGGCTTCCGGCAAGCGCCAGTCATCCCCAGGATGTGACGCACTACATGGGGCTTTATTTCATGGCCTCCCGTGGAGCAGCACTGGTCAACCAGGTCTTGGTCTGAAAATTCCTCCGCGTTCTTGATTCTATGCAACAGATAGTCGGTGTCGACGTCGGCGGCACTTTCACCGATCTTATCCTGATTGATGAGCAGTCAGGAGGAGTCCGTATTTCCAAGGTCCCAAGCACTCCTGAAAACCAGGCCTTCGGGGTGATGTCTGCCTTGAAAAAGTCCTCGGCCATTCTACCTGATCTCAATATTCTGATTCATGGCACCACCGTCACCACCAACGCCTTGCTCGAAAGGAAGGTCAGCCGCCTTGGTTTGATCACCACCCGGGGATTCCGAGACGTGCTCGAACTTGGAAGACGAACTCGCCCCAAACCCTATGGGCTGACGGGCTCGTTCGAATGCCTTATCCCAAGGAACCTGCGTCTTGAAGTCCAGGAGAGGATCGACAGTGACGGCGAAGTGTTGGAGAAGCTGGATGAAACCGAAGTGCGAAAAGCTGTTCAAACCCTCCTCGAACTCGGCGCTGAATCACTCGTCATTCACTTTCTGCATTCGTACAAAAACGATTCACATGAGAAAGAGGCAGAAGCAATTGCCAGGGAACTCTGGCCAACCTCATTCATCACACGAGGCAGTGCCCTGGTGTCAGAATACCGTGAATACGAACGCGGAACGACAGCTTCGATCAACGCCGCAGTCCAACCTGTACTGAACCGCTACATCAGCAGCCTGAGGGAGGCCTTGAAGGATGAGGGGTATTCCAGAGAACTGCTCGTGATGCAGGGAAATGGAGGCACGGTTTCTTCAAATATCGTTACTGAAGATGCCGTAAAGACCGTTATGTCCGGCCCGGCTTCAGGCGTGATGGCAGCCGCATTCACAGCCGGACAATCCGGATTTATGAATGTCGTGACCTATGACATGGGCGGTACCAGTTGTGATGTGGGACTGATCGTTGAGGGGATTCCCCAGGTCAGTTCCGAACTGGAAATTGAATATGCGATGCCCATCCATGTTCCGATGGTCGACGTTCACACCATCGGAGCCGGAGGAGGCAGCATAGCCTGGGTCAATGACGCGGGATTGCTTCAGGTGGGACCCGAAAGTGCGGGGGCCCAGCCTGGACCGATCTGCTATGGAAAAGGAGGAGCCCGACCCACGATGACTGATGCCAACCTCGTACTGGGTCGCCTCAATCCGGAAAAACTGCTTGCTGTTGACAATCCGGTTTTCCTTGAAAAAGTGCGGGAACTGTTGATGAAGGAAGTAGGGCATCCATTGGGACTGAAGGATGCTGAAGCCACTGCATCCGCCATCCTCAGAATCGGCAATACCAACATGGCAGGGGCTTTACGTCTGATGTCACTGGCAAGAGGTCATGATCCCAGGGATTTTGTTCTTTTTGCTTTTGGAGGAGCCGGCCCACTTCACGCAACCGCGCTTGCACGGGAAATGGGTATCCCTAGAGTGCTGGTCCCGATGCGTCCCGGTATCACCAATGCTGTGGGCTGTGTTGCCGCCGATGTCCGTCATGATTACGTCCGATCCATCAACCTCCCCTTGGAACATGTGGACATGGAAATCGTGAGGAACGCCTTTGAAACCCAAATACGCGAAGGCAAGGACCTCATCGAACGGGAAGGCATAGAAATCGAGGAAATGATTGTGGTGCATGACGTGGACATGCAGTTCCAGGGGCAAACCCACATTCTCAGTTTTACTGTGGATGATCCCAGGGTTTCCAAGTCTAGGCTGCGCTCTTCCTTTGAAGAAGCCTACTGGAACAGATTTTCTGTAGAATTGCCTGAGATTCGTCCGGTGCTGGTCAATCTTCACACGGCCGTCATTGGCCGACGCAAAGCAGTTCCATTGACTTCCCTCATGCCTCTAAAAAACGAATGGAAAAACAGCAATGAGTGTCAAAAAGGAACCCGTGCTGTCTGGTTCGAACAAGGCTGGCAGGAAACCCCTGTCTTTCACCGAGAACCGCTATGCCCCGGATCCAGAATCACAGGTCCCGCCTTGCTTGAACAGATGGACAGTACCGTGGTACTAGACCCCAGAGATGCGTTGGAAGTAGATTCCTTCGGCAACCTAATCATCACCCTCAACTCCTGACAGCAAGCATGCCCGGACTTGACCCCATTACCCTTACGGTCATCCAGAGTGGATTGCAGCAAGTCTGCAACGAGATGGATCTGGCCTTTGTCCGTTCCGCTTTCAGTCCGGTGATATCTGAGGCTCTGGACCGCTCTGATGGCATTTATGAAAGAGACACCGGGGAACTGATAGCCCAGGGTGAACTCGGGCTTCCGGTTTTTGTTGGCACGATGCAGTTCGGTACCCAATGCGTCATAGAACGTGCCAAAAATCTCAAGGATGGGGACTTATACATCGTCAATGACCCCTACCTCGGTGGAACCCATTTGATGGACGTACGTTTTGTCAAACCCTTCTTTTACCAGGGAGAGCTCTTCGCCTGGCTTGCGAACACCGGACATTGGCCGGATACTGGAGGAGCAGTGCCCGGAGGTTTTTCTGCCAATGCCACCGAAGTAGAACAGGAGGGACTGCGTCTCCCACCCGTAAAACTCTATAAAGCTGGAGTTTTGGACGAGGAAATTCTTTCGATAGTGCTTTCAAATATCCGAATTGCAGATCAACGCATCGGTGATATCAAAGCCCAGGCAGCAGCCCTTTCCGTCGGTGAAAAACGATTCACCGAATTGATCGATCGATACGGCAAGGATACGGTTCTCAAGGGGATTGGAGAACTGAAACAACGTGCTTCCCAACAGATGCGTGCACGAATCAAAAACATCCCCGACGGCACCTACTTAGGTGAGGCATTTGTGGATTCAGACGGTGTCGTCGATGAACCTTTGCGAATCTCCATGAAGATCAGCAAAAAGGATACTGAGCTTCATTTCGATATGTCGGGTTCCAGTCCTCCCTGTCAAGGACCTATGAACAGTGTCATTGCTACCACTCGTTCCTCGATCTACCTCGCCATCAAGCATATCTTCCCGGAGGTGCCGATCAATGCCGGTACTTTTGATCCTCTGCACATCAAAGATCCGGAAGGAACGTTTCTTTATGCCCGATATCCCCGCCCGGTCTCGGGATGTGCCGCTGAGGTGAGTCAGCGAATTGCCGAAGCTGTTTTCTCTGCACTCGTTCAGGCCATTCCAGATCAGCTGTTTGCAGCACCAGCCGGCACCAGTGGGAATTTTTGTCTTGGAGGATTTGACCCCAAACGTGAACGCAGTTATGTGATGTATGTCATCAGCGGAGGTGGATACGGCGGCAACCCTAAAGGCGACGGACTTTCGAATGGATGCTCCACCATCGGCATTTCCAAAACCACTCCTATTGAGGTCATGGAACAATATTATCCGGTCCTCTTTGAGGAGTACTCCCTTCATGAAGGATCAGGGGGTGCTGGCAAACAAAGAGGAGGTTTCGGTGTGAATTACAAGGTCCGGCTTCGTCGTGGAAACGCCAAGGCCTCAATGGTAATGGATCATGGTCGTTCGGGCCCTTTGGGTGCGCTGGGGGGAGAGAATGGTGGAGTAAACCGTGTTAGGATTGAAAGCCATGGAGATACCTACATCCCTCCCCATCTCTCCAAAGACCAGAACATTATGATCCGTGAAGGAGACACGATCCGTGTCTCAACCCCGGGAGGTGGAGGATTCGGCACCGCTTTTGAACGCGATCCAGAACGAGTCGCCAGGGATGTCAACCTCGGTTATTACACTGCTGAAGAGGTTCGAAAGCGATTTGGAGTGGTCATCGATGCAGCAGGTCAGTTGGACAAAGATGCCACAAAGAATTATCGCGGTAAGTTTTCAAAATTTCAGGACTGCCCCAACACAGTAGGATAGGTATATTAAACGACAGAAACTGCCCCACGGTGGGATGAGGCCTTTTCCAGTATGTGCTGATCTGCATCGATCACCACCTGGGCGATTTCATGTTTTGCGTCTTCTCCCAAAAATCCCTCTGGGGGAGCATTTCGGATTGATTCTAAAGCCATTTCACGTGCCTGGTCAAAAGCACTTCGACGATTTGCCGCTTCATAGCCATCACGATCCTGACGTAAAAATGCTTTGGGAGTATGCTGATCACGGCAAAATTTCAGCGTATGTGGACTGTCGAGGAAATGGCCTCCAGCTCTTATTTTAGAGATTTCATTCCAGTTCAGACTTTCTTCTGAAACATCCGGAACCCGAATAAACTGCCTCATCATGCCTCCCACTTCATTATCTAGCACCGCCTGCACCGGACTGAAAACCGTCGCACACTCCAGTTGTCCAATCCCACCAAGGATATCTGCACCTGAAAGAGCCACGTTCTGGGCCAGCAACGAACGTTCCGCCATAGACTGTACATCTACGTCAGGAGTATCAGAACCTGCTCCGTAGGTGTGGGCAGGAAGTCCAAAACCCTGTTTCATGAGTTGAATCGACATGCTGGCAGCTTGCAAAGATTCGACACAGGACTGCAGTGCACTGCCTGTTCTCATATCCAGTGTAAACATCAACGGTGTTGCAATAACGGGAAGTCCAGGAGCAAGGACATGAGCAGTAGTCACCATGGCCAGGATTTCTGCTGCTGCCATGAGGACGAGGCCTGACACTGAGAGAGGTGCTGTCCCCCCAGCTGAGGGTAGACTGCAGGCATGAACAGGCATGCCATACTTTCCAGCCTGAAGGATGACTTCTGTGTCCATGAACTTGAATTCGAGAGGCGAAAAGGAGCAGGTGATACAACTTGCCAAGGGGCGTTGACGAAGTTTTTGTTCTCCACCTGCAGCAATGGCAGCAATTCGTATCAGGTATTCAATATTTTCCTTATTGTATGGCTGGATCCAGACGTGTTTGTCGGTTCGTTGGATCAAGGTTGCCAAGCCATGAATATCGGAGGTTAATTCGGGAACGCCATAAACGAATGGGTGGGCAATAAACCCAACTTCATCAAGATCGTTTCCTACGGCAGCAATTTCGGCGACAGCAGGAAGGTCAAGATTGCGATATTGCCCATTCTCTGGATTAACATATCCGTGCGCACCAGTACCGGTGCGCATGATGAAGCCCCCATCCTTCCGCGGAAGATGAATATCGAAAGAGGGCTTTTTCCCATATAAGGAGACCTCCTTGGGTACTGCAACTAAGGCCTCCTCTACCAAGGACCGCGGCAATCGCAGACGATTGGCATCGGTTCCAGATTGGGCTCCAGCATTTTTTAGGGCTTTGGTTGCTTCAGGATGGATGAAGATGAATCCATATTCTTCAAGGATTTCAAAGGCACGGTTCTTCAGAGTCTCAATGGCCGCTTCACCAAGAAAACCAAACCGAGGACGGCCCACCAAGGAGTCAAAGAGGTTAAAGGCATCAGGATGAGCTATCTCTTCATGAGTTATCTCATTTTTGCGTTTTTGAGAGCGTCTCGAGGCAGATCTTTTCCCCATAGCTACTGCTTTGGATTGATTCGAAATCTGTTCACTGTTTTTAATTCTTGATAATCCAGACCATGGGAAGTTTCATTTTATATTTCTTCATTTTGGAAACTTGTCCCTCTGGAACAGCAGAAATTTGAGGATTAAATGTAAATGGATTTGAGATTCTCAGCGCAATCCATCATTGGCTGAAATCTGGTTTGCCTGCAGTCCTCCCATCCGGGCATGTACACGACCTCCCGTGGTCATCACAAGGGTAAACACGATTTCATTCGCACGCGGAGCATCTGGAATAGAAACTTCCATGGCATCGAAATGGCTTCGTACGGAGGAGGCATTGATGTGCGTGATAGGAACATCGAGGGTGCAACCCATTCCCCCTACCTTCTTTGCCGACGGGACGATCGCAAGGGCTCCTCCCAAAGCCTCACGCATGGCATAGCCACCTGGGACATGCCAGAGTGCTCCGTGTTCAAGTTCTCCATTCTCACCAACAATCGAACCTTTGCCATAGCTCTGGATACGATCAACACCTCCCAGCAGGGAGATCAGTTCCTGAGCAGCTTTAAGGCCTGATGGTTTCAATGCTTCCATCATCGGCATGACATCTTCCACAAAAGAGCCCGCATAGGGATTCCTGAGGACAATCATGATGGCACCTTTTTTCAAAGGTTCTTCAAGGGGTGGACCGCCTTCATGACGAATGGTTTCCACATGAGTCACGGTTTTTCGGATTTGAATCAATTCACTCATGAAGTCCTGCTTTCTGGATTTTGAACAATCCGGGTTTTTTGTTGAAGAGACAGGTAGGCCGCATCGATACGGTCTGCCTGGATAAGGGTCTGAGCTATCCGGAAACCCTCTTCCAGAGCTTCATCGATCAGCTTTTCAGACAGTTGGGGGACACTGATGGTGACAAGTCTGTCTCCCAGGTCAGAATCATCCTCCCTTTGTGAAGCGGGTATTCGGACAATGTCAGGGTGTTCCACATTGACCGCGTTGGCCACCATGGTTGCGGCGGCATCCGCCTGGGCAGAAGTTTT
>NYUB01000016.1 GCA_002683785.1 Deltaproteobacteria bacterium
TACTATATGGCTTCTGCTTGAGCGAGCGGAATCATTGGGATTATCCTGCACCCGGAACAATACGAACGTCGTGAGAACATCATTCCTCATAAACGTTCAACCCAGAGGGGAAGATTCCTGCATGGTGGAAGAGGGGAGAGATGAAAAAAACAAAATATACGAATAGGATGAGATCACTCTGCTGACCCCAACAGCAGTTGGACATCATCGATCAGGTCTTCGAGGGTCCAGCGGGTCTGGTAGCGTCCGCGGTAACGTCCCAGATGATCGAGGAGGAACACAGCATCGGTATGGGCCATCAAATAACCGGCTTCGGATTCGATTTTTTCCTGAAAATACTGTACATGGTACTGACGGGCAGTTTGGACGGTTTCCAGTGGGCTCCCGCGCAATCCAACGAAGGAGGGGTGGAAAAAGGGCAGATAGTTTTTCAGTTTCTCAAGGGTATCACGTTCCGGATCGATCGTGATGAAGAGCACCTTGACCTTTTTCTGTTCAGGACCCAACTCTTTCATCAGCAATTTGAGGTGACTCAAGGTGGCCGGACAGATGTCGGGACAGGTGGTGTAGCCGAAATAAAGGAGGACGATTTTCCCGCGGAAATCCTGGAGTGCGACAGGCTCTCCATGATGCCCGCTAAGGGTGAAACCTCCTCCCAGGTCATGACGTACTCGCAGTCGATCAGTTTGGGCCACCACATTGTGCCCTATCACGGCAATAAGGAATGTTATTGATAAGACCTTGATCAGGTTCTGAAGCGTCATTTTTTTCCCGGGTCACTGAGGGTCATGCGGTCCAGGATTCCTCGTTTCACCACATAGAAAAAAACTAAGCCCATCAGGGCCAGGGAGACAAAGAGGAGGACGAACATTTCCAGGACAAGCCTCACTGCATCGGCTTCCTTCTCAGAAAGATCGAAGATGATTTCGGAAGCCCCCAAAACTTCTCCGGTAGCAATTTTGGAACCGTCCATCGAAAAATGACATTCCCGACAACGTTGATCCGAAATGAAAGGGGAGACGAAGCGGAAATGGGTGCGATCGATCCAATCATTCTGGCTTTTGCCGCTTGCCAGAACCTGCCGAATCAATTCGTCGGTGGCTTGCTCGTCTTCTCGGATGCCATGTTGTTTCTCCACATGACTGCTCCGGATCATGCGGAACTGGAACTCGTATTTTTTCTGGAATTCACGGATCAATCCTCGAATGTCCTTGGACTCTCCGGTGGAAATCATGGTCGAGAGCAGTCCGCTGCGGATCAAGTTAGAAACCTCACGGGCGTTCTGGCGAGCTTCCAAGACGTCCCGTGTATAAAGCCGGTAGGGCAGAAGCAGTAAAAGCAGTACCAGGAAAAAGAAGGTGACCCCGGAAAAGATCCAGAAAATACGTTTCTGAACGATACGGTTGAGAGTTTGCTCTTTCATGATCCTCCTTATATCAATTTATCCAGGTATCGGATGTGAAAATCAAGGGCGCTGTCCTCACAGGCATCAATGCAGAGGCCGCAGCGGGTGCAGTCTCCTGAGACAACAAATTCGGACTTGCCCAGGTTGACCGTGTCTTTTAACACCCAAGGCACCATACAGACAGCCTGACATTTTTTGCAGTTGGAACATTTGTTGACGTCCCAATGGATTTTGAAAGGGGCTATACGGCCGATCAGATTGTAGGAGACCCCAACTGGGCAGAAATAACGGCACCAGGCACGACGGCTGTAGAAGACTTCAAAGGCCAGAAGTGCCACAACCCAAATCAACACCAGCCCAGGCCCATAAACCAGTGCTCGGCTGATGGCGGAAACAGGATTGATGATCTCAAAGACCGTGTATCCGCTGAATCCCGCCAAACCCAGAAATAGCAGGTAGAACCAATACTTGAAACGTTGATCAAACGTGTGGTTGCGCTTGATGATTTTCTTGTGGATCAGGAGTTTGTGCATCCATTCTCCAAGCTCCGCCAGGAAATGGTAGGGGCAGACCCAGGAACAGAAAAAACGTCCTCCGAGCAGCAGGTAAATCACCAGAATCGTCAGCAGCCCGATGATCAGGTTGACGTTGAAAACACGACTGGCCAGCATCACCTGGAATGAGGCAAACGGATCGGCCAGATGAAATCCAAGCAATCTGGATCCGCTGAGGGTCCCTTCCAGAATCTGGATGTCGAAAAAAAAAGATGCAAAGAAAAGGAAATTCACGCTAAGCAGAAAGGCCCAGCGGACCCAGCGCCACTTGTTACGATGGGGATTTTCAAGTATTGATTCGACACGCAAACCCGGTCCTTTGGGCCGCCTCGGGACTCGCTGTTTTTCTCTTGCCCGGGATTTTAACGGGAGGACCACCTGTTCTGTGTTTGAATGCAGGTTTTCCAATTCAGGATTTTTTTCGAATTCGATTTTCATGCTTTGCGGGGTTTCCATTTTTTTCTTGGGATCACCTCAATCGAAGCTTCTTCAGTCGGACAGCGTTCTTCGCAGACCCCGCAACCGACACAGGTTTGATTAACGACCGGGAGGTATCCCCGGTTTGACGAATGGTCTTCTTTTTCGAATCGGATGGGCTGAAGTTCCCGGATCGGGCATTCCTGCAGACAAATCCGACATCCAGTACGAGCCTGTTTGCTTCCTCGTGCAAATTCAAGTAGAGATTTTTTTTGAGTCTGGTCGAGTTTTTTTAGGCTTCTCAAGAGCGCTGAAGGCCCTTCTTCCTGAACGTCATATTGGGCAGCGAGCTTAAGGGATTCATCAGGTTCCAGGCGTTCTACCAAACGGATCAGGACACGGTTCCAACGTCGACGTGTTTTTTTAGAGTTTTTGACATTTATGGAGGCTTCTTCTTCCAATAACGTTTCCAATTGATGGATGATGTCGTTGATGCCCATTCGAGCAAGACAGGTTTCAGGATGGCTGAGCACGGTAATCCCCATTTCTGCTTCACTGCCTTCGGAAATATGATGGTCAAGAGCGCCGGTAGGGCAGGCCAGTACACAGGGGAGCCCTTTGCAGAGGATGCATGCTCCCTCCCTGGGGATGATGTAGGGGACTCCGGTGCCAAAACCGTCCATGAGCCCTGCCAACTTGATCACCTGAGGCGGGCAGACCTGCAGGCACTGTCCGCATTTAATGCAGCTCGCAAGAAAGCGTTTTTCCTCGAGAGCCCCTGGAGGGCGCAGTCGGTCCTCCCGTCCCTTGAGAAGGGCGGCACTGCCGAGCCCGTATGCCAGCGCTCCTCCGAAGATCACGGCACTCGAGGTTTTTTTGAAAAAAAATCGCCTTTTGATGCCTTCGGGTTTTTTCGTGGGACTTGCAGGTTCCGTCACTGCTGGAGGTGTTTGGAAAGGTGATGGTGGCGTAGGGAAAGGTTGTCCGCCATCATCCTGCGGACTCGATCAAAATCAATGGCCCACTCGAAGATCGTGAGGCTGGCCACGAATCCGTAGCCCATTGGCGTGTTCGGGTCGCCAAATTGCCAACTGGCCTTGGTCGCATCAATCCATTCTCCGTTGTTGACGTCTGTGACCCAGATCCTTGCCTGGTCCTGCCATTGCTGGGCTTCAATAAAATTTAAAGCGCAGCCGATGTCATCAAAAAAATATGCTTTCCCGTCTGCCTTGACCAACTGCGCGGCATAACGCCGGTCGCTGATCGCCATCGCGCACTGGGCGCAGGTTTGCCGGTCCCAGGAAAGTTTTGCCGGAAGCTGCTTTGGATTTTTCTTTTCACAGGATCCAAGCAGGAACGAGCCGCCCAAGCCGTACGTCAGGGCTCCAGCGAAAATCACGGCACTGGAGTTCTTTTTGAGAAATAATCGCCTAGTGATGCCTACGGATGTTATCGCTGTTTTTGAAGAAACCGTCATGGTTGAAAGTGTTTGGAAAGATGATGGTGACTCATGGACTTCATACCAGGTCTCCCTTCTTGAAAAGCCGAAATCCGAGCAGTGAAAAAACCCAGCCCAGGAGCATCGGGTAACCGATACAAAAGGTGAGGTATCCCTGCTTTCCGAAAAAGTCGAGGATGACATAGGAGGCCGGTCCAAGGATCGTCAGTTCAGGATCGAAGAGCAGCATTGCTCCGGTGCGGAACACCTGTAAAGGGTTGAGCAACGTGATACCAATAATCACTTCCTCCTGGAGTTTATGCTGAAGCATGACCCCGATCAGGATGGCATCGAGAAAGAGCAGTAACAAAAGCCAACTGAGAAAGGCCAGTCCCATCGCCCATTCCTGTTTGCGGACGAGTGTTGAGAGAAACATTCCGAATCCCAGAAAACACCAGGCCAGGGTGGCAAGCATCAGGGTGTAGTAACTGACAGCCTGCCACGGTATGGTGAGGTTTTGCAGGGTGCCCCATGTGATGCTTAATGCCAGTGCTCCGAAAACCGGAAGGAAAACCACCAGAAAACGGGCAGTGAGTTTTCCCCAATAATAGGCACCCAGAGGGATCGGCATTGAAAGCAGGTATTCCAGTACATTCGATTCACGTTCACCGACGACTGTCCTCACGGTGGTGATGAGGATGAAGATCGGTAGGATTGCGATGCAGAGTTGAAAGTAGGTGATCAGCAAACGGGTAAGCCCTGTGAATCCCATCACCCGGGATTCAGTGATTCCCAGGGAAATCAGGACCACCACCGCCCCGCCGAAGATCAGAAGATAGACCAGAAACCAGCGTGCTCGAACCGATTCACGCAGATCAAGAAGGGTGACCGATTTGAAGGGGGT
Organism: Deltaproteobacteria bacterium; assembly: GCA_002683785.1. Taxonomy (GTDB): domain Bacteria; phylum SAR324; class SAR324; order SAR324; family NAC60-12; genus UBA1014. The sequence goes on from NYUB01000016.1 coordinate 4,719, forward strand.
GGATCCCCTTTGAGAAGTTGAAGATGGATTCATGAGTTGCCTAGCTGAAGCCCACGGATATGATGGGAAAAGTGGGAAATCGCACTGATGAAACGTGTCCGGTCCTCTTCGACAATTTCCCCATGATATCGTCCTGGTTCGGCTCCGTTGCGAAACTGCCAGGATTCGAGCACTTTGCGGATGGAGTTGTTGACTTCATGCAGTGTCAGTTCACAACCCATAAGCCTGCCTTGGGAAATACCTTCGTTGAGTGGTTCATCAAGAACGATGCTTCCACAATCCATCTCCACCACACGATTGACCAGGCTGAGCAGTTCGTCGACTCGATGGCTGCTGAGCAGCATCGTAGTCGATTCAGGCAGGCGGGAGAGTTGATGGAAGAACGCCTTTCTTCCCGAGGGGTCCAGATTTGCTGCGGGTTCGTCCATGATCAACAGGTCCGGTTCTTTGCTCAGGGTGAGGGCGATCAGCAGTTTCTGCTTCATGCCTCCTGAGAGTTTAAAAAAGGGTTTGCTGGAATGTTCATGGAGATCGAGTTCCAATTCTTGTGACAATTCAAAGACTTTCTGACTCAGTGGTTTTTCGGAAAGGGAATCTGCGAAAGCGACGAGTTCCCCTGCGTTCATCTGTAATGGAGGCGGATGCTGGGGCACGAAGCCGACGTGTTGAAGAACTTCCACACGTTCACTCCTCGGGTCACGTTCCAAGACCCTGAGCTTTCCTTGATGTTCGTACTGTCCGAGCAGAGAGCGGATGAGGGTGGTCTTGCCGGCACCATTCTGTCCAATGAGGGCAATTCGGTCTCCGTCCTTGACTTGGAGATCCAGCCGGTCCAGCACTTGTTGACGCTGGAAGCTCTTGCTGACCTGAAATAGTTGAATCATGAATGCCTCCTTTATTAATCCATTTCCTTATCCGGCCCTTTGTAAGGCCCGCCTACGCTTCGTTTTCATCTTCTTCCTCCCACTCTTCTTCGTCTTCCAGGTCCTCTTCATCGAGTTCCGGGATTTCGAAAGCCAGGTTGGTTTCTGAAAGCCGCAAGGATTCCTTTTTTTCAAATAAAGGTTGAGGGTCAGTGAGCAGCAGCCGAGGTTTGGAAATCGGAGCGATTTTCGCCAGCAGGTTGAGCATTGAAATTACAGGAGAACCGTAGAAGAACTTCATCCAGGGATCGTTCATCCAGAGCTGTTCGAAATAGACCCGGCTCTGGTAACTCCTATCGCCGTAACCGTTTCGGTCGCGGTCGAATCCTTCATAATCACTCCAGAAATTGCCTTCCCAGTGGTTTTCCACCGCGCTGCCTTTGGCATGCACAGCTACGGGTTCCAGATTGGCAAGCATGGTATTGCCCTTGATCACGTTCTGTTTCAAGGAACTGTGAAAGACAAAACCCTGGACATTGAATGCCAGCGTGTTGCCGAGCAGCAGGTTGAAGGTGAGGGGATCGTGGGGCGATTGATCGAGGTAGATGCCTGCGTTGCAGTAGACGATTTTGTTTTTGAGAATCTGCATGTTGTCTACTTCCTTCATACCGATTCCCATCCCGCTCGGGCCGATTGAGTGGAGGATGTGATTTTCCTCAATCAGCGAGTCCTTGCTGTACATCAGAAATATCCCCACCATGTTGTCCCAATAACGGTTGCGGCGGACCGTGTTGGCCCCGGTATACATGAAGTGCAGGGAATAACGGTTGTTCCATCCCTGATTATCCTCGATCCGGTTGTTGTAGGAATACCAAATGATCATGTCTCGTGAATCGTGAATCTTGTTTTTTCTGAAGTAATTGTTATTGCTCGCCCATGCCCGGATGCCGTCACCACGCATTCCGAGCTCGACGGGTTTGGAAGAAATCTCGTTGCCCTCGATCAGGTTCTCATGGGATTCCTTGAGGTCGATTCCGAAAAGTGTGTCGCGGATGATGTTGTTGCGTAGGATGTTGTGTGAAGATTTGACCGAGATGCCTGCATCGATCGAATCATGGCTGCTTCCAGAATGGATGATGCTCAATCCCTGGATCGTGACCCCATCTGCCAGGATCTGGATCACCGAGCCTTGACCTCCTCCATCGATGATGGCTTCTCCCTGACCATCGAGGGCGAGTGCTTTCTCAATGATCAGAGGCCCCTGATGGATTCCAGGTTCCAGCCTGAGGGTAAAACCTGCCGGCAGAGCATCAATCCGTTTCTGGAGAGAAGGAGGCGCAACTCCCCATAACGGAGATGATGCCGACAGGAATATCAGCATGATCATAACCACAGAAAACCTGGGCGGGATTCTCATAAAATTCTTAAGTGTTGGATTTTTTCCCTTCCTGCAAGGCACGGCGTTTCACCAGCACGGCCAACCCGAGCAGCAGGAAAACCCCTAGCAGTAAATAAAATCCTGCATAAGGATAGGAGTGAGTGGTGAACTGGGCCACTTTCCCGTCCCCCAACACGGTGGGCATGAAGGGTTTGACCTTGAAAGCGCCATATTCATGTAGGTTGTGTCCGAACCAATAAAGCCAGTAACTGTAAAAACCGAGGAAGTACCATGGGATCAGTGCCGGGATCAGCCCCAGCAGCCACCATCCGGGTCCACTGTAGAAGAGAAAACCGATGACAAAGAGGCTGAAAACAAGAAAGACGAATGGAACTATCCGTCTAACATCGAAAGCTCCAAGGTCCATTGGATCCATGCCGATGTAGTGGTTGATGACGTTCATTTCCACAACCCTTCCACGGAAGTCGGTGAGGGTGAAGAAAACGTTGATCCCATCAGGATAGGACTCCTTAGGATAATTTGGTGCTTCCAGTGATACACGCCAGACTGGCATCGTCTGGTAGCCGATCAGATAGGACCACCATCCTGAAGGGAAATAGGCGTAGAGTGTGTCTCCAAGGTGCTTGACCAATTCTGGAGATGTATCGATTTCCTCTGCCTCATCCATCTCAATCAGGAAGGGATAAGGTTGGAAAGAGAGGTTTTCTTCGTCGAATTCTAAATCTCCAGTCACAGGATCACGGTACTCAAATAGGGTTCCACCGAAGTAGGATCCCAGCAGGAGCACCAGCCCCAGCAGGGCCATCACCCGGCTGAGGTTCAGACGTTGGCTGATTTCTGTTTGTTCCAATCGTTCTCCTTAATTGTTCGGGTCCCAGTCACCGGGCTGCAATTTTTGTCGGGAGACCCAGTCCATCACCGCCAGCATGTCGCGTTCGGTAAAACGTGCTATCTGTTCCACCATCTCGGGGTTGGCATTGCGCCGTTTGCCTTCTTTGATCCAACGGAATTGCCTCATCAGGTAGTGATAATTCTGTCCAGCAATCACCGGATAGTAGTTTTTGAAACTCCCCTGGCCATGATCTCCATGGCAGCGGACGCAGTTTTCAGCATAAACCTTCTCCCCGTGTTCCAGATCGTTTCCAGGGCCCTTGATCGAACTTGACATGGGAAGGGTCTGGATGAAGGCCGCTACATCGGCCAGGGTCTGGGGGCCGTCTTTTTCTTCATCGAAGATATCCTCGGTAGCAGCTCTCAGGGCTTCGATGTTGGCAAAGGGATACATGGTTGGATTGTCACGGTTGCCGGCACGGATATCGGCAATCTGTTTGATGACAACAGTGGATTGCTGTCCAGCTAGTTGTGGGAAGTTTCCTGCGGGGTCTCCGTTGCCTCCGGGTTGGTGGCAGGCTTCACAGATTTCTTCGTAAATGATTTGCCCGTCTTCGATGTTGCCCTGAAGTTTAAGGGCTTTGATCGCTTCCTCAACCTTGGTTCCCCACTTGCCTCCGAATTCCGCGGTGGAAGTGAGATTGGACTTCTCCTGTGCCTGTAGGGATAAGGAACTCCCGATGCAAAGGGCCGTAGACAGGAATACGATGAACAAGCGAATGGGGTGTTTGGAACTAAAAAACATATTGCCTCCTTTGAAGATATTGAATCAGAAATATTGATGCTGGTTGCTGTTACTTATTTGATTTGAGAGAGGTATTCGGAAATCGCCTCGAGGTCGCCTTCTTTGGCAGTACTGTCGATCATGATCTTGATGCCGTACATGGCAGCTGAAAGGCCGTTTTTTCGTTTGCCGGAAAAAATGTCATTCATCTGGTTCAGCAGATACTTTGCATTTTGCCCGGCCAGTTTGGGATAGGCTTCGAATCCCGGCATCGGATCTCCTTTACGGTATTTGAACTTGCCGGTTTTTTTGCTCTTGCGGTCACGTTTACGGACCATCCCCTTGCCTTCCTGCCCATGGCAGGCGAAGCAAGTGAGTGTCATGTACATCTGTTTGCCGTGTTCGATGACTCCCTGCTCTGCAGCGGTTGCAGGAAGGTTCGTGATGAGCCAGAGCAACAGTGCTATGACCCAGAAATGCCCTTTTTTTTGATTCATGCCTCTCCTAAAGTTAAGAAAAAACCGGAAACGAAGAGACTTCGTTCCCGGCACGGTTATAGTCAAAATGGGGTTTCATGATTTATTCGCCATCCACCATCTTTTTGGCGAAGATGCCCCTGCTGGCGCATTTGACGAGATACTGCCAGGCCATTTCCTCATTGAGGAAAGCGTCATCCCAGTTGCCTGCCGCGGCTGCTTTCTGAGCCTCTGCCCGGTAAGGAAAATGTCCCTTGAATTGTTCCACGGCATCGAAAAACTGCATGGAGGCGTCTACGTGAAGGATCTTACGGTCCGTCAATTCTTCCTCCAGTTCTTCCTGGTCCAGTTCGTCCAGTTCATCAAGGTCCCCCATTTGCTTCTGGATGGCGACTGCGGAACCGACAGGATCTTTGGGGTTGCAAATGCCAACCGAGGGGTCGACCAGTTTCGGACAAACATAATTGATCACTCCGGCGATGACACCGATGGTTTGGTCATTGACGTTCACCTTTTCTTCATAATTGGCACGTGCATCGGCCCAGGCGACCTGGGTAAGCATGCTCATCAGCAGTACACTTAATGCGGAGCGCAACAGGACGGTAACAATGGTTTTCATTTTCCCTCTTGTTATTGGAGGTTTTGGTATTTTGAGAAGATTTTATGTTTCAATGCTTTTTCCCCACCGGTTGAGCGCTTCACAGCGGCTTTCAGGCCGGCAGGGAAAGACAGGGTTCAGGGTTTGACGAGCAGGTAGCCGGTCATTTCAAGGTGCAGAGCGGAACAGAACTCCGTGCAGTAGAAGGGATAAACTCCTTCTTTGTCTGCTACAAACTTGAAGGTTGCGGTTTCTCCTGGTTCAAGACTGCCATGAACGTTGTAACTGTCGACGGCAAAACCATGGACCTGATCCTGGGCCCGTTCTACGTTGGTGATGTGCCAGGTTATTTCATCTCCGACCTTGACTTCGATCACCTCTGGACTGTAGTGGCTTCGGATCGCAGTGGAATGAATGGTGACCTGGTTGCCATTGCGTTCAACACGCTCCTTGCCTGCTTTGACATAGTCCGGGAAACTCTTCTTGGCAAAACGCACTACCGGCTTGAGCTTATCGGCCTTGATCATTTGAGCGTAGTGAGGTTCTCCGAGTGGCAGTGGCATGTCGTAAAGCAACTGCATCGGTCGGCCCGCAGTGATATCGATCAATTGATGATTTTGAGGATGGAGTGGCCCGATTGGGGTGAAACGGTCGATTGCCAGTTTGTTGAGCGCGATCAGGTATTTGCCATCGGGTTCAACGGTATCCCCTTCAGCGGTAAGCAAGTGTCCGATGTTGTAATGAATCGGAATCTTGTTCAAAACCTTGCCTTTCAGATAATCCCAGCGCACGACCATGGAGTCGACGTAGAGGGAGGTGTAAACCACCCCCTTCACCGAATCATACTGGGTATGCAATGGTCCTAGACCGACATTGACCTGGGTGTGAATGGCCTTCTTCATATCGAGGATCGGGATTCCCCAGGGGTCTTTACCTGCGAAATCCTTCTTTTCCACCAGGGAGAAGATTTTTTTGAAATCATAGACGGTCGTATGGGTGTCCAGTTTGCCGGAGACGATTACGTAGCGTCCATCAGGACTGACATCTGCGCCATGGGGGCTTTTGGCTTCTGGCAACAGGAAGAGCGCATTGGCAGCGATCATTTCCTCCATCGGAATCAAAGCATGGCCGTTCACTTTGCGGTATTTTCCTGCTTTGAACAGTTTCTCGGCGGCCTTCCAGTTGACGATGTGCATATAATCGGTATCCTTGGCCGACATACCTGCTTCGTAGGCCAGGCGATTTTTCCATTTCGTGTTTCCTTTGCCGTAACCGCCAATGTAAAGTTCGGTATTGACCGAGTTGGTCACCGACCAGCCCTCACTGAACCCTTTACCGGCATCGCTGACGTCCTGCATGTAGGGAGGCATTTCAACCGTAAAAGACTGTTCGGTGGCGATGCGTCCTTGTTTGGTCGCGTGCTTNAGCAGGGTTTTCTGATATTTCTTTGCTTCGGAGGAACCTATTTTTTCACCCACTGCGGCAATGAAGGCTTCTGTNCCTTCGAATTCCTTATAGGNCAGTTTNTTCANTCCCTTGGTTGGTACTCCCTNTTTNTTAAGNCTCTTGATGCTTTTTCTTGCTANAAAGAAAGTTTCGCATTGCGNTCGAATTTCCAGTAGGTCACGCCACCACGNTATTTTTCNAGAAANTTGTCCAGAGGTTGGTATTCATTAGCATAAGGGGCGGGGTACTGTGCCGCTTCGATGATGTATTCTGTGTTAGGAGTCACGAATGTGCCGCCATGCTCCGATTTGAAAAGGGGGTTGACCACGATCTGCTTCGTTTCAAACGTCTTCAAATCAATCACGGCTACACGTGGGTTGGCCTTGTCATTGATGAACAAATACTCTCCATCATAGTCTCCTGCCGTTTCTGAAAGTGCAGGATGGTGGGTGTCTCCCCAGAGGATTTCCTTGCCATTGATTTTACCCTGTTCCAGGATTTCCATGCTCTCGACTTCTCCATAACCGTAACCCTGCCAGGGTTCTGGAGTGAAGACGGCAATGTATTTGAGAATGCGCATCGACGGAACCCCGTAGACGATGACTTGTCCTGATTGGCCTCCAGAGGAAAATACGACATAATCGTCCTTCTGGCCCGAAGGATGATAGGTCTTCGCTGCGGCAAGCAGATCGTTTTCTGTGAGCCCACGCTGTTGCATCACCTCCTGCAACGATTGCCCGTAAACGCTTGCTCCGATAAGCATGACCAACCCGGTCATGAGGCCTGCCAGCAGCCCGTTTCTAGAATAATTTAACATGCTCTTTCTCCATAGTTTTTCCGTTCATGGTTTTCCTCCTATTTTCCTAAGCCCGGGAGCTTAGGCTGCTTTTCTTAGCAACACGATTCTTACGAATTTCTCGTAGTGCTTCTATTCGTTGATTTACGTAAGTCCCATTTTATCACTTAGAAACAAAGGCCTTGAACAGGGTTTATGCTAGGGTTTTTGGGGATAGAGATAATTTAGGAAGCAAACTTGGGCAGGCTAAAATTCGGAAGTTTTGGAACCATCCGGACATAGAGAGAAACAATTTTCGACCTGGTGTCTATTGCATTGTGTTGAGCTGTCTGATCTCACTCGCTGTTTGAGTACGAAATGATTCAAACCATGTCGGGTAAGTCCTCACAATCCGAACATGTTCGTGCGTAGAAAGAGGATGTATTTCGGCCTCAGATGGACGAAGTAGGGATCTAAAGCCTCAGAAAATCCATGGCTGTTATGCAGGGTGACGGGCATGTCATCGGGATAAAAACGATACGATCACACTTTACAGGATGGGCTAAGTGTTGCGCAGGGAACACGACCTGGAACGTGTGCTGAGTTTCTGAATAGATGCTTAGGGTATAGCTAAAAATCCCGGGAGCCCTTCGGGGCTCATGGCAACCGCTTTAGGAGTGAACAGAGGATGTGGAATTCCATGGGCAAAGCAGACCTCATCAGGATCGACCATCATTTTCTGATCGCCGAAAGCCAGTTCGATACGGGCGTCGCGTTCCAGCAGCAGGGGCGGGGTGAATTGGAGTTTCAGCACTTCAAGTTCGTTTCGTCCCAACAGTTCGTTTGCTTGGTCTCCGGTTTCCAGGGCCAGCAAAGTAGCCGGAAGTTCGATTTTTTCCTTTTTCCCGGAACTTAAATCGATGATCAGCAATTCCTCCCGGTGTTCGTCGGCAACCGCAAGGAAACTCCCGTCTTCAGAAAACGCCAGCATCCTTGCCGCTTTTTCCAGGGAGAAAGAATTCTTTTTTTCCAGCCCTGGAAGTTCAAAAAGCTGGAGACCCTCGCGAACTCCTGAGACCAAAACCGCCAGTTTCTGCTGGTCGGGACTCAATTCGAAGTTCAGGATATCCGATTTCATTTCCAGGGATCCCAATTCATTTTGTGCAGTATCGATGATCCGGATCCGGCGTTTGCCTGAGTCGGAAACAAACCGGACCGGAATTCCCGTTTGCGGTTTTCCAGGAACAACTTCGAACTTCAATTCATAGCTCAGCTTCAGCAAATCCTCCCGGGGATTGACCCACATCAGGCAGTAACTCCTGCTTTCCTGAGCCTCGAAATGCTGGGATCCGGAAGTGGAGGAAGTCTCGCTAAACTGGCTCAAAGGTTGACCATCGATGTGATAATGAATGTCAAAGCTGAGGGGATGTGAAGCCTGATATCGATAATCCAGACCCTGTTTCGGGCGGAGTTCGAGACACTGTTCATGAATCCCCAGTCCCTGAACCAAAACCGTTTGCTGATCTTCGAATCCCGGAAAGGGGTCTCCTGAAAGTTCAGGTTCCAGATCGATGTAACGTAGCACGACGATCAGCAGGACCCCAACCAGCAATATGGCCGCCCAACCGATTTGAGCTTTTCGGGAGGATGCTTTTGGATTTCCAGCGTTCCCGTTCATTTTTCAAACAAGATGAGGGAGAATTCGGGATTCCCCCTTGGAAGAAACTTACTCCGAATTAACCATTATTATGGTCATGTTTCATGGAGCCTCCATGATCTCCATGACCTTTATGCTTCATGTTTTTCATGGAGCTCTCTTTAACCGGAGCGCTCACCTCAACACGCCCCGCATGCTTGAAATTCAACACCAGGGAAACGGTCTCTCCCATCTTCGGCACCTGCTTCAGTTGGATCAGCATCAGGTGGAATCCTCCAGGTTTGAGCTCCTGCATGCCGTTCGCCGGAACTGGAATGGAGTCGACGGGTTTCATCGACATCACCCCTTTGTTTTCCTCGACGGTATGGGTTTCCACGACCCCAGCAATAGGGGTCTCCGCGGAGAGCAGCGAGTCTTCCATTTTACTGTGATTGTGGAAGCTCATGTAGGCTGCGGTCATCTTCATGTTCGGCGGAACGGCTCGGACCCAGGCGTCATAAACCCGGATCCCAGTGTGATGATGGTGTTCCGGAGCCTTGGTAGTGCATCCTGAAATGAAGAGTAAAATCAATCCTGCTGCTATGAGATAAGTTGTTCTAACAATTTTCATTAGTATTCCTGCAAATATTATTAGGTAGCCATGGTATTTTTAAATAAACCATGTTTTTGAAATTATAGGCCTGGATCGATGAGATCTGCCTGGCCTCNTGTTTGTTCTTATGTTTCTATCAAAATCAAACAGGAGGGCCACGTACTGGAGTACAATATACGAAGTGCTCAATACGTAATCGGTCCTGCTCCTGAAAAATAACCAGCCCTGAAGCGATGTCATCAAAAACATCCAAGAACGCTAGGGGGCTCAGAAGCGGGAGCAACTTTCTGGGAGTCGGACATCCCAAAGCCAGGCATTCTTCCTCNACCTGCTGCTGGTGCGAATTTTCAGAACGGGTTGTCTGCGGATGGTGGTGGTCCTGGTCTTGGGAATGAAGGTGAACTAGNGTAAGTAAAGGATCCAGATGATGGACCCAGTGAGGGGGCTGCCAGATCCAGAAGTTGATCAGCAGCAGAATAAGGATGGCCGGCAGGGATATTTTAGCCGGATGATTGACTAGGTCGTGATTTGTGTCCATGTTCCGNCTTGATTGAGCGATCCAACCATCCTAACGGAAACAGGCTAATTGTCTAATCCGAATTGACGTAAGGGTCTGGGATTAAAAAATGGAAAGACCTTCGGAAATTTCCTTGGCAAATAGCATAAAGTCTTTTAACGGTCCATTGTGTGAAAGGAGTCCACCACAAGAGGGGATCAAATGGGACGTCGAGGTTCTTACATCGAAAACGTAAAAAAAATCCATGGAACACAATAATTTGTGACTAATTCCAGGAATCTGGAAAGAACGGTCCATGATCGAGAAACTTGCTTTTGGCCTCTATGATCTCAGCAAAAAACTACAAAACCAGATCCTCCTCNAAGAATTCCAAATTGCGAAGGAACTTTTTGAGGACTTGTAGAAAATCTGCCCGGGGACTCAGGGAAATGTTTGGATTTTCCTAATTCAACTTAGTTTTTTGTGAGGTGCCAAATACCACCAGCNAACTGCTGAGGATGATGAGCGATACTCCAAGCCATTCGACGGGTTGTGGAAGGCTGCCCCAGATCCAGTAACCNAAGAGCAGGGTCCAGCCCAGCTTGGTGTAGATGAGTGCGGAAATCGAGGTCGCTTTGGTGACAGGAGCCTGGTAGGAACGCACCAGACATTGGCGGGATAGAAAGAGCAAAACGGCCGAACTGAAAAGGACAGGAGTGGCTTTTTGCCATAATTCCAAGTGATCGATGATTCCTCCCATCAAGAGCAATACCAGTACAGGNTCCCAGAAGATCATTGCGGATGCCGGAATACGTTCTCCAGCATATTTGACAGTGATCCATCGAAGTGAGGCGAACAGAAGGGCGCCAAGCATGAATGCATGGTGATGTCCGCTNCTCCAGCCTTCCCAGTCTGCCTGCATCATCAACCAGCCTCCTCCCATNCCCAAAATGATGGCCGGCCAGAGCCAGCGGGAAGGCCTTTCANCTAATACCAGCATTGCCATCATGGCCATCAGCACCGGTGAAAGCAGACTCATCGCACCGAATTCGAAAACACTCAANCCTGAAAGCGCGCTAAGGAAACAGTGCCAGGCTCCCAGGGTAAGCAGACTGATCAAAAGTAGAATCTTCCACGAAACAGGTCTGATCCGTCGGAGTGATCCTTGGGTCAGTAGTTCCTGGAATGCCGTCAGAATCATGAACAGGGCAGCCGTGGCGAAGTTGATCTCGAGCAGGCTGTAGAATTCCAGCAGCCATTTCTCTACCGCAATATTCGCTGCCAGCAGAAAATATCCGAGTAGGATCCTGCCCGTGATCCAACCTTGGTGGCCCATTGAGAGCATCTCCTTCACTCCCTACAAATCAAAATTAGATGCATATCATCAGGAATATATGAAATAAATTTAAAAAAGCTATGAAAAGTTATGATTTCACAATCCAATTTATCAATCATCCAAGAAACAGTTGTGAAGGTTTGAGGCTNAAAGTTTGGTTCCACTGGAGTTTGAAATGTGTGAAAACTTAAACTATACGGCAAAAACCCTTACCAACCTTAATTCCAAATGTTCCTGCCATTCTGCCTAGAGTCGTCAATTCGGGCTTAAGCGATCGAGGTTTTCTGGATTGTGCTCCTCCATCCCCTGAAAGGTGGGTGTCACCAACGTCGGTGGTTTGTGGCTTAATAGCTTAGCCTTGTGACGGTAAAATCCAAAGTCCCGTGTTTGAGTATTATTTATGATATCATAATATAATCAAAACTTATTAATACAATAATTATCATGCATTTTATTTATTAAAAATTTATTCCAATAATGTCTTTCAATCTAACTCACCACTGATTTGAGTAGGAGAAAAAAAAATTGTTACATGGATTTTGTAACTGTAATTTGCAGCTTTGCTGTGTTCAGTGGTAGGTGCCAAACGAAAGGCATTTGGTCCTTAGTGCCTTAAAAGATTAAGTATGTTTTGAGAAAGTCTATCGGATAATCTTTTACGCTCATCACTTCGAAAACTGAGTAATGTGTAATAATTATAAGATTATTATTACATATTTTTTATGGATTCCAGGCTATCTTCACTCCTCCTCCAAAGAGCAGTTTCCAAGGAATCCTTATTAAAATATTTTAATGTTAGGAGGAATTGTTGAATTTCGGATTTGTAATCGATAACCGCAACTGCATTGGTTGTCATGCCTGCACGGTGGCATGCAAATCGGAGCATGACGTGCCGATCGGGGTCAACAGGACTTGGGTTAAATATGTTGAAAAAGGTAATTTTCCTGACACCCGCAGGATCTTTTCGGTGATGCGCTGCAACCATTGTGAGGAAGCACCGTGTGTTGAGATTTGCCCGACTCAGGCTTTATACAAACGTCCGGACGGGATCGTGGATTTCAACAACGAGCGTTGCATCGGTTGCAAATCATGCACGCAGGCATGTCCATATGATGCGATCTACATCGATCCTGAATCCAACACGGCGGCGAAATGCAATTACTGCTCGCATCGGGTGGATGCAGGACTGCAACCCGCCTGCGTCAATGTTTGCCCGACGGAGGCAATCATCTCAGGAGATTTGGATGAGTCCGGTTCGAAAATAGCGAACCTGGTGGCAAGGCAGCAAGTGACAGCTAGAAAACCGGAAAAGGGGACACGTCCCAAACTTTTCTATATTGAGAGCGATGATGTTTCTTTGAAACCACTAGAGACATCACATTCTGGGCAGAGCCTCTGGGGATCGCAGGAAACCGGGGTTGGACATCATTCTGGAAAAAACCATCGTCACAGCGTGCATTTTGGAGGCGGGAATCCAGAGCCTACTGATCATTCTGGAAATTCAGGAAGCAGACACAATCCGACTCCTAATCAACGGAGGACTCAGTGGTGGTTCCAGACCAGCACGGAGGGTTTATGATTCACCTTCCAAAGGCATCCTCTGGGGTTGGGAAGTAACAGGATACATTCTGACCAAGGCCCTTGCGTCAGGAATCCTCGGCATGCCACTGCTCNTGAATCAGCTCGGTTGGGTCCATTTCTCCAGTGAAAGTTTTTGGATCACCTCACTGGTTTCTTTATTCTTTCTGGCAGCAACAGGAATGTTGTTGATTAAGGATCTGGACCAGCCTTCACGCTTCATCTATGTCCTACTGCGTCCTCATTGGAAATCGTGGCTGGTTCGAGGAGGTTACACCATCACCGTATATGGTGGTTTGGTGACGTTGATGGGAGCCGCGCATTATTTGGGTTACGCAGAATGGGCGGATTGGCTGGTCTGGCCCATTTTGTTGCTATCAGCCCTCCTGGCAGTCTACACCGCCTTTCTCTTTGCTCAAGCCAAGGGACGTGATTTCTGGCAAAGTCCACTTTTAATTCTACACATGCTGCTCCATGCCGTTGTGGGAGGAAGTGCTGCGTTATTGCTGACGGGATTTCTCTGGGAACCAATCATGCCATTGATTCCATTTTTGAAAAACATTCTTATGGGTGGATTGGTGGTCCAAGTCCTTTCCCTCAGTGCAGAACTGATTGTTCCTCACCCTACCGAAGACTCTCATCGTACCGTCATGATCATCATCCATGGATTGTTTCAATCTGAATTCTGGGTAGGAGTGATCCTGGCGGGCAGCATTTTACCTTTTTTGATGCTCCTTTGGAGTACAGCACCTCTGATGCTAGCCCTTGCAGGAGCTCTGATTTTGATCGGCATCTGGTACTCCATTCGTATCTGGGTCATGGCACCCCAGATGATCCCTCTCAGTTGATGACATTTTACACTGGATTTTATATGAGAATGCANCCTGAAGCGACTTGGATTGAAAAACTNGCACAGGGGNTGGGTCTGATACCGGACTTGACCGAATCTGTGACGGAGGAATCTGAAATGTTGAGCCCAGGCCCTCTCAACAGTTACCTTCCTCCGGAAAAATGGGACGATTGGGAGGAGTATGAAGCAACAGGCTGGTCCCGTAAAAAGAAAAAACGCTATTCGATCATTCCCACTTCCTGTTTCAATTGTGAATCAGGCTGTGGGATGTTGAGTTATGTCGATAAGGAAACCGGAAAGGTGCGAAAGTTCGAAGGGAATCCCTTTCATCCTGGAAGTAGGGGCCGTAATTGCGCGAAAGGCCCCGCGACCATCAACCAGATCGAAGACCCGGAACGAATTCTCTACCCACTCAAACGGCTTGGAAAAAGAGGAGAAGGGAAATGGGAACGGGTTTCCTGGGAATCGGTGCTTCAGGACATATCAGGTAAAATTCGTCTGGCACTTGAAGAAGGAAGAAACAATGAGATCGCCTACCACGTTGGACGTCCTGGACATGAAGGTTACATGGACCGGGTGCTCCATGCCTGGGNNGTTGATGGCCACAATAGCCACACTAACATTTGTTCGGCCGGTGCGAGATTCGGATATGCCATCTGGGATGGAATAGACCGGACTTCACCGGATTTTGCGAATGCCGATTTCATCCTCCTAATCAGTGNGCATTTGGAGTCAGGGCATTATTTTAATCCGCACGCTCAGCGGATCATTGAAGGCAAGAATAACGGCACGAAAATCGCGGTGATGGACATTCGTTTATCGAACACTGCCAGTCGTGCAGATTACTGGATGGCCACCTATCCTGGAACTGAAGCTGCGGTCCTGCTGGCGATGGCACGGATCATCCTGAAGGAAAAACTCNACAATGAAGAGTTCCTTCGTNATTGGGTCAATTGGCAGGAATGGCTTGAAGAAGAGCACCCTGATTCCGATCTGAGTCTTGAGGTCGCAGTTGAAAAACTTATCGAGCACTATTCCGAATTTACTCCGGAGTTTGCAGAAAATGAAAGTGGGGTATCTGTTCAAACGATTATAGAAGTAGCCAGGAGGATCGGAAGGGCTGGGAGTCGTTTTGCAAATATGAACTGGCGAAGTGCCAGTAGTGGAAACTTGGGTGGTTGGCAGGTGGCACGCTGCCTTCAATTTCTGNGTGTTCTTACCGGAAGCATAGGAACTCCTGGAGGCACGCTACCGAATACCTGGAATAAGTTCCATCCAAGTCTCTGCAGCAAACCCCCTGCCCAGAAATTTTGGAATGAGCTTCATTTTCCCAATGAATACCCACTTTCTCATTATGAACTTAGTTATCTTCTTCCTCATTTTCTAAAAGAAAACCGTGGAAAGATGTCGGTTTATTTTACACGGGTTTTTAATCCAGTATGGACCTATCCCGACGGTTTCAGTTGGATTGAGGCCCTTCGTGATGAAGACAAGGTCGGCCTTCACATCGCTCTTACTCCAACTTGGAATGAAACGGCCTACTTTGCTGATTATGTACTTCCGATGGGTCATTCCTCAGAGCGTCATGATCTGATCAGCTATGAAACCCATGNAGGGATGTGGGTCGCNTATCGACAGCCGGTTTTGCGAGAATATGCCCGCCGACAGGGGCAGGAACCGGAATTTAGCTATCAGGTCAATCCTGGTGAAGTCTGGGAAGAGGATGAATTCTGGATCGAACTCTCCTGGCGTATCGATNCAGAAGGTAAGCTTGGGGTTCGGGATCACTTTCTTTCTCCCTATCGGGAAGGAGAAAAACTCACCNTCGNCGANTATTACCGTTANATTTTTGAACGNGTTCCAGGATTACCTGAACGGGCTGCGGAAGAAAATCTGACACCGTTGGACTTCATGCGCCGTTACGGAGCGTTTGAAATCAAAAANGAGGTCTATGAAATCTATCGGAATCCACTTACCGATGAGCAACTCGAAGGAACTGAGATCGACGAGAGAAGTGGAACCGTGCTCAAACAGGGAATACCCGTTNGAGTGCTTGCAGGTNGAAAGCCTTCGGTAGGATTCAATTCACCTTCACGCAAACAAGAGCTTTTTTCAAAAACCTTATCGGACTGGAAATGGCCTGAATACAGTCTGCCGGGGTACATCCGCAGTCATGTTCACGAAGAAGAGATGCAACGCGGCCAGGGAGATTTCCCATTGGTACCTACCTACCGACTGCCTACCCTCATTCATTCTCGATCTGCCAATGCCAAATGGCTGGTGGAGATTTCAAATAGGAATCCTCTCTGGATGCATACTTCGGATGCTAAAAGGTTGGGGTTTGTGACAAGTGATCTGGCAAGGGTGAATACCGAAATCGGTTACTTTGTGGCTCGGGTCTGGGCTACGGAGGGTATGCGTCCCGGGGTGGTGGCATGCTCCCATCACATCGGACGTTGGAGACGTTCTCAGGATCCGGAAGCCAATCGCTGGGCGACCAATCTGGTCGATATCCAGGAACAGGGTGAAGGTAAATGGAAAATGAATGTCATTTCAGGGATCAAACCTGCTGAAGGCAAGGACAAAGACCTCAAGCGAATATTCTGGCGTGATGGTGGAGTGCATCAGAACATTACCCACGCCGTCCATCCGGATCCGATCAGTGGCATGCACTGCTGGCATCAGAAGGTACGGATCGAGAAGGCACATTCTGGGGATCAATATGGGGATGTCTTTGTCGATACCACAAAATCAACGGAAGTCTACCGTCGTTGGTTGGGGAAAACCCGTCCTGCGCCNGGACCGCAGGGTCTTCGTCGACCACTTTGGCTGAAACGTCCGCTCAGGCCTGCTGAGGATCTTTTCTACCTCGATCAACAAAGCAGTTGACGGAACCATAACATATGGATGTTGATTCATCGCAAGTCTCAAAATAGAACCCGGGAATTATCCGGATCACATGATTCTGAATGTTTGCTGTATACATTTTGAGTCCTCAATCACATCACTTGGAATCCGATTTCGAATTGGATTTCAAAATCAAAACCCTTAATCCACGGATTCATTTGTAAACAATCTTCAAAAGAAGCTAAGGCCCAAAAAATAAAAATCCAATAACTTCATCAAGAAAAAATATTTTTTGGATCTTCTAACAAAAGAACGAACGACTTTGCAGCTATACTGAGTTGGCGATCTGGAAGAAAGCCCATCAACAGTTTTCGGGCTATCTTCAATCCTTCAACCGGAATTATTTTTATTTTTTCATTTTCCAAAGCTGTTTTTGCTGCTATCGAGGAAACAATTCCGAAGCCTAATTCAGCTTCAACTGACCTGAGAATAGCTGCAGTACTCCCAAGCCTAACGATGGGATTCAACAAGAGACCGACTTCAGCAATAGCTGATTCAATAACTGCTTGACTGCCGGATCCTTTTTCTCGTGATATGAATGGATAATTCGTAAGGTCTTCCAATTTGATGGGCAAGGGTAAATTTGCTAATTCGCAATTCGGGTTTGCAACCACCACCATCTCATCCGTTCCAAAAGAATTGATTTCAACTCCGTTCGTGATGTTTGTGCCCTCCAAAAGACCAAATTCAACGACACCATCAGCAATCATATTACATATTTCTTCGGTATTCCCCACTTCTAATTGGAGTTCAATATTTGGAAATTCCTTTAAATAAATGCTTACCATCGTAGGAAGTAAATAGTCAAAGATGGTTGTACTTGCACCAATCGCAAGTCGACCATAGGAATTCTCTGACATGGCACTCATGGTCGCCTCACATTCATTCTCGATAGCAAAAATTCGACTCGAGTAACTGTAAAGGACCTCGCCTTCTCGAGTCAGTTTTACGCCACGAGGTAATCGGTCTAATAACTTCATCTCAAATTGAGACTCAAGTTGCTGTAATTGTTGGGAAACTGCAGGTTGACTGATGACTAACAATTTTGCCGCGCGAGTAAAGGAACCTTCGCTTGCGATAGCATGAAAAATCCTCAATGAATGTAGATTCATGGCCTCATTAAATATGATATAATCTAAAATTATAAGAATTATAAGAATTATATATTGTGATTATCAAGAGATTTCCTTTATGTTCGAGTTATCATATTATTATAATATTGTGTTTTTTGGGTTTTATGCGAATCCAATCCCATNCTCCCAAGGAATGGGGAANGTATCAGGCAGTTTTTATAACATGGGAATTTTTTTGAATTCAGCCTGGTCATTAGATTCATGATCAACTCGGGACCTAAACCAAGAAATCAGCTATAAAAATTTAAAAAATGGTTTTAAGAAAGTTGATTCATTGAGATTTAATTTTGTTTTATTCGTTAATGTATTTTTTCATTTAAATAAGGAGATCAACAATGCCTAGTTTTGTGATTACTGAAAAATGTGATGGCTGTACCGGTCAGGACAAAACAGCATGTATGTATATATGCCCTCATGATTTAATGACTTTGAAAAAAGACGTTAAGAAGGCAGTAAATCAAGAACCAGTTCAGTGTTGGGAGTGCTATAGCTGCGTCAAGATTTGTCCTCAGCAAGCGATTGAAATCCGTTGTTATGCAGATTTTGCCCCTCTTGGGGGATCCGTCATTCCATTGCCTGCATCAGACAGCATCATGTGGACGGTTAAATTTCGAAATGGAAATATCAAACGTTTTAAATTCCCAACCCGAACAGTTCTACCAGGTGAAGTAAANATTTTTGCAGGGGAAGGAGAAGCTAAAGCTGATTTTTCAAAAGTAAAAGAACAGGGTTTTTTCACCCATCATGCAACGGGAAAAGCACTTCCTGTACCTGCCGCAGCATAGCAAAAAAATATTAAAATTANNNACATAAATAAACATGGAACCAAAAGTAAACAATTTTGAATTTTCAGAAAAGCCTGAAATCGTTGTTCATGAAACCGACATCCTGCTCATTGGTGGTGGAATGGCTGCCTGCGGTTGTGCCTATGAAGCAGACCGGTGGGCTACCGAGCAAGGGTTAAGGATCACCATGGTGGATAAGGCGGCTACTGATCGAAGTGGAGCAGTAGCAATGGGCTTGTCTGCAATCAATACCTATGTCGGGCAGGAAAATACCCCTGAGGACTACGTACGATATGTTAGAAATGACTTAATGGGGATCATTAGGGAAGATCTTGTTTATGATGTTGGGCGATTGGTTGATGACACAGTCCATCTTTTTGAGGATTGGGGTTTGCCGATATGGAAAAAGGATGAAGAAGGCCATTCAATAGATGGTCACACGGCATTGAGAAACGATATGATCTCNTTGAGAGAGGGAGGAAAACCTGTACGATCAGGCAGATGGCAGATCATGATCAATGGTGAATCTTACAAAGTCATCGTTGCTGAAGCAGGAAAAGCTGCTTTGGCAAACAACCGAGAAAAAACAGGAGTGGAACAAAACCATTTTGAAAGGGTTTTCATTGTAAAACTACTTTCAGACAAAAATGATCCAACAAAAATCGCAGGTGCTGTGGGTTTTAGTGTTAGGGAGAAGAAACTCTATGTGTTCAAGTGCAAGACTGCTTTGCTCGCTGCAGGAGGATGCGTCAACGTTTTTAAAACCCGTGCAACGGGAGAAGGGCAGGGCAGAGCCTGGTTTCCAGTTTGGAACAGTGGTTCCACTTATGCCATGGCTGCTGAAGTTGGTGCTGAATTAACGATGATGGAAAACCGCTTTGTTCCTGCCCGTTTCAAGGATGGTTATGGTCCTGTGGGTGCCTGGTTTCTTCTTTTCAAAGCAAAAGCTACCAATGCATTTGGTGAAGATTATCAGGAAACCAACAAGGAGGAGAGCAGAAAACTATATGGGAAATATGTAGATTCGATGGGAACCTGCATGCGAAATCATTTGATGATCATCGACATGAAAGCAGGGAAGGGTCCAATTAAGATTCACACTGATGTGGCATTACAGAAATTGGCTGAGACCATGACCAAGAAGGAAATCAAGCATCTTGAATCAGAAGCTTGGGAAGATTTTCTGGATATGACCATTACCCAGGCTGGTGTTTGGGCTGCCAATAACATGGAACCGGAAAAAGTCCCTTCGGAATTGATGCCTTCAGAGCCCTATCTTTTAGGTTCTCATGCAGGTTGCGCAGGATTGTGGACCAGTGGGCCAGGAGATTTTGGCCCAGAAGAATGGCATTGGGGCTACAACCGAATGACCACTGTTAATGGTCTATTCACTGCAGGTGACGGAGTAGGTGCTTCTGGACACAAGTTCTCATCGGGTTCCAATACCGAAGGTAGAATTGTAGGAAAAATGATGGCGGCCTATTGTATTGATCACAAGGATGAATCCGTTGAATTTGCTGAAGATCCTGAAGAATCTAGCCAAGGAAATCTTTATGCCTATGGAAACATGGGGCAAATACAGTGATTATACCACAGATCCAAACATCAACCCCCATTACATTCGACCAGGCATGCTTCAGCAAAGGCTTCAGAAGCTGATGGATGAATATGTGGGAGGAGTTGGGACATGGTATATGACCAGTAAATACATGCTTGAGGAAGGCTTCTATTATTTGGATATGCTCAAGGAAGATTCCTACCATATGTGTGCTGAAAACCTCCATGAACTTCTACGTGCATGGGAAAATTTCCACCGGATTCTTGCGGGAGAAGCCCATGCCCGTCATATCCATTTCCGAGAGGAAACCCGTTATCCAGGTTACTATTATCGAGGTGATCACCTGGCTATTGATGATGAGAACTGGAAATGTTTTGTAAACTCAACTTATGATAAAAATACAGGTGAGTGGAACATTTTTAAACGGGATTATCATCAACTGGTTTCAGATGCCGACAAATCTTAAACCCAAAAGTATCTTAATAAGCTAATACAACCAGAATCGACCTTAGTAACAAATTCGTTGGATCCGAAATGATTGTTTCAGATCCAACGATCCTTATTTTTTCAAATCACTGAAACACGAATCTCCAATTCTTGTCTATTTTATTTTAGAATAATTTTTAGATAATTCTCTAATTTTGTTTATTGATTCAATATCTTTTCAAAGATTTTAACAATAAATGACTTCTTTAAAAAAAATATTAGTCATTGGTGGAGGAATCTCGGGCATTACAACTGCTTTGGAAGCATCTGAAACGGGTTATGAGGTCATACTTGTTGAAAAATCTCCTACTCTTGGGGGGCGTATTTCAGGTTTCCATCAATATTTCCCCAAAATGTGTCCTCCGACGTGCGGATTAGAAATAAACTATCGCAGGCTGCGTTCGAACAAATCCATTGATGTCTACACCCATTCCGAATTGAAATCGATTTCAGGAGACCCTGGAGCGTTCAAGGTTGTTGTAGAGAAAAAACCTACATACGTTAATGATCAATGTGTTCTTTGTGATCATTGCACTCCGGTTTGTCCTTCTGTGCGAAGTAACGAATTCAATTATGGGATGGATAAAACAAAAGCCATTTATTTACCCAACTTTATGGCATTTCCCTCAAAATACCATATTGATCGCGAGTCTTGTGAAACCGGATGTGAAAAATGTGTAGAAGCATGTAAATACAATGCCATCAATCTAAACATGGAAGGGGAAACATATGAATTTGATGTTGCTTCTATTGTCTTTGCAACCGGATGGAAACCCTATGATGCAAAAAAACTTAAAAATCTGGGTTTCAGCAAATCTCCTGATGTGATTAATAATGTGATGATGGAACGTCTTGCGTCAGTCAGTGGCCCAACAAAAGGAAAAATACTACGTCCATCAAATCAACAACCTGTTCAAAGCATTGCATTTGTCCAATGTGCAGGTTCTCGGGATGAAAATCATCTGCCTTATTGCTCCTCCATCTGTTGTCTTGGTTCTCTCAAACAAGCAAATTACATCCTTGAACAAAATCCTGATTCCCAAGTAACCATTTTTTATATAGACATACGAACTGCAGGGAAGTACGAGGATTTTGTCGCTATTGTTCAGAATCATCCGAATGTCGAGATGATCAAAGGTAAGGTAGCCAATGTAGTTTTGGGACAAACAGGAAATCCGGTTGTTGAGGCAGAAGACATTCTCAAACAGAAAATGGTTAGCAGAGAATATGATTTAGTTGTTCTGGCAACGGGCATGGAGCCCAACTTAAAAACACAAATTTCTCTAAAGGAAATTAAGCTCGATGAAGATGGTTTTTTGAATCCGGATTTTCAAAAGCCAGGAATTTATTCTACAGGCACTGCAAAGAGACCGGTTGATGTCAATAGTTCGATTCAAGATGCTACCGGGACCTCTTTGAAAGCAATTCAAAATGTAGTGGCAAATTAAGATGGAAACAAAGATTGG
>NYUB01000017.1 GCA_002683785.1 Deltaproteobacteria bacterium
TTGGCGATCAGTCCCTGATGTTGAAAAGCCTGTTCCGGATTGATCTCGGGAACGACGAGTGGAACTTTTTCATCCATTCTAAAGGCACTGCTGTTGTCGATCACGACTGCTCCTGAATCTACTGCATGTGGGGCGAATTCCTTGCTCCGTCCACCTCCTGCAGAGAAGAACGCGAGGTCGATCCCTTGAAAAGATTTTGGTGTTAATTCTTCTACTTTCAGCACATCACCACGGAACTGCAATTCGCGTCCTGCCGAACGGGATGAAGCAAGAAGCCGCAGGCTTTTGATAGGAAAATCCCGTGATTCAAGAAGTTTTAAAAATTCTGTTCCAACCGCACCGGTGGCTCCGGCAATGGCAACATGCTGTGACATGGATATTCCTTTATCGATCGAAGAGTTTTTCAGAAAATGGTTTATTTGTTTAAGATCAAACCATCAGGATTTGAGTAAGCCTATACTTGATTTGAAATGCCTGCGGCACATCGACACATAACTTTCGTTACCTCCTATTTGAATCTGCTCCCCGGCTTGAAGTGGTTTTCCTTCTTCGTTTAACCGTACCGTCATGGTTGCTTTACTGCCGCAATGGCATACCGTCTTGATTTCTCGTAATTCATCCGCCCAAGCCAGCAGGAAACGGCTGCCTTCGAACAGTTCTCCCAAAAAATCGGTGCGTAGACCATAACACAAAACCGGAATTCCTAACTGGTCCACAATTTCACCCAACTGAACGACTTGCTCGCGAGTGAGAAACTGGGCTTCATCGACCAGCACACAATGTAGGGTTGTGGATTGATGATGCCTGTCCACTTTCTGGAATAGATTTTCTTCTTTTTCAAAAATATGGGCTTCTGCTTCAAGTCCAATCCTAGAACGGATGAAGGCTTGACCTTCACGGTTATCAATCAAGGGTTTCAGTAAAAGGGGGTTCATGCCGCGTTCAGCATAGTTATGGCTCGATTGAAGCAGGGTAGTCGTTTTTCCTGCATTCATGGCCGAGTAATAAAAATAGAGCTTTGCCAAATTGTTTGATATTTTTTAGAACAAATGAGTGATTTAACGTCGATGGTTGAGGTTTATCAGGATTTAATTCAATGCAGGGATAAAGATTAACGTTCAATAGGATTGGTCCACAAGCAGGGAATCTACGAGGTATCTCACAAAAAGCATCAAAACAAAGAACTTATTCGTACTTCCATTGATAAATCAGTTCCTGGATCCGATTGTTGGTCTGACGCAACTCCGATCTGCGTTTTTTCTTGATCCGTGATTGAGGTATGGATCTTTCAGAATTCATAACGTTTCTTCCTTCCGCATTTCCATAAAATGGAGTTGAAGACTCATGGGAACGGGGGTTCTGATTCAGGTCTTCGCTTCGGGAACGGACATTTCCCTGGAAGGAACCTTTAGCCTCTTGGGAGCCAAGCTCTCGTTCCTTGTAATCAATTGGAGATTTTTCAAGAAATCTTACTTTATGGCTACTGCGTCTTAATTCTGAAGGTCTATATGGGCTTGCTGGTGGGCTGGTTTTTTTATGTATGAGCTGCCAAACCAGAAAATTACTTTGCCGTAAATAGNCATCTTCTGAGGCATCTATGGCTATCGGAANCATGAAATANGAAGTTATTAAAAAGAAAGCGAAGACTGATGTCAAAGATGTAACTATAGAATCTTTATGACTACAAATTTTGACCATCAATAATTTCATTCATCCTCTTGAAGACATCCAGGGTCAATTTGAAGTGCAGGCTCCATTCCTTATTCGCAGATGATTCTGATTTTTTAAATCTTTGGNACCGAGNCNTCTNGGAANCATACGCACGGGNATGCCAGANTGATGCAGGTGTNTTTTAACATCTGAAACCGNGTACGTTCCATAATGAAAGACTGAGGCNGCCAAAACAGCATCAGCCTGACCNANAGTNACAGCTTCTGCAAAATGCTCCAGAGTCCCTCCACCTCCGGATGCAATNACCGGGATGTTGAGCGTGCTGCTTACAATTGCATTGAGNTCAAGNTCAAATCCATCCTTGTGACCATCGGCGTCCATGCTCGTCAACAGGATTTCTCCTGCACCACGTTTTTCCGCTTCTGTTGCCCATTCCATNACATCTCGTCCTGTTTCCCTGCTCCCACCATGACTGAAGACTTCCCAGCGTGGAGGATTCTGATTCGGCACTCTCTTCGCATCAATNGCAACGACAATGCACTGCGAACCAAAACGTCGTGCCCCTTCCGTAATCAGACTTGGTTCTCGAAGTGCAGTTGAATTGATGGATACCTTATCCGCTCCGGCGCTGACTAGAACCTGAATGTCTTCCAGGGTTGAAATCCCTCCGCCAATGGTGAAAGGAATAAAAAGTTGACGCGCCAGGCGTGACGCCAATTCAACCGTCGTTCCCCGGTTTTCCTTTGAAGCTGTGATATCNAAAAAAACCAGTTCATCCGCAGACTGCTCATTGTATCTGGAAGCAAGCTCAACCGGATCGCCTGCATCACGAAGACCCACGAAACTGGTGCCTTTGACCACACGCCCTTGCTTGATGTCTAAACAGGGTATGATGCGTTTTGCTAGCATGAAAGTGCCTCGGCCATATCAATACGTCCGTCGTAAAAAGCCTTTCCGATGATAACCTGGTCGACTCCTGAAGCTTCCAGACGTTGAAGATTCTCCAGGTCTTCCATCGACGAGACTCCTCCTGAGGCCGTGATCTTGAGTCCGGAACGACTTGCAAAATCCTCCAGTGCTTCCAGATTNGGCCCGGTCAGCATTCCATCACGNGCAATATCAGTAAAAATCACACGTTTCACTCCTTTAGCTTTCCAGTGCAGAGCAAATTCGACATCTTTCAGTTCAGTATTTTCTTTCCAACCTTCTACAGCCACCTTNCGGTTTTTTGCGTCAATTCCAAGCAGNAGGGCCTCCCCTCCATGAACTTGAAGTGACTCTTCAAAGAGTTCTGGATGTTTGACAGCCATTGTTCCAATGATCACAGAGGCGGCTCCCTGTTGAATTTTTTTCAGTACTTCCTGAGGGCCTCGAATACCCCCACCAACCTGAACCGGGATTTTGAGTGCAGAGATTATTTTAAGGATCGTGTCCTCGTTTTTTCCTTGGCCGCGAAAGGCACCATCGAGATCAACCAAGTGCAGCCTAGCGGCTCCGGCTTCCTGAAAAATCAGTGCTTGCCTAACGGGNTCATCGGAATAAACGGTCTGTTCTTCTTCGCGTCCTTGAAGTAAACGGACACATTTGCCTTCTTTCAGATCAATAGCTGGTATTAATAACATAATTCATGGATTTGTCTGGGCGGGAAAACATATTCATTATCCGTATGTGGTTTTCCTGGATCAAGACGAATACAATGTCACAAGCTGGCTTGTATATTGAATGGCTCCTTTTATCAAAAAAAACAACTAACTCCATTCGAAAATAACGGATGCAGGTACTTAATCAAAATATCACCCAGGAAAAAAACCCTACAGCTTCTCAACAAAAAGCTGAAGCGCCGGTTCCAGGCATGAAGGATGGCGGCAACACCAATGGTATCAAGAAAGCCGCGACATCTGGTATTCAAGGGGATGGAATCAGTAAAGATAAAACATCAAAATATCTCAAAGTCCTGACCCGCATTGAGGGGTTTCTCGCAAAAGACGCACTTCCTGAAGTTGCAGTCAAAGGGTTTGTTGGCGCAGTCAAAAAACAACTGAATCAACTCACTGAAAGTGAAAAACAATCCTTGCTGAAATTGCCGGAGGCACGCGCACTGGATTTGAAAAACCTGGAAGAACTTCCTGAAAAGATAGAAGAGAAACTGGCAAATGCAGACTCAGCAAAGGAAATGATGAGTCTTCTGAAAAATCCTCGATTTGCATCGTTGATGAAGACTGAAGAAAGTGGTAAATNGGCAGGAANCTACAAACCCACAGCAATGAAAAAACCNCCACCCGGAAGTTNNGCNGCANCCTCNGAAAAGAAAACTGCAGCTATGAACCCCTCTCAGGTCAATGCGAGTCCGGGTGAATCAACCAAAGTCCCGGTCAAGGNCTCCNCAGGCTGATTTATTCGCTAACNGACTCATTATCTTTTGAGNCCAAAGCAGCATTTGTCACAAATTGGCCTTCAAAAGATCCTCCAGATTCCATACTCAGCCCCCCCGGCGGAGTAATGAGATCTCCTTCAACTTTCGCTTCCCCAAGAAGTTCCAGCAAACGGGATGCATGAATACTACCCTTCACCGAACCACTGACCCTGATGATCGGTGCCTGGATTTTACCTTTGACATCACCGGATGGCCCAATGGTGACCTCTCTCTGGCTGTTGATATTCCCTCGATATTCACCATCGATGCGAATGGATTCCTTTGATTCCACATCGCCTTCAACTTTTAAGTCGGGGCCAAGGTATCCGCTAATCATTTTCATCTTACTGCCTTTCCAGTTCCGTTTAAGCTTTCTCTGAGAGAAGCTCAACTTCCTTCCTTAGAAGATTTTTGATACTTTTTAACTTAACTTCTGCAGGAATGGTGCCCATTTTTATTAGGACACTCATCGTTTCAGGAAAGGTTCCAGAGACTTTTCAATTCCTGTGTAGCTATCAGGGTTGGATGATTCGACTGGAACAGAAGATGAACTAACATTCCAACTCCAACGATTTTTTTTGCTAGGATTTATATCACCATTGCGTCCCAAACCGTCTGGAGCATACTCTGCTTTGGCCAATGGATGGCTAACTCCACTCTTTTGCCTCACCGCTTCGAGGGTCACCGAAATATACTGATAGTCCGGCTGATTCGGATTTTCTGAAAGCTGTGTTTGCTGGATCTGTTTTGCTGCCTGCATGGCCACCCTTGCACGTTCACGGGCACTGACTGCATTTGGTGCATAGATGTGAACCTGAAGCCGGGAACGGCCAGGAATGCTTTGATCTTGATAGGACAAAACTTCATAAGACGGTAGAGCAACCTCGTTTTTCTTGATGCTCCGCTGATCGAGGAGCATCGGCAGCAACAGGATCAGGAGCGCCAGAGGAATCCCCAAGAGACCTGTTCCATAACGAATCCATCCGCCTGACAGATCTGGAAGCTTGCGTTCCAGATTTCTCCACAAAAGGGGAATGAAGGGGAGGCTCCAGAGGATCAGAAAAACCCCTGAAATCCANGAAAAAGGGAGAAANATAATACNGCATANTATGAGAAANAGNGGAAGGAAATAATCCTGAANACCCTTGTTTGTTCCTGGNANTTCAGACTTTGANCCTTCTACAGAAGATTCCTTTTCCAGTCGGGGAGGATCTGGGATGAATTCTGCTCCAGAAGGTGGGTTTTTTGAAACAGAAGCAGATTCTTCTGCTATTTCGTAAGTGGCAGAGGACCAGATGAATTCAGACACCCCCGAAGCCGAACATTGAGATGAAGGCATCGGGAGGTTCAGCAAAGCCTGTTCCAGTTTGAGCACCTTGCCGTCAAACTCTCTGCAAGATTCACAACAGCCTGAAGAAGAGATCCTGACTTTGGTCGCCCCCTCATTTTCAAATCCCAGCAGCCTGGCCTGAAGGGTTTTTTGCTGTTCTTCGAAGGATTCCTTTCCATGTTGATCAAGAAAGCGTGCCAAAGANCTGAAGACTTCTTCGAGTTCCTGATAGTCCTTGCATTCCTCAATTAGATCTTCATACAATTCATTACAAATTTCTTCCTCANCAGAAGACTTGCCCGCCCTTTCAAAAGCCTTTCTTTTTTCTTCAAAATCCTTAACGGTTTTTCCGGCTTTTAGAAGTTCTGGGGGAAGCTTCATGATCTTGATTTGGAAATGGTTTCAAGGCGGATTCAAAATCTTATAAACTAAAAACCAACGACAAAAAAGGCAACGTTTCCACACAAATGATAAAAAANAGTAAACCTCCTATTCCCGTTCAGGGGTTTTCATGGATGGGAATGAATACAGGAATCAAGGACAAAAGTTTGGATTTTGGAGTTTTGGCTGCTGATCAGTCCTGCAGCGCAGCAGCGGTTTTTACCCGCAACAACCTCCCCGGTGCTCCAGTAGTGGTAGGACGCGAACACGCCTCACAGGGTGTTCTACAAGCCATTGTTGTGAACTCTAAATGTGCCAATGTGGGACTGGGTAAACGTGGATTGGAGGACGCCAAGAAGATGTGTGAATGGACAGCAGAAGCNCTCAANATCNAACCTCAACAGGTACTACCATCTTCGACAGGAGTCATCGGCCACCCCTTGCCCATGGATAAAATTCGGCAAGGAATCCTTTCAATCGGTAACTACCTGGACAACACATCAGATGCTGTAGAAGCCTTTGCAAAAGCGATCATGACCACAGATACCCATCCAAAATGGCGGAATGCCTGCGCTGGCCCAGCAAGGCTTCTCGGGGTGGCTAAAGGTGCGGGAATGATCGAACCAAATATGGCAACGATGCTAAGCTTTCTCGTCACTGATGCGGAAATTGAAAGTACCATTCTTCAGCCCATGCTGAAAAGGGCAGTCGATATCTCCTTCAATCGGATTAGCATCGATACGGACACTTCTACCAGTGACACCGTCGTTTTGCTTGCCAATGGAATGGCGGGAAAGGTGAATGAATCGGATTTTGAACAAAGTTTGATTGAACTCTGCCAGGAACTTGCAAAAGACCTNGTCCAAGATGGAGAGGGAGTCACAAAACTTATAGAATTGACCATCAGCGGAGCCAGTTCATCTGAAATGGCCGTGCAGTTAGGTAAATCGATCATCAACTCTCCTTTGATCAAGACGGCAATCCATGGTGCCGACCCAAACTGGGGGCGATTTGTCATGGCAGTNGGGAAAGTATTCGAACATCCTGTTCGGCTTGAAGAGCTCGAACTTCGTTTTGGAAAGAAGGNTGAAATCCAGGTTGTAAACTCGAAAATGCTTGAAGAGAACAGGGTCCAACTGGACCGGATTCAGGAACTGCTTGCACGTGAAACAGTCGAAATCGAAGTGAGGGTGGGACGAGGTGATCATACCGAAACCTTCTGGGGCTGCGACCTTAGCAAAGGTTACATTGACGAAAATGCCTTCTACACCACATAAACTGAATCAGGAATGATGCTACCCGAAAGTAGAATCTACACTTGTGTTGATGCTCCCAGNAAATATGCCGTGCATTTTTTGGAAGGACAGAAATTGGTCCAGGATATNGCTTTGATGCATCAATTAAATGGCTCGGGTTTCGCCTTTTTCCGCAANATNTGTCTTACGGTCAAACCCATGCTTTGCCTTTTGAAGCAGGGTGAGTATTTTGGTTTTTACCTGAATTCGGAAGAACCGTATTTCCGTTTGAAAATCGAACTTACAGCAGGAGGGGCCATCCGGGCCATGATGCTCCCTGAAGACTTTCAAGAATACCCGGAAACGGTCAGCGGGACCCTACGTCTGAATAAATACTCCGCCAAGCTCAAGTCACCCTATCAATCGGTTCTTGAAATTCAAAATCAACCCCTGGAAAAACTGTCGGACCAAATTCTCCTGTATTCATACCAAATGACGGGTTCCGTTGTCGTGTCTGAAAGCAGTGATCAAAGTATCCTTGTGTTAAAACTACCAGGCCACGGCAGTTTGGAAGAGGATGATTCTCAGGAGAATGTCATGGAAATACAACCGGATCAAAAAATAATATTCCATGAAATGCTCTCAAGAGGAGAAACAAGTTCTGAAGCCCTGAAAGAAATCTTTATAAACAATGGTTTTGATCTCCTTGCTCAAAGAGAAGTATTTTTCAGATGCAACTGCTCCAGAAAGAGGATGATCCAAAATCTCCACCTCTATCAGCAAAACGACCCTGATCCTCTTTTTGATGAAAATCAGACTTCCCTGAACGTAACATGTGAATATTGTAAAAAAGAATACCAGATCACTGCGGAAGATCTGATTCAAAACCCTCACGTAATCAACTAAACAGTTTGATTCAGCCTTCCTCTCTGCAAAGGATTCATGGATTTGCAGAACACCTGAACCAAAACGTCACGCAAAAGGTCTATCACTTATGAAAACAGGATTGCTGCTGATCAATCTTGGAACCCCAGACAGTCCCAAAACGTCGGATGTGCGTAGCTATCTGCGTGAATTTCTTTCTGACCCCAGAGTCATCGATTTGCCTTTTCTGGGGAGATGGTTGCTCCTGAATCTGATCATCCTGCCATTTCGCCCNAGAAGGTCATCGAAAGCATACCAAAAAGTTTGGACAGAGGANGGTTCACCCCTCAAAGTAGAGGGATTGAAGNTGGCCTCAGAACTGAATCAGNTTCTTAAGGAAGAGGATGTACCNGTCGTGTTGGCAATGCGNTATGGAAANCCCTCGATAGCAANGGGNTTGAAGGAACTTCGAAGNCACCAATGTGACCGCCTTCTGATCCTTCCACTTTTTCCACAGTATGCTTCGAGCACCACCGGCTCAGCTTTGGAAGCCGTCTACCGAGCAGCTTCCCAAGACTGGAACATCTCCATGCTTGAGGTCATTCCGTCATTTTATGATCATCCCGATTTCATTAAAGCCTTTGCCGTTCAGGGCGAACAATACATGAAAAGCTTTCCGGATCATATTCTTTTCAGTTTTCACGGACTACCAGAACGTCATCTATTTCGAGGGGATGAGGAAAACCATGGATGTCTGAAGCGAGATGATTGCTGTTCCATGATCGAAAATGGAAACCGAAATTGTTATCGAGCCCAAAGTTTCAAAAGTGCCGAGTTGATTGCATCTCATTTGAAATTGGATCCTGAACAGTGGAGTGTTTCTTTTCAATCCAGGTTGGGCAGAGCAGAGTGGATCAAACCCTACACAGAAAATCGAATTCGAGAACTGGGCCAAAAAGGCCTGAAAAAATTATTGGTCTTCTGCCCTGCATTTGTCGCGGACTGCCTTGAGACCTTGGAAGAAATCCAAATCGGAGCCAAGGAAATATTCCTTGAAGAAGGAGGGGATGATCTTGTCATGGTGCCCTCCCTGAATGCCACTCCAGATTGGATTCAAGGGATTAGCAGAATGGTCCGTGAAAGGCTTTGACTAATTTTCATGTTTCAGACAATACTCCAGAGCCTGCTCGAGTTCAGGGTATTTAAATTCGAAACCTGCCTGAAGAAGTTTTTTCGGTATAACATGCTGACTGGCAAGCATCGTTTGCATTGCCATTTCTCCAAAAACAGCACGAAGCGCTAAAGCAGGAACAGGAAATAGGGTCGGACGTTTTAACACCCATCCGAGGATAGCGGTAAATTCGATATTGCATACCGGCTTAGGAGAGACGAGATTATAAACTCCTGATTGCGTGTCATCCTCCAGAAAAAATAGGATCGCACGAATCTGGTCTTCCATTCCGATCCAACTCATCATTTGTTGCCCTGAACCAAGAGTCCCTCCCAGCCCAAATCGAAAAAATGGTAACATCCTGGCCAAGGCTCCCCCCTTGGGACTCAGCACCAACCCCTGCCGCATTAATATGACACGACACCCAACATCCTTGAGGGGTTGGGTCGACTCCTCCCACGCTTCGACCACATCAGCCAAAAACCCATTTCCCCTGGGGCTCTCTTCATCGAATTGAGTGGAGTTTTTGTATCCGTAGATCCCGATCGCTGATGAAGCAATCAGGGTTTTGGGAGGAGAGTCCTGAGCCGCAAGTTTTTCAAACAAAAACCGGCTTGAATCGCTACGGCTAGAGAGAATTTTTTTGCGGGTATTGTGTGTCCAGCGTTTACCGACATTTTCTCCGGCGAGATGAATGACCGTGTCCACTTCCCGGAGCTTTTCATGTTCCAGTACTTTTTCCTCAGGATTCCAATACACCAGTTTTTTGGAGGATCCTGAAGGATTCCTGCTAAGCTGAAGATGAGGAATACTATTTTTTTCGAACCTTTGGCACAGGGCAGTACCGATCATTCCAGTAGCTCCTGTCACCAAGGCGTTCATGAGTCATTCAGGGGGGATAGGCACCGTTTCGCCAAAGCTGGGGACATCATAACCCTTTTGAACCGCTGGTCTGGAAGCAATTTCCAGGTACCATCTTAATATATTAGGGTAATCTGATAATTTCATCTGATGCCAGCCGAAACGAGCAACCCAGGGCCAGACGGCAATGTCTGCAATCGAATAATCTCCTGCAAGGTAGGTTTGCTTTGATAGTTGCTGGTCAAGAACTCCGTATAGTCTCAGGGTTTCCTTATGATACCTTGCTGAAGCATATTCACTGACATCGGGATGATACTTCAGGAAATGATGGGTTTGCCCGAACATAGGCCCCACCCCGCCCATTTGCCACATCAGCCATTGAATGACTTCCCAGTATGCATTCCCAGGGGGAAGTAGTTTTTTCGTCTTGTCAGCCAGGTAAAGCAGGATCGCTCCTGATTCGAAAAGAGATATTCCATTTTCATGGTCGAATATGGTAGGAATTTTCCCATTCGGACAAATTTCAAGGAACTCTTCCTGGTGCTGATCTCCTTGGTTGATATTTACAGGTTGAACTTTGTATTCAAGACCGACCTCTTCAAGCATGATGGAAATCTTACGCCCATTTGGCGTTTTCCAAGTATAAAAATCAATCATTGAGAATCGACTAAATAAACTTTTACAGACATGCCAGATCTTAGTTTCAAGTCAGGATTCTCAGCATGGACATAGACCGGGAACTTTCCATTTTGAGTATTGGCCGTCCAGGACAAACGGTCCACGACTCCAGCAAAGCGTTGGTTGGGATATCCAGGTGAAATGAAAACCACTTTCTGACCTAGATCAATACGTGAAAGGTCTTCTTCTTCTACTCCAACTTTGATTTCCACTCGATCAAGATTGATGATGTCAAACAATCTGGCTCCATTTGCAACAACTTCTCCCTCTTCAAAATATTTCTTGATCACTATTCCTGATATCTTTGAAGAGATAATGGTATCTTCCAGAGTGTCCTGACGAAGAAGGACTTCCTGTTCAGAAAGCTTCACTGAAAATTTTGCGTTTTCCTCTGCCAACTTTACACGGACTAACTCCTGTTCACTTCTCAATAACGCCAGTTTGGCATTTTCCAAGGCTAATTTACCTCCCTCTACATCCTGTTCTGTTTTCATCAGGGTAATCTTTGAATTTTCCAGAGCGATTTTTGCGCCTTCGTGATCCTGTTCTGAACGGAGCACAGCATTTTGAGCATTTTCTACAGCAATCTTTGTCCCATTTACATCCTCTTCACTTCTTGAAAGATTTAGTTCTGCATTCGCCAAAGACAACAGTCCCCGATCCTTTTGAAGCTGAACAGCATCCAATTGGGATTTGGTGGAAGATCCCTGTTCAAAAAGTGTCTGCTCGTCTTTCAGTCTTCTCTCAATATCTTTCAAATTGGTTTCTTGATCTTTGAGAGAATTATGACTGATATCAATTTGTGTTTCAGCAAGTTTTACCTGCCTTTGACGGTCCCTGAGATTGTTTTTACTTGTCTTGAGTTGTAATTCTGCCAATTTTACTTGCCGTTCGCGATCTTTGACATTGTTGAGACTGGTCTTTATTTGCAGATTCAATAATTTTAATTGCCTTTCCCGATCCGTAACGGTGTTCTTTGAGGTTTTGATTTGAACTTCAGCCAAAACAATTTGCTGACTACGATCTTTCAGGTTGTTTTGATTGATTTTCAACTGGAGGCGAACCAGTTCCAACTGCTGCTTTTGAGTATCATTTTTTAATGTCAATAGAAGCTGGTTCTTTTGAACGACATCGTTTTCTTTCACTGCCACCGAAGTAATACGACCACTAACACTTGTTTGGACACGCAAGGTGTCGATCGGGCTAATGGTTCCCTCCAATGAAATAGGAATACGCGAAGCCCAAAGACGATTAGGGTTTTCTGAAGCCTTGATCCCAGAACTGCCAGAAAGGCAAAAAAGAAATCCAAGCGCGCTGGAAAAGGTTTTGAATGAGATTCGTAAGTGAGACATTGTTTACTCCAGAAAAAAGTTTCAGCTAACAGCAGGATTTTCAGCCGCGTTTTCGATGAAGGGTTTTCTCATTTTGAAGATTCGAGAAATCCTACTTCGGGCACTTTCGATCAATGAATAAAGCACGGGTACCATAAATAAGGTCAAGAAGGTAGCAACCCCTAGTCCGTACATGATCGCCAATGCCATCGATTTCCAAAAACTACCACCTTCTGCTCCGAAGATGATTGGGGTGTCTCTTGTGAAATCGATATCCATTCCGATTGCCAATGGGGCCAGTCCTAGAATGGTGGTGATTGCAGTCAGCATTACCGGACGGAACCTAACTGCAGCTGCCGTAACCATTGCATCCACCGCGGTGAAGCCCTGTTTACGAAGCTGTTTGACAAAATCCAGCATGACGATTGCGTTGTTCACTACTATTCCTGCGAGTGCCACTGTTCCCACTCCGGTCATGATGATACCGAAAGGACGGTCATGGATGATCAATCCAATCAACACACCCATGATTGACATGAACACCGAAGTGATGACGATCAGGGGAATCGCAATGGAATTGAATTGTGCAATCATCACCAGCAGGATCAGAAAAATGGCAATAATCAGAGCCTGACCGATGAATTTCTGGGTTTCCTGACGGTCTTCATTTTCTCCAGTGAAACGCATGCTAACCCCATCGGGCAGATTCAGCCCGGCCAATGCCTTCTGGGCTAGTTTGACCAATACAGGTCCCGGAATCCGGAATGCATCTCCACTGATGGTNATGGCCCGGTCNGTGTCNACATGACGGATCGAACCATANGAAGGNCCACTGTCNACNGTTGCGATTTCACTCAGCCGAACCAGTTCNCCGGTTGNGGTGAAGATGAAAAGAGATGCAAGGTCAGCCTGGTTTTGACGGAAACTTTGATCCAGTTGAACCCAGATCTCATATTCCTCGGTACCATCCCGAAAAACCGATACTTTTTTACCGTTGAAAGCAGTTCGCACNGTACTGGCAATTTCACGAGCCCGCAGTCCCAAACGTGACGCCTTGTCACGGTCGATCATCACCTTGAGTTCTGGNCGGCTACGGTCGAAATCATCAGTGAGATCAACTAGGCCTGGAACATTTTTGATCCTCTGTTTGATATCCTCTACTGCCAGAATCATTTGTGTGAAATCCTCACCACGGACTTCAATGTTGAGGGGCATTCCTGTGGGAGGCCCTGCCTGGGCCTGTGAGAGTTTCACCTCGACCCCTGCCATCTGGTCAAGTTTCCTCCTCAGTTCTTTGATCATGACCGAAGGTTTTTCGATCCATTCCTCCCAGTTAGGAAACGCCAGCACGATATGGCTGAGATAGGTGGTGGTACTTCCTGAGGAAGAACCTCCAAATCCTCTGCGCTGCCCTACATTGGCGACGACCGCTTCCAGTTTTTCCATATCCCCTTCCAAGAATCCCTCCACTTTGCGGACATATCGGTCAGAAACCTCAAGAGTTGTCCCCATCGGCGCAGTGATGTTGACCACCGCCTCTTCCGGTTCGGTCTTGGGGAAAAACTCAATGCCTTTACGGGGAAAGGTCTTGGTGCCGTATAAATAAAAGATGCCAACAAAAAGAATCAGAAACACAAAGAGGAGTGAAAACCTCCACTTGAGCACCCCTTTGAGCAACCAGCGATAACCTCGTAGGATCCTTGATTGATCAACGAGTTTCAGTTCATCAAAATCTGGGGTGATCCCTTTCCGTGTTTTGACACGCATGAGGGTGGAACAGAGTACCGGATTGATCAGCATCGCCACAAACAGTGATGAGGAAAGTGTGATGATCAACGTCTTTGGAAGAAATTTGATGAATTCACCCGCAATTCCTGGCATGAAGATCAAAGGGAAGAAAGCCGCTACCGTTGTGATCGTTGATGTCATCACTGGAACTGCGATTTCCTTGACCCCTATCATTGCTGCTTCGACACGTTTTTTCCCTGCCTGCCTATGCCGGTAGATATTTTCCACCACCACGATTGCATTATCCACCAGCAGTCCCAAAGAGAGGATCAAACTGAAAAGAACCACAATGTTAAGGGTGTACCCCAGAGAGTTCATGAGGATGATGCTCACCAGAAATGAAAGCGGAATCGCTGTGGCCACCAGAAGAGAATTACTGATCCCCATCACCAGGAGAAGGACCAGAAAGACAAGGATGAATCCACTGATGATGTTGTTCTCAAGATCGGTAACGATTTTCTGAACCCGTTTNCCTGCATCGGAGAGGATGCTGAATTTCACGTCACCTTCGTATTTTCCCTCAAGCTCCGTCACAATTTTGATGACGCTGTCACGAATCGCCAAAAGGTTTTCACCACTACGTTTGATGATGCTGAGAGAAACGGATTCGTAACCATCGAGACGGGATTTGCTGGAGGTTTCCTTATAGCCGAAGATCACCCTAGCAACATCCCTTACCCGAACCGGCACCTGATCCGGAGCAGAGATCAGTGCTTCATTGATTCCATCCGGAGTTTCAAATTCCCCTGGAACCCGAATCAGATATTTGGTCGGACCCATTTCCACACTACCACCAGGTAAATTGGTGTTCTCACTACTGATCGCAGTTGAAACCTGATTCAGGTCGAGGCTGTAATAGTTCAGCTTGTCGGGATTGACATACACCCTGATTTCTTTTTCAAGCCCACCTGCCCTTCGTACTTCGAGTATACCTGGAATACCTTCAATCTCCTCTTTNACCTCATCGGCCAGGTTCGTCAGTGCCAGAAGTCCCATCTCGCCTGCCAAATTCAGAATCATCAGAGGCTGTTCCGAAAGATTGATTTCATTGATCGAATAATCTTCAGCATCATCCGGAAAGTCGGGTTTGATCAGGTCCATTTTCTCACGCACCTTGGTCCTCGCCTCGGTGATGTCAAAATCCGAAGTGAACTCCAAAGTCAGGGCGGAAACACCTTCGGAGGACGTGGATTTGATTTCCTTGAGGTTCTTGATTGTTTGCAGTTCCTGCTCAGCCTTGTTGGTGATCAGTGATTCCACGTCTTCCGGAGATGCGCCAGGAAAAGGAATGGTGACGATCAGGAGCGGAATCTGAATGTCCGGTGCTGCTTCTCGGGGAATTTGC
This sequence comes from Deltaproteobacteria bacterium, assembly GCA_002683785.1. GTDB lineage: Bacteria > SAR324 > SAR324 > SAR324 > NAC60-12 > UBA1014. Next base: position 15,069 of record NYUB01000017.1, read on the forward strand.
CTGTAGGAAATGTATCCCCATAAACTGATGATGAGGACAATGATGAAAATAAAAACCGGATTTCGGATCGCGATGTGGCTTGGGTGCATTTCAGTCTGAAAATTATTTTAAAATTCTTATCGGTTCACCGTCGGTGAGTTTGGTGTGACCTTCCACCACCAGCAAATCCCCCACGTTAAGTCCTTCCATGACCTGCACACGATCCTGTAGGCTTTGACCTGTGCTAATCATCCGCTTAACCGCTTTATCCTGATCAACCAAAAAAACCACTCGCCCATTGTCCCGTTCCAAAATGGTATGTCTTGGCACAACAATCTGCTCATCAGAAATCTTTTTTGAAAATGTAACCCTTGCCAGCATCCCAGGTCGTAGTTCTCTTTTCTGATTATCCACCATGATTTCGACCGGGAAGGTTCGGCTTCGTGAATCTGCTTCAAGCCCAATGGTCTTGACCGTTCCCAAGAATTGCCGGTCCGAAAGGGCGTAAAGCTCAACCTCCACATTTTCGCCTTCACGGATTTCCATGATTTCCTGTTCAGGAATGTTCACTTTCACCAAAACCTTGTCGAGATCCAGGATCTCCACCAANGGATCTCCTTTACGAACAAACTCNCCTACTTTGACATGACGGATTTTGACGGTGCCCTTGAGGGGGGAAGATATAAAAGATTTTCTAAGGTTGATCATNGCGAGATCCCGATTCAGTCGNCTTCTGTCAGCTTGGGTCNNTCTTTGATCGAGTTGAGATTTNGGAATCAGTTTTCTTGCCTCAAGCTTTTCGTCNCGTTTCAGATTGGTTTCCGCCAGTTTCAAGTCGGTTTCAGATATTTTTAGACGCAGGGTCAGTTCCTTGGTAGAAATATTGATCAGTTTTTTCCCCTTTTTGACTTCATCGGCTTCTTCAAAATTTATCGTTTCAATCACTCCGTCCATTTCTGAAGTCATCCTGACACGTTCATTAGGCAACAAGTGGCCGACAAAAGTTGATTCGATTTTCAAAGGCTCCGTTCCAACGGCGTTCACCCTGACATTGGTTTTTTTTGTATTTTTTTTAGGTCCCCTCTGGGAAGAGGTTGCCGCTTGTGCTTTTCCTTGTCCGTATTCTTTTTGGGACTTTTGCTCAGATTGGGATGTTTTAGGACTTTCTGATTTTGGTGAATTCCCTTCACCTGGCTTTTGGCAGGCCGTGATAAGGGAAATCGTTATCCCAATCAATAAAGCAATAATAATGAATCGTAACATGAGATTTTTGGGGAAGGATTCAGTTTCCAGGTAAATCGTAGTATTTGTAAAGCTCTCCACTGAGGACGAGCAGTTCCAAAAAGTTTTTTTCAAAATTCACTCTCTTTAAAATTTCTTGCTGCCGGCTTCGGGCTAAATCCTGCTGGAATTGTGACACCTGATAACTCGTGCTTTTACCAAGCTTTAAACGTTTGATTTCATTGTTCAGTTGTTTTTCAGAAAGAAGGCTCACCGCCTGCGCAGTATTCAAATCTTCCTCCAAAACTTTGAAGTCACGAAGAATCGACTGAAGTTTGACTTCAAGTTCCGATTTACGGTCCTCAATCTGAATCTGGATTTGCCTCGATTCCAGGTTTTTCTGCCTAAGTCCCTCCTGGGTTTTTCGGTCACCTAAGGGAAAGGCCCAGGATAAGGTGGCACTCAGACCATGAAGATTAGAATTACCAAATTCTGAAGTGCCTCCGAAGCTATTGGTGCTGTATCCTTTGAGAGTGTAGGAAAGATCCAGGTCAAGATTAGTATCCAGGGTGTTTTCAAATTGTAGAATTTCTATTTGTTTTTGTTTGAGACCTGCCTTACTGAGAGCAATCTGGGTGTCGTTTTCAAGAATTTTCCTAAGTAATGATTCTGCATCCTTTAAATCTTCTGAATGTATGCTGGGACTATCAGAAGGAAAAAGTCCTACCGGAAGGGTTGGAAGATTGAGTGCTGCCCGTACCTGATCTTCGACTTTCAGTGCTTCCTGTTTAAGGGAGTAAAGAGTCTGCTGATCACGTAAAAGCTGAGTCTCAGAAGAGAGCACCTCGGTCGGGCTGAGTTGCCCCGCACGTTGACGAGCTTGGTTGTCACGCAACAGTTGTTCTGAAATGGCAACCGAATTTTTCTGCAGTTCGATGGACTGATAGATACTGACTAAATCCCAGTAGATGGAAGCAATTCCTTGAAGCAATCCCAGTTTAGAGCTTTTCGAATTCAATACAGCCCTGTCCACCCCTACTTCTGCTATTTTGACCGGTATGTTGTTGATCACACTCCCGGAATCCTGGAAAAAAGGGATTTTGAGATTGGCACTTAAACTGGACTGGCTATAGGGATCTCCTGACGTTGAGCTTTCGACAGAACTCCAATCTTTTGCTGTCAGAGAAGTACTTTGAGAAGTCCTTTCTGTATAAGTAAAACCATAGGTCATCCCATTATTGAGTTTTTGTGAGTACGTACTCGTCAATGTGTTTGAATTCGTACTTGACCCTCCATTTCCTCCACTTGAGGAACTCAAAGAAGCTGATTTTGAATATCCAAAGCTGGTTTGAAGTAATGGATGATTACGTTCTCTTGCACCAATCACAGATGTTCGTGCGGCTTCTACCCCAAATGATAATGCTTTTAAACCGAGTGTTCGTTCAAGTGCGATCTCCAGTATCAGTTTCAGGGGGACCTGAGCCATATCCCGACCATCCATCTGTCTTAATTCGACACGGTTCATAAGCGCATGGATCTCTTCCTGGCTCAATGACTCAGCCAAGAGCAATGATGGAAATGTCATTGACAGAATTAAAAAAAACTTAACGGTCCGTTTAAGGTGTTTCATTTTTTCTTGGTAATGAAGAAGAAGGAAGAGTTGTGTTAAATTTTGGTTGAGTTGCAAATGGTTATGCGACTTTAAAAATGATGCACTCAGTTTAACGAAACTATCGGGAGGAATCCTTTCGGAATTGTAAGGGAATGTTACAAATTGTATATTGCTTACTGTCCAATCGTACCCCAGGGATAATCGACAAAAAGGATCACTTCTCTGCCTTCCTGTCCACTTGCCATGTCAAACCGGTAGACAAAACCGGAACTGGTAACCAGCCTAACCCCCGCGCCTTGTGAGGTTCGTTTTTCCTTCCAGAGTTGATCGGCCTTGTTTGCCACACTTCCTTCTTCATAAAAAAATGCGAGTTGAATCCCTGTTCGGACATCCCTGATGAAGTACAGATCAAAAGGCTTGTTTTCATCCGTGAGGTTCCAACGGAATTCCGCAGCCCTGAATTCAACCTGGGCCCCGCTAAAACGTCCTCCTGCATAGGAACGGAGTCGAGATGCCCCTCCTAAAGAGCCTGCCGTTCCATATTCGTTATTCGTTTTTGACACTTTTGCCTGATCTTGGAGTGCGGTTTTTTCAGAATCAGTACATGAAGTATAGGTGCAGTTTTCTTTTAAAAGTTTATTGTAAAGTAATGTTTCATCAATATTCCCTTTTTCTCTGACAAAAGCCCCTGAGCGGAACCAGTTCAGGGCAAAAGTACTGTTGCTCAACAAAGGTATATAAGTGGTCACATTATAATCCTGAACATAATAATCTGCAGAATCTGAGTCTGCTGCAGGGCGGTCTGCAATCGTCGAAACGATTCTTATTCCCTTGCGAGGATCCACTCGGTCGTCCGTCCAATCAATCTGAGCTCCATTGGTTCTGCTGTTTACTTTAAATTTTTGGGGTGGATCAAATTGATAAACCAGATTTCCCTCATTATCACGGATCGCACTGGTGGAAGCATTGATGTTAAATTGAATGGTGAACAACTCGAACATTCGATCAAAAAGAGTCAGGATCAAGCGCCCCCCACCCAAATTCGTATCCGCCAATTCTGTAATGTAAAAATTCTCTGGATCCGAATCCATTTTTCGATCCCGGTACACTTTTTGGGATCCTTTGTTGAAACGGACTGTGGTCAGATCCAGGAGGAGGGTCTCCGGCCAGAGAGGCAGGTCAGTAATTCCTGCTATGGTTCCGCTGACATTTCCACTGATGCCGACAATAAAGAGATCAATGGTGGTCTTTTTGCTTCCTAAAGGGATGTTGTTGAATCCGCCCAACAATCCCAATCCTGCNCCNGCCCCTGGGAGAATGTAAGGGATAGGGGNAACNAGATATCCAAAATCAGTGGNAAACTGGTCACGTCTTCGATCAAGCGCTAAGGTGGAATGNACAAAAACGATAGAAANNATCAAATANNNGAAAAANAATTTTGACATGAACTTAAATACGATTTTTTATCAGAATCAGATCTTCCNAGCAGAAATGTTGCCGATACTGNTCTTTCATTACAAGATGAACCNTTGAAATTTAGGGCTTTTTGAAACTTAGGGCTTTATAATAGCATATGGCATACAGATGATAGAGTTTTTGCTTGAAATGGCTATAACCACCAAAATCCTTTAGTCCAAATCAAGGGTATATTCTTGCCCAAAGCCCATCAAGAATAGGTCACGTAAATTTTAATTTCTGCTCATGAAGCAACAAAACTAGCAAAACATGATTTTTTTTTAAAATGTCTAGCCACGAGATTCAAAACGGTGAACCGCAAGTTGTAACGAATTCCAATGGGCTCAATGCTCAGTTCGTTGAAATACCTATAGAAGGCGAAACCATCCCGGTGTATTGTTCCTTTCCACAAGGAGGAGAAAACCTTCCTCTGGTATTGGTGATCCAAGAGATTTTTGGGATTCATGAACATATTCAGGATGTTTGTCGAAGGTTTGCCAAACAGGGTTGTATTGCTCTCGCACCAGATCTTTTCATCAGACATGGAAACGTTTTGGGGCTTACTGAACCCGAGGAGATCTATCCCATTGTGTCTCAAGTACCGGATCATCAGGTAATGCAGGATCTTGATGCCTGTGTTGACTGGGCGATTGAAACAGGATTATCCAACCCCCAACGAATGGGAATAACGGGTTTTTGTTGGGGAGGTAGAATCGTCTGGTTATACGCAACACACAACAGTTCAATCAAAGCCGGTGCGGCCTGGTATGGAAGACTCGAAAATCAGATTACTGAAAATCAACCTAGACATCCCTATGAACTGGTGAATGAACTCAACTGCCCCGTGCTTGGTCTGTACGGGGGTCAAGATCATATCATTCCGGAAAAAATTGTTGATCAAATGAACCGAAGGTTACAAAAAGCGAAAAATCCTTCAACAATACTCATTTATCCAGAGTCAGGTCATGGCTTCTATGCTGACTACAGGAGCAGTTACCATGAAAAGGATGCTTTATCAGCCTGGAAGGAACTATTAGCCTGGTTCAGAAAATATGGGATTTTGGAGTGAGCAAAAGTTTCGATCAGATTCCAAACAAAGGTTGCAACATACGATTTAAGACACCTTGAAAAACGGTAGGACCTTCAGTTGCAATCAGACAAATACAGTCCTGATCTGTGTCGGCAATTGGTTGATGGAAATCACTCTGGTCGACATCCGCTATGTCACCTGGTTGGAATCGTCCAAATTCGTCACAATAAGAACCACGAAGAACCAATGACAGTTCCGTTCCTGAATGAGTATGAACAGGAAGGGTCGTTCCTGGTGCAATTTTGAACATACGCACGGTACCATTCTTTCCTGCTTTTGCAGAAACTGGAATATGGCGTAATCCGGGGGCAAGAAATTTCCAATTAAGATCATCTAAGGAAGAGTTGAGATAATCGCAGAGAGGTTGAGGAATCTCCGGATCATCGGATTGGTAACTAAAAACCGGTTCTTCCTGAGCAATGGCATCTATTTGATTCAAAATATTATCGAGAATATCATTCTTTATTTTTTTAGGAGCCATTTCTTCGAGGAATGCACCACCTATCATTTCAGCATCACGCACATTTTCTTGACATTGTTTACAAAGACTCATGTGAGATGCTACGACGAGCCCCAAGCCTTCGGAAAGGCTTCCGGAAGCATAGGCCAATATTAACGATGCTCCTGGATGATGATTAGGATTCATACCGTTTCTCCTACAAAATTTCTTATTCTTTCAAAGGCGAGTCTCATCCTGGATTTGACAGTCCCAAGGGGTATACCCAATTCTATTGAAATTTCTCCATGTGATTTATCTTCAAAGAAAGACATCTGAACTACTTTAAATTGTTCTGGAGGAAGCATTTCAAGTGCAGAAGCTACTCGCTTTTGTCTATGGGAAATGTCTACTTTTTTATCAGCCCCATCAGAGTTGTCTTCAGGTTCAGCAACATCATCAATATTAATTGTAGGACGTTTGTTTCTCCTGAATGCATCTATTTTCAGATTCCTTGCAATGGTATATATCCATGTACTTGCTGATGCTTTTTGGGGGTCAAACTGTTTGGCTTTTCGCCATATATTGAGCATGGTTTCTTGGACCAATTCTTCAGCTTGGATGTCTGAAGTCCCCTGTTTCATTAAAAAACTTTTTAATCTTGGAGCAAAATACTCAAATAAGTGAGTAAACGCCTGTTTATCGGCATTTAATCCTATAGTTAGTAGCAGTTCTGAATGATTAAATTCAGATAGTGGTTTAGGACTGATTGTCATTATCTGCGGATGTGCATTCATGAACTCTATATACGCTACCATAAATAAATAGATCAGCAATTTTTGAAAAATACTGATCTATATGAAATTCAATTCGTAGAGCCATGATATCTATCTAAATACTTCTTTTTCAAAAATGAAAATTGCAATAGTCGGATCAGGTATTTCAGGTTTATCAGCATACTGGCTGTTGAGTCAGAATCATCAGGTGACCCTTTATGAAAAGGATGATACGGCGGGAGGTCACTCGAACACGGTAGATGTAGATACACCAGAGGGAGTTGTTCCTGTTGATACAGGATTCATCGTTTATAATGTAAAAAACTACCCTAATCTCATCAAATTGTTTGAGCATCTGAAAGTCGAAACGAATGCTACCGACATGTCATTCTCCGTTTCAAGAAATCGTGGAACTTTTGAATATTCTGGAGGAAGTATCCGTGGACTTTTCGCACAGATTGAAAATGTTCTGAAACCAAGATTCTGGAAAATGCTCTATGAAATTGTTCATTTTTATAAAGAAGGTCGTTTAATTCTTAAAAACGACATCACTCCAGATTTAAGTCTAGGGAAATATCTTGAGGAACAACATTACAGCGATACTTTCATCCATGACCACCTGCTGCCCATGGCAGCTGCAATCTGGTCTGCACCAGCGGAAACATTGAAATCCCATCCGCTGCATTCATTCTTAAAATTTTGCGATAATCATGGTTTGATCCAACTGGCGAATCGACCACAGTGGAGAACCGTCACAGGAGGGAGCAGGGAATATGTTCAAAAAATTCTACCATCTTCTTCAAAAAAACTTTGTCTCAATTCATCCATTGTCAACATTCTAAGATCAGGAAATCAGGTCAAACTTGAGAATCGGGATGGGACATCTGCAGCATTTGACCATGTCATCATTGCTACTCATGCAGACCAGGCTTTGAAACTACTGAAAAACCCCACCCCAGAAGAGGTTCAACTGTTGGGATCCTTCAGGTATCAGAGGAATCAGGCCATCCTTCATTCTGACACGAGAATGATGCCTTTACGAAGACGCGTCTGGTCAAGTTGGAATTATATGAATCAAAACCTGGAATCCGACCGCAGCCATGTCTATGTCAGTTACTGGATGAATCGACTTCAAAATTTGAATACCACAATTCCCCTCTTTGTCACTCTCAACCCTCCTGAACTTCCTCATACTTCTACCATTCACCGAAGTTTTCTTTATCAGCATCCTATTTTTGATCATCAGTCCATTTTGGCTCAACCCAAACTTTGGAAAATCCAAGGACAAAGAAATACCTGGTATTGTGGGAGTTATTTCGGTTCAGGATTTCATGAAGATGGAATCCAATCTGGATTAGCAGTTGCTGAAGCTTTAGGAAAAGTTAGAAGACCCTGGAAGATTGAAAACGAATCGGGAAGAATTGCCCTGCCCCCAAATTGGAATCCCCCAAACAATGCGGCATAAACAAATCAGGTCTTCATTGTATGTTGGAACGGTCACGCACCAGAGGCATCGTCCGAGAAAACACCTCCTTAAATATCGTGTGTTTTCAATGCTAATCGACCTTGACGAACTTCCTTTACTTTCAAAGAAATTTCATGTTTTTTCTCATAATGCATTCAACCTTTTTAGTTTTCATGACTGCGATTTCGGGAAGGGAGATGGATCTTCCTTAATTCAATATGTCAGGGAACAACTCTCAACTCACGGCATGGGAAATATATCCGGCCCCATTCGATTGCTGGCCTACCCAAGAATTCTTGGATTTGTCTTCAATCCCCTTGCAGTTTACTACTGTTACAAGGATTCCGGAAAACTGGGAGCCGTTCTTTATGAAGTCAATAACACTTTCGGGCAAAGGCACAGTTACCTTATCCCCATCCAACAAGATCACGATGAAATAACCCTTCATCAGTGCAAAAAACAACTCTATGTCTCTCCATTTGTATCCATGGATATGTTTTATCAGTTCCGTGTAGAAGCACCGGATTCCAAATTGGTGTTGGAGATTGGTGATATAGACTCAGAAGGGAAACTGCTGGATGCTTGCTTTAACGGTTTTCAAGAAGAAATATCAGATTGGACCTTGTTACGTTTATTTTTCAGCCATCCCCTGATGACGCTTAAGGTAGTGGCTGGAATTCACTGGGAAGCCCTTAAATTGTGGATGAAAAAAATCCCGCTGGTTCCTAGACCTGATCCTCCCAAAAATAGCATTACCTTTTTGGATTAAATGACTTCCACCTAACTTTGATCCATTCAGTTTTATTTTCAGTATCTTTATTTATTCATCCTTAAATTTTTTAATACAAGGTCCAAGTACCTGAGGCTTATGCGATGACGGAATCTTTGTCACAGAATACCAACCATGTTGATATACAAATTCAACATCAAAAGTTCGATCAAGGAGAGAATTTTGTCACATTTGGGACTCGAAAAACGAGACTCTTGGACCGCCTCTGGGAATTCACATTGTCAAGGTTGTTGCAAAATTTTGAAATCGGACAGATCACTCTCAGATTTCCAAATGGGAAAACGGTTCATTACGGCAACAGTGAATCAGAACCCTCTGCATATATGAGAGTTCGGAATCACCGTATGATCAGGAAACTGTTGGTGGAAGGAGATGTTGGACTCGCAGAAAGTTATATGGATGGTGATTGGGAAAGTCCGGATCTGGTTCCAATACTGGAACTTGGACCAAGAAATGTGGAAGCCATAGAAAACAAAATTCTTGGCCTTAAACTGTTCCGCCTAAAAAATCTCTTCCAACATCTTAAAAGACCGAATAATCATCTAGGAAGTAGGAAAAACATCGCCGAGCATTATGATTTGGGAAATGATTTCTATCGGCACTGGCTTGATTCAACCATGACTTACTCGTCAGCACTTTTTGATAATCATCACAGACAGATCGACTCCACCACCGAAGAAATTCTTAAGGAAGGTCAAATTAAAAAATACCGGTACATCGCAGATCGTCTCCAACTGAAACCAGGAATGAAAGTTCTCGAAATAGGTTGTGGATGGGGAGGGTTTACGGAATTGGCTGCCAAGGAATATGGATGCCATGTAGACGGGATTACCATTTCCAAAGAACAATTTGAATTTGCTTCAAAACGTGCTCAAAAAGCAGGCTTATCGGATTTGATAAAACTGTTTTTCATGGACTATAGGGATCTTGATGGAAATTACGACAAAATTGTTTCGATCGAAATGCTCGAAGCAGTAGGGGAGAAAAATTGGCCTATTTATTTTAACAAGGTGAATGAACTGCTGACGGATCAAGGAGAAGCACTCATCCAAAGCATCCTCATCGAAGATTGGCGTTTTGACGATTACCGGAAAAAAGCCGATTTCATTCAGCGCTACATTTTTCCTGGTGGTATGTTGCCATCCCTTGAAGTTTTAAAGCGTATTTTTCCAGATCAAGGGATGGAACTTCAGCATGTCATGCATTTTGGAGATTCCTATGCCCAAACCATGAGTCTATGGAACAGGCTTTTTCAAGAAGCCTGGCTCCAAATCAAACAGTTTGGTTTTGATTCAAGGTTTAAAAGAATGTGGGAATATTATCTCGCCTACTGTGAAACCGGTTTCCGCACAGGTGCTATCGATGTGGCAATGTTGCATTTAAAGAAAACGGCTTCAATTTGAATTATTACCACTTCTGGGTTGAAGGTCTAATCGCCTCATGCTTGGTGATGTTTGCCGCATGGATCTGGCAATGGAAAAATGACCATCCTGCTATCGTCGACGTGGTATGGAGCTATTTGACGGCTGGCCTAGCTGTTGGATGGATTCTACTCGAAGTAGAAGCTAGTTGGACCAGGAAAATTTTGGTTGCACTTCCTATCGCACTATGGGGACTGCGACTGGGGTTTCATCTGCATACACGTCTCAAAAGGGATGGATCCGATGGTCGTTACAATGCGATGTCAACTGCCATGGGAAACTGGAAACCCATCGGATATTTTTTCTTTTATCAATTCCAGGCTTTGGGTGCTTTTTTCCTCGCACTTTCCCCGTACACCGCGTTGACAGGTGATCCAGATGATGTGCGCCTTATCGACGGTTTGGCACTTGTATTATGGGTAGGTGCATTTTTTGGGGAAAGCATTTCAGACCATCAACTCTCTGTTTTTCGTATGAACCCAGCCAACAAAGCCAAGGCTTGCGATCTCGGTTTTTGGAAATATAGCCGCCATCCAAATTATTTCTTTGAGTGGTTGCTTTGGATTGTTTGGCTGATGATGGCGTTTGGTTCCTCGACCTGGTGGATCAGTCTCGCAGCTGCCCTTACCATGCTCATTCTGGTGACCAAAATTACTGGAATTCCATACGTCGAAGATCAGTCCATCAGAAGCCGTGGGGATGCATACATCCAATACCAAAAGAGAACCAGTCCTTTCATTCCCTGGTTTCCTAAATTGGATTCTTAAATTCAATGAAACAACTCATAAGATTGACTGAAAAAGGGTTGATTCCGGATTTCCTTGTACGTTTAGGAATTCAGAAACTACTGCGAGAACGACTTTCTGGTCTATCCCTGGACAATTGTGAAAAGCAACTAATGCTTCAAGATCAATTCCTTGCTGCATTGAATCAATCCAACATTGCAGAAGTTCCAGAAAAGGCTAATCAGCAGCATTACGAAGTACCTGTCAATTTTTTCAAAAAAGTCCTTGGGCCGCATCTCAAATACAGTTGCGGCTATTGGGACTCAACCACATCATCCTTAGCGGTTTCTGAATCAGAAGCCTTAAAGCGAACCTGTGAAAATGCTGATCTTCTCAACAGCCAGGAAATCTTGGAGCTTGGATGTGGGTGGGGATCACTGAGTCTTTGGATGGCAGAACATTATCCTGATTCTGTTATTACTTCTGTCTCCAATTCTGCCACTCAAAAAGCATTCATTGAAGCACGTGCATCTGAAAGAAAATTTAAGAATCTGAAGGTCCTCACATCTGATATGAATGGCTATGAACCAAATCAATCCTTTGATCGAATCGTTTCAGTTGAAATGTTCGAGCACATGCGTAACTGGCCCAAGCTTTTCAGCAAGGTTTCAGGATGGATGAAAGA
>NYUB01000018.1 GCA_002683785.1 Deltaproteobacteria bacterium
TATCCTGGAAAAAGCATCCCTGGAAATGGAGACTCCGCAGGAAAACTGGCAATGATTTGCTCTCAAGGGCGGGGAGCAACTGATTCTCTGAACCGTCATGCTTGCACTTTTTGATCCCCTACAACTTAAACATGAACCGGGTTTTTTCCTTTCCAGCGGTTCACGTCTTCCGAATCCGGAAGTTGCTGAACGGGCCAAGGTTTTAAAGGAATCCCTGCTTCAGCATGGTCACGAACTGAAGAGTCCAGAATCCCATGGAATGGGACCGATTGCCTCAGTGCATCCTCCGGATTACCTGCATTTCCTAAAAAACATCTTCCGGCGTTGGCAGCGGATCGAAGGTGCCTCTGAAGAAGTGATTCCCAATGTCCACCCGAACCGTCGTTCAGGAGGATATCCAGACTCGGCTGTCGGGCAGGCCGGATGGCACATGGCTGATACGGCATGTCCCATCGGCCCTCAGACTTGGACCTCCGTACTTGCAAGCGCCAACAACGCAGTTGACGCTGCACGGTATATACTGGATGGAACGGATTCGGTTTACGCCTTGTGCCGACCTCCAGGTCACCATGCTTTTTCAGACATGGCCGGGGGGTTCTGTTATCTGAACAATACGGCTATTGCTGCACAGCATTTGCGTGAAGGTTTCAGGCGTATTGCGATCCTCGATGTCGACCTGCATCATGGCAACGGGACCCAGGGTATCTTTTATCAGCGCACGGATGTGCTCACTGTTTCGCTGCACGCGGACCCCATACGGTTTTACCCTTTTTTCTGGGGTCACAGACATGAACGCGGTGAAGGGCCAGGATTAGGGTTTAATCTGAATTTTCCCCTACCTCGTGGGACCGCAGACGAGGAATATCTGAAAATCCTGACAAAAGCCTTGTCCCAAATCGCTTCGTTTTATCCGGAAGCCATGGTGGTCGCATTGGGGTTGGATGCATTCAAGGAAGATCCACTTGCTGGATTTGCGATCACTACCGAAGGTTTTAAGAAGATCGGGGCAGCGATTGCCGGAATGAAACTGCCTACGGTGCTCGTTCAGGAAGGAGGTTATCTCTGCAAGGAACTTGGAGAAAACCTGAATGGTATTCTGGACGGTTTTGAAAATGGCTAATGCTCCTGCCACTCAACCCGAAACGGAGATCAGGCAGGCTCAAAGAGAAGACGCGGAAACCGTTTTCGAGCTGATCCGTGCCCTTGCTCATTTTCATGGTGACCAAGCAGATTTTCGAGCAACCCTCCAGGATTTGTTGCGGGATGGATTCGGTGAAACCCCAATTTACGAATCATGGTTGCAGGAAACTGAGGGTAAGGCACAGGGACTGGCAACATTTTTTCTCACCTACTCAACGTTCCAAGGCAAACCCTGCCTGCATCTTGATAATCTTTTTGTACAAGACAATGCACGGGGACAGGGGATTGGAGAAAAATTGATCGCCCGGGTCAGCCTTCGCGCACTGGAACTGAACTGCTGGAGGATGGAACTGCATGTTCATAAGCGCAATTCCGCCTGTGTCTTTTATGAAAAACTTGGTTTTTCTCAATCTCCCGACCGGGTCTACTTCATGTCAGGGGAAGGCCTGGAACTATTGGGAAAGGGTTGATTTGACTTTGATCCCACAAAACCCTTTTGATCCCCTTCATAAGGGAGAAAATCACCTTAAACGGTGTTAACTCAGACTCTACCGATGAAGAAGTCATAGAACGCCTGGTACTGACCATGAGTCTGGCGCTTTTATCCGTCGAGCAAATTCACACCCATGCCGATGAGTAGACCATGAAGGTGAATGTCGGAAAATCTCAGGCAGGCTCATTGAACTGGCCCTTCTCAGCTACCACCTTGTCTTTGATATTGCTTGAGCTGTTGTTTGATCCCAGGCAGGGTGAACTGTAGTTGTTGCAGGGAATAGTTGGTTCAAACCAACCTCAGATCAGCGTCACTATGTGACGTGGATTCAAAAGAGAAGAAGGGATGATGTGAAATGGCCATTTCGGAAAACAGGGGTTATGTAAAAACAAACAACAGCTGGATTTGCGCTCCTCTGCTGACCCAAGGCCCCGCATCTGCTAAAAGCAAATTCCTATTCCCGGATCGGGCAGGATAGTGTTGGAATCACAGAAACATGTGATAGTCGAGACCATCTGTGGGATTTGTGACGCCGGTTGCGGGGTCAAGGCTCACCTCGTCAATGGCCGCATTGACCGGCTGTCACCTCTGAAGGACCATCCCCTCGGCATTGTCTGTCCCCGCGGGGGCCGTGCTGCGGAGATCGTCTACTCCAAAGACCGTCTACTCTATCCCCAGCGAAGGGTAGGGGCTCGGGGTGAAGGGCGTTTCGAGCGGATTACCTGGGACCAGGCATACGAATTTTGGGTCGACCAGCTTAGCGAGATAAAGCACCGCCACGGTCCGGAGGCAGTCTGCATGTACACGGGCCGCGGCAATTTCGAGTTTGGTCTCCAGGAAACATTTCCGCCGACGGATACCAGCGAGTCTTCGGCAAATACGGTCCTGTTTCCGTTTGGCTCACCCAACACTACCGGCGTGGGGGCCCTGTGCTTCGTTGCTTACGGCATGATCGCACCGCAGGCATGTTTCGGCCAGCACTATCGCCATCTCAGTGACGACCTCGACCATGCTGACCTGATCCTGGTTTGGGGCGCTAACCCGGCGACCGATTCTCCACCGTCCAACGTGAAGCGTATCAAACGTGCCATCAAACGCGGTGCTCGGGTCGTCACTATCGACCACCGTTTCAATGAAACCGCGAGGTCAACCCGCACCCAGTGGATCCCGATCCGTCCTGGTACCGACGGTGCACTGGCCCTTGGTATTATCAATCTGATGATCGACTGGGAGTTGTATGATCATGAGTTCGTCGAAAAATGGACTCACGGCTTCAATGAACTTCGAGCATACGTCGAGGAATTCAGCCCTGAACGTGTATCTGCAATAACCGGCATACCAGCAGAGTCTGTCGTGGACCTGGCGCAGGCCATCGGGACCGCTGGAGGCTGTTCGATCCTCATGTACACCGGGCTGGAATACAGTGACAGTGGTGTCCAGGCCATTCGTGCCGTCCTGTCCATCCAGGCCTTGGCCGGGCACATCGACGTTCCCGGCGGCAAGGTATTCAAGATGCCTGACCGCGTCCAATCCAACCGCACGACGACTCCACCTCCGGCGAATGGCAAACCACCCATCGGCGCCGACCATTATCCGCTGTACCATCAACTCCGGAACGAAGCTCAAGCAGTTGAACTGCCCAGGGCAGTGCTTGATGCCGATCCCTATCCGGTCCGTGGGTTGATCGTGAGTGGCTCTTCATTGATCACCTCATGGCCGGATCCGGACCTGTGGAGAAAGACATTGGCTGCGCTTGATCTGTTGGTTGTGGTAAACCGGTTCCCGACAGCAGACGCTAAGTTCGCAGACATGATTTTGCCTGCCGCGACTCCGTTTGAGACCTGGTCCTATTATTTTCATGACGGATGGGTCCAGTTACGTTCGAAGGTGATTGAACCGTTGGGTGAGTCCCGTTCGGACTACCACATCTTCACAGAACTGGCCCGTCGCCTGGGCTACGGACATCTTTGGCCACAGACGGACGAGGAGAAGATCAGAACCGGCTTGAAGGGAACCGGGGTTTCGCTGGAGCAGCTTCAAGCGAGCCCAGCCGGCGTCAGACTTGCTGTTTCTCCAATGCGCTATCGTAAATATGAGTCGAGCGAGCTTCGAGAGGACGGCAAGCCCGGATTTGCTACCCCTACTGGTAAGTTCGAGTTCGTTTCGGAGTGGTTCCGAGAGAACGGCTATGAGCCACTGCCAGTCTATAGCGAGCCAGTGGAAGGGCCTCTGGCAGCGGCCGAACTGACGGACAAATACCCGCTGGTATTGAATACGGGCGCACGTACCCAAACAGCTTTCCGCTCCCAGCACTTCAATATCAGTGGCTTGCAAAGACTGCAGCCAAAGCCGTTGGTCTGGATCCACCCGTCCGATGCGCGACAACGGGACATCAAGGATGGAGCTGAGGTCCTGGTGGAATCGCCCCGGGGTCTGGTACGGTTCTGGGCACGGGTCACCGAAGACATCATGCCCGGGGTCGTCGAGGTCAACATGGGCGGTGGTGGTCCCCTGGGGCCGAAGGAATGGCTTGGGGCCAACGTCAACAAGCTCACAGATTTCAACAATCGCGACCCGATATCGGGGTTTCCTGTGTACAAGGCATTGCTGTGCGATATCCACCTCGCGTCACCAGAAGACAACCCTGCTTCCCAGGGATGAGAGAAGGAGATTGCGTAGCAATACTCTTTGATATAGAAAACGCTTACATCTTTGACTCTCAGGGCCTCAGCATGACTGCATCTTAATTCCTCACACGATCATTCAAAAACCATTTCTTGGGTAGTGTGGTTTTTGATAAAATCCCAGTCATAAAGAACGCCAATCCCTTTCCCTGAGGGCACTTCTACACACCCGTCAGGAGGCAGATCTTCCGCTTGATCTGAATAATCTGATGCGTAAACAGGTGCAACAATGTTCGGCATTCCAGGTCCAATCAATGCCATTTCGTAGAGTTTCGTGTTTCGAATTGCAGACATGCACAAGCGATGTGCTGGACCAACCGCATGAATTTGCAGGTCCAGTCCAAGGGCTTCGCTGAAATGAGCTATCTTCATCACACCTGTGATACCCATATCGTATTCCGGATCTGCGTGGATCATGTCGCATCCTCCAGCAAGTAAAAAAGACGCTTTTTGTTCAAGTCCACGAACGTGTTCGCTCACAAGCAAAGGTGTTTTCAGTTTCTCTCTCAGCCTCTGATGGCCATAGGCTGAAACAGAGGAATCTTTATAGGGATCTTCATACCATAAACAATTGACTTCATCACAAACCTTACCCAAGGCTAATGCATCATTCCAAGAGTTGAGCATGCTCGCCGGGTCGATCATCAAATGCCAGTCATCCCCTATGCGCTTACGAACCCCTCTTAGATTTTGCATCTCCCTTTTTACATCTCCATCCATCCATCCGTGGATTTTAAATCCATGAAAACCGGCTTCTTTGCATTCCAGGGCATAATCGGCATATGCCTCAATAGAAGAAAGCCCTCCCACGGATTCCTGTCCACAATACGAACTGGCATAAGTGGGAAGGCGATCCCGGAAACCTCCCAGCATCGTTTTGACCGAAACATCTTTGAGTTTGCCAACCAGGTCCCACAACGCTATGTCCAGAACCCCGTGCCCCATATGATCATAAGCTCTGACTTCCCGCTTAAGGTCGTCATAGAGCCTTTCCCTGCATTCCGGATCCTTACCCAGAAGCAAAGGGGCAAGCATACCGGCCTGAGCGAAGGAAGAGGGAGTGCTTACCCAATTTGCAACGTATTCACCTGTCGCATCATGATTTGATTCAATTTTTACTGCGAATCGTTTGGCTTTGAACAGCCCATCCTTAATCCAGGCCATATTTCCAACACCGGCTGCAGCAGTTTCGAGACCGATGTTCGGAACATCAAAACTGAATTCTGTAAGTTTGATTTTTGTAATCTTAGACATGGCAGGACCTCAACTGAATTCGATAAGTTGTGTGGAAAATAGACGATTAGCCCCTCTCCCAAAAAAGGGTTAGTGGGCTGTTATAGTTTCACAAGAACATCTTCTGCCCTGGAGTAAAAAAAGTTGCTAGCCTAAAGCCGTTATTGGACCTAGAGATCCCTTGGAGTGAGTTGTCTCTGCTGGTTCCCGTTCCCTCATTCTCCGATTTCTGCGATACGAACTTTCAAGACCCTGAAGTTCCCTGGTATCCCGACCCCTACGCCCCCGATTTTTGAATGCAGTAGGAGAATTGCGTGCTCCGCAGTCTTTTTTGCAGATTCTCAGTGCCATTCAAAGCCTTGAAAAATACCTTCCTCAAAGAAAGTTTACTAGAAACCAGACACTGACAAATCACTTCCATTGACCCTCCGCGAGATGCATAAGAGCCATAAAATATTCCTTTGACTCGGTTTGATTTTCCTATCATCCTATCTGTTTTCTCGAAAAATATCCTGTATTTTCCCCAAAAAGTCATTGAGCAATTATGAAAATTATCAGCGTGTAAGCCGGTTTTATGACCATACACGTTCAGCAGGTGGAGTTGAAATAATCCGGAAGCAGCTTGAAGATGCTGAAGTCCCCGTCAATCAACAAATACTTGTAGATGCCGGATGCGGAACAGGTCTTTATTCAGCAGCACTGGTAAAAGATGTACGACGCATTGAAGCAGTCGACATGAGCCGGGAAATGCTGGCCTTAGCCAGACAAAAGATGAAAACAGAAGATGAAATCAATCGAATCAATTTTCATCATTCATCTATTGACTCACTTCCTCTTGACGACAATTCTGCCGATTCAGTAATAATCAATCAGGTGCTTCATCATCTTCCAGACGATACATCTAATGGATGGTCGAATCATGCAAATGTCTTCAGAGAATTTTGTAGGATTTTGAAATCAGGAGGCATCCTGATTATTAATAGTTGCAGTCCGGAACAGATTGAAAGCGGTTTCTGGTTTTACCACTTGATTCCGGATGCTGTGCAGGAGATGAAGCAAAAAGTAATAAGCCTTAGTAATTTGAACAATTTACTTGAGGACTGTGGTTTCACTTTCCCACGTCAAATCGTGCCGGAGGATTTGGTTCTTCAGGGTGATGCATATTTTAATGCGGATGGTATCTTCGATCCTGACTGGCGAAACGGGGACTCCATTTGGAGTATAGTTTCCGAGGATATTCTGGCAATGGTGCTGAACAAAGTTCGTGATTTACGTCAAACAGGAAAACTCGAAGCATATATCAAACAACAGGATCAGAAACGAAAAACTACAGGCCAAGTGACTTTCAGCATTGCCCGCAAAATTTAATGGGCATCATGACTCATCCTTCGACTTTCCTGGGGATCAGCTTCTTTTCTGCCATGGTCATAATCGGGGCATACTAAAGGGTAAACACAATGACCTGTATTAATCCTGGTCTGACACTAATCAGGAACGTTTGGATTTAATTAAAATCCAAAAAAATTCATCTCATAGGGTTTACCCCAAGCTGTGGCCTGGTTTCCTGCAGTAGATTCAGGACCTGACAAAAGACACAAATGGATATCCAGAGGATAAGAGCCGAGACTCCAGGAGTTGAAAAAGTCATCCATCTTAACAACTGCGGTGCTGGGCTGATGCCTGAACCTGTGTTGGATGCAATCCTCAAACACCTTCGTATGGAAGCAGAAATCGGAGGGTACGAAGCCGAGGATCATGCCGAAGAGTTACTGGAAAACACCTACAAGGGGCTTTCCCGCTTACTCAATTGCAAAGTGGATGAAATCGCCGTGGTCGAAAATGCCACAGTGGCTTGGGATATGGCCTTTTACGGAATACCTCTGGACCAAGGCGATGTGGTACTTACCTCTGTTTCTGAATATGCGTCCAACTGTATCGCTTATCTTCAAAGGGCACAACGTGATGGGATGCATATCCGGGTTGTTCCCAACGACTCCTATGGACAGTTGGATATCAAAGCCCTTGAAAATAGAATTGATGCTCGCGTCAAATTGATTTCCATTTCTCATGTACCCACGAGTGGTGGTCTGATAAATCCTGTTTCGGAAATCGGAAGGGTGGCCCGTAGTGCTGGAGTACCCTATCTTCTGGATGCCTGCCAGTCTGCAGGACAACTTCATCTGGATGTGGATGACATAGGTTGTGACATGTTATCAGCCACGGGGCGTAAATTTCTTCGCGGCCCACGTGGTACAGGATTCCTCTACGTCCGTGAATCCATTATGGAATCCCTTATGCCCCCCTTTTTGGATCTTCATTCAGCCGTTTGGGTTCCTCCGGAAAGTTTTAAGATGCGTCCCAATGCAAGACGTTTTGAAAACTGGGAAAATTATGTCGCAGGAAAGATTGGTCTTGGAACTGCCGTCGATTATGCCCTCGACATAGGCATGGACGGGATCGAAAAAAGAATCAAAGATCTTGCTGAAAATCTCAGGACACGAATGTCCAACATGTCTGGAGTTGCAATCCAGGATTTGGGTCAGGAAAAATGCGGCATCATCAGTTTTTCCATCAAGGAGATGGATCCCGACCTGCTCGTATCGCAAATGTCGAAATGGGGCATCAACATCTCAACCACTTCTTCCGTATCAACTCCCTATGATATGCAGCAAAGGAATATCCAATTGATGAACCGCTTGGGAATCCACTATTACAATACCGAATCCGAAATCGACCATTTCCTGGAATGTCTTCAAAAGATGGGCAAGTAAAGGATTGACCTTTCGTTTAAGCGGTCAACAGAAAATGATCCTGCATTCAAATCATGGTTCCTGGATTTTTTGCCGCAATAATCCTTCGAACACAAATAAATGCAGATCATCAGAGGTAGTTTAGATGGAATAAAAGGTTGTATTATTTATGAAGCCGATGATCCTCTTTGGTCAAAAACAAATAATGGGTTCAATAATTGGTTTTAATGATTCCAATCATCCTAATACTGAAAAACTGCTGTTTGGATTTATTTTTCTCAATCTCGACATATTTCCAGTATTCAGAGGGTAATCAATTTGACTCAATTGAAATTGCATTGGTGAATGATCATGGTCATTTCCAGACTCACAATATTCGACCAGTTTTGCCATTATTTTTCCTGCCACGGGTGCATTTTTGAATTGGTTGCCACTTGAACCGCATGCCATGTAGAAGCCTTCAATGGAGGAACAGTCATAGATGGGCAACCAATCATCAGAAACATCATAAAGATCCACGGCACCTCTCATTCGACGAGGCATTTTTAATCCTGACATCCTTTGGGCCATTCGCATGGCTTGTGTAGAAGCCTGTTCAGTGAAATTCCGGTCATAATCATCAGGATCCACCCATTCTCTCAAATCACATTCAGGGTCCTCACTTCCTGCAAGAACATGGTTTCCTGTCTCTGGTCTGCAATAGACTCCAATATCATTGTCTGAAATCACCATTCCATCTTTTTCAAAATCAAAACCTTCAGGTGCAGGAATGTGAGCAACTTCCTGTTTCAATGCTCGAGTCTGGATGTTCATATCCTTGTCTGCACCAACCATTTTATTGATTACCGATGAATGGGGGCCAGCCACATTCACCACAATTGAAGACTCTATCCGAGTACCATCTTCTAGGACCACCCCTTCAACACAATTGTTGGAGACTGGAATTTCAATCACGTTTTGATTGAAAAGAAATGACGCCCCCCAAGATTCAGCAGCATCCTGTATGTTTTGAGTCGCCAATTTGGGATCGTTGATGTATCCGGCTGTTGGGAAAAAAACAGCACCATTGATTTGATTTCCGGTTGGTTCGCCAAAATTTTCATCATCGACTCGTTTGGGAGGGCCATATTTTCTGAGATCATAAATGGAAAGCCTGCTTTTTATTTTTTTAGGATTCCAATGTTCATGGGGGATGGAGAGTGATTCGGCATTTGCAATCACTTTTTCGAGATTCCCATTACCTTCGGTCTTCATGATCAAGCATCCGGTTTTACGAAATTCAGACAATCCCGCTGATTTTTTGTTGCCAAGGTATTCTTTCCAGTTTTTCCAATAAAAATATCCCTCGTAAGCAAAAGCAGTATCATGTTCCGTTGAATAATGNACACGAATGATTGCACAGGAATTTGAGGTGGATCCNTAACCTGCTTCAGGGTTCTTGTCAATACTGAGGGTCTTGTATCCATTCCTGCTCAATTCCAGGGCTGTTGCTGCTCCTATCACACCAGCACCAATGATGACTGCATCATAATTATCGAAAGTGGTCATTTAATTCCTTCTTTAATCCAGTGAATCATTTATAAAATGAAATGGGGTATGATGATTCGAAACCAATCAACATCCCTCTGCTGCTAATATCGTGGGTTGCTCCAGTTATCAAATCAATTTTATCTGTTCTAAAGAATAATTTGAGAACAGCAACACCTTCAATGGTTGCAAACCTTTGCAAGAGAGAATCATTGATCTAAGGTTGTTATCATGCTTGTTCTTGACACAAACTTCATTCAGACCACCACGACATCATCGATGTTTTTTCCAAATTCAGTCAATGCTTCATACCCTCCTTCTGTGACGATGAAACTATCACCGACCTGGGCCCGGAAGGTTTTGGCAACACTGACAGAACCATCCACTGCTAGTACCATCCCCGTTTGAATCACCGTTTTGTCACCAAATACCAGCTGGGGTTTTTCCAAAAAACTGAATCCGGTGGCTCGGCCACATCGGAAGGGGTATTCATATCCATCACTGCGGATGACTTCAGCATAGGCCGCATGAACCTCTTCTGCCAAGANTCCAGGGCGAAGCACGGACAAAGCTGCTTGCTGGCTCTTCACCGCAGTCTGATAAACGGCTTCCTGGGATCTGTCGGCAATCTCCTCAATCCAGAAGGTCCGATCGAATCCCAGTTTAAAATGATGGAAATTGGTCATTCCACATAAACAGATAAAAACCGGTTCCCCTTTTTCCAGAAGACGGATTGAGGCTCGATGATGGGGCATCGTTATTTCATTCCCGGTTGCCATAATCTGCAGAAAATGAGTATTGGGAGACATTCGCGGATCCTCATAATGGGCTTTCAGTAACTCGGCAGCTTTACGTGTTCCTGCTGTTGTAATGGCCAGTGCCACTTCATACTCATGGACACCATCTCCAATCGTTTCGTGTGCTGCAGCCATCATTGCATTTGCGACTTGCCCCGCATGACGAGCCATTTTGAGTTCCTCCTCGGATTTAATCATCCTCATGTCTGCTGTCAACGGTGTCACATCACAAAGCCTGGTTTTTTCTACCAGTGATTCCACATAATGACGGACAACCGGAGGCATCTGATCCGGTTCAATCGCCACCTTTCCAGAACCTCCTAGAACCTGGGGCAGTGCCTCACGCCATTCGTTTCCCAGTCCATCATTCCAGTCTTCAATACGGTCCACGACTGAGGCCACTTCGGCCATGTCTTTTTCCATGGATGGAGTAATCAAAAGGCTATCCCCATCCTGGGGTACCACCAGGATGGTCGGACGTCCGAATTCCATGTGCAGGTAATCATAGTAGCCCGTGTAATAGTACACATTATCGTCATCGGTAATCAGTGCGACTGAAATGTCTTCTTCAACCAGTCTGTTTCGAAGCCGCTTCATCCTGTCTTCAAACATCAACCTCTCCTCTGGGGCAGTTGCTGTTCCACCAGTTTCATCCAGAATGAAGAACCAATTGCTAAAGCTTCATCGTTAAAATCATAGTCCGATGAATGCAAGCTGCGTCCTGACGAACCTTCGGTGCCATTCCCCATCAGCAAATAGCAACCTGGTCTTTCGGCAGCCATATGGGCAAAGTCTTCAGAAAACAGCTTCGGTTCACAATCTCCGTCAACTTCTTCAAAACCCACGGTGGCAGCTGCTGCTTGACGAGCCGCTTGAACCGGAACCGGAGCATTGATGACCGGACGAAACTCTGTTTCATAACTGACTTTTGCACTGACCCCATGAGCCATGCAGATCCCTTCCACGATTTGACGCATCCGGGCTTCTATCGTTTCATTGACCTGATCTGTGAGGGCACGAGCATCCCCGCGGAGTATTGCTGTATCAGGAAGAACGTTTCTTTTACCATCCGTAATGAATTCTGTCACGGAAACCACTCCGTTCAGTCCTGGGTTCAACTTTCGTGAAACAATGGTCTGCAGAGACTGCACGATTTCTGCTCCAACCATGAGGGCATCCACTCCCATATGAGGCAGTGCCGCATGGCCACCCTTAGCCTTGATAGTGATTTCGAAGAGGCTTTCACTTGCTGTGATGGGACCTGAGCGCATCGCAAAAGTACCTACAGGTATCCCAGGAAGATTGTGGATGCCATAGACCTCTTCCACATCAAATCGTTCAAATAAACCATCATCGATCATCGCCTTTGCTCCAAGACCATGTTCTTCATTCGGTTGAAAAATGAACACGGCCCTTCCATCAAAATGGCCTGAATCAGCAAGGCATCTCGCTGCCCCGAGAAGCATTGTCGTGTGTCCGTCGTGACCGCAAGCATGCATGGTTCCATCATGACGTGAACGATGATCAAAATCATTGGTTTCATGAATGGGCAAAGCATCCATATCCGCTCTCAAACCGATGCTTCTTGATCCTTGACCANACTGCAAAACTCCCACAACTCCGGTTCCTCCGATCCCCCGATGAACTTTAAGTCCAAACTCTTCGAGTAAATCAGCCACCTTGGTGCTGGTTCTTCTTTCATTAAATCCGNTTTCAGGAAAGCTATGAAAATCATGCCTCCACTTGAGCATCAACTTCTTCAGATCCGGGGGGTTCAATTGAATCCTTTTTTNTGTAATGACATCAGGTTTTGCTGCCTACATACCGAATCAAAAGCTGGTGTTCGGCAACCTTTAACAAACAAGAATCTAAAACCAATACTCCTCTGATTTTGAGATTTGAACCAACTCAAACCACACCATCAAAAGGGAACCATAACTCCTACCCGAGCATGATGACTATCAAACCAACCCGAATCTCTACTCAAGATAGAAATTTTACAGCCCATACAATAAGAAATTGAATAGAATCATTCAAAAAAATAATGGCTCATAGAAGGAGCACATAACTTGTTGAGAGTTTCAATGGTTTGAAAATATTTCCCACAAGATATGAGAATCAAAAATTAATTTGTCCCAAGAATGTTGCCTGGTTTTGAGAAAATCCTACCAAATCCTTCGATCGGATCTCGGATCCCTGCACGTCGTAGGCAACTCCACATCTGAGCCTGATTACTGGTGATCACGGGTTTGCCCGTTTCTGACTCGATCTCCTGGACCACTTCCAAAGAACGAATGCCCCCGCAACTCAGGAATATCACATCGGCTTCCGGGGAATCAATCTCCATGGCAAAACTTTTCCAGTATTCAGGGGTCACACAGCCAAACTCGATTCCGGNCTCAANATTGAGTCCTTGAATATCAAGTACTTCAAAACCCTTGNTCACCATGAACTCAGCCTCGAGTGTATTGATCTCATCAAGGTAAGGTGTGCCTATGACTATTTTTGTTGCATTGAGCTCTCGCAGTGCATCGACAACTCCGGTAACCAGGGTCATAGGCTCTGCATAGGGTGCCCCTTTCTTGATCTCGGCCATTACCCTTGATTCACCATTGACGATTGAACCACTGGTGCAACTGTAGCTGATGACATCCGGCTTGGTATCAGGTTGAATACGGGCGGCGGCATCAGCCATTGCCTCGATGTGACGGCCAAGGGTCTCGTTGGTGGTGTAGTCTTCCGTTATGAGACGTGTGATATGCACCCCCACACCTTCAGGCACCATGGAGAAAAAATCTGATTCAGCAGCAAGGTCAGTCGACATCAGAATNAAGCCTAGTTTTGCACGCCAGTGTTNNCCGGAATCGAGCTGTGGATGCCGCCTGTCAGAAATTATTTTGTCGCCAGGTTGAAACATATCATCTCCTAAGTTTTAACATTGATGGAGTTTTTGACCTTTTTCATTTTGACTTATTTTATTGCATTCATTCTGTTCTGAGACAGTTATCAAATCCATGATGAAATCATTCAAAC
>NYUB01000019.1 GCA_002683785.1 Deltaproteobacteria bacterium
TGAGGCATCAGTATCCTAATTCGAAATTTGCAGGGCTGATCATATTTTCACCATTTCGGAAGCGAGAAAAATTCTCGGAAAACCATGAGATTTTCTTGGATATTTCATCCTCGGTCCCACCTGCAGAATGTTGAGTGATGATGGTATTTGGACACTTCCAAAATGGATGGTTCTTCGGAAGAGGTTCTTCAAAAGTGACATCAATCACCGCACCACCAATTTTTTCTTGTATCAGACTTTCAGATAATGCTTCTTCATCCACCACCGATCCTCTTCCGAAATTCAGAAATACCGTATTGGGTTTGAATCGATTCAGACGTTCTTCATCAAAAATATTTCTGGTCTGAGGATGATCCGGTACAACAGATGCCACGACATCTGCTTCTGTTAAAGCATTTTCAAGTTCCTCGCAGGTGTTTGAACGTTTGATGATCGTCATTTTACAATCGAAGGGCTGAAGAAGTTTTTCAAATTGTCTGTTGATTGATCCGTAGCCATAGAGAACCACATTGGCACGATTCAGCGATTTTAGTTTTTCCCGCAATGGATCTCCTACCCATTCGCCTTTTTCTTTGAGGATGGAAAAGCTGTCCATACCCCGAAAAAGTGAGAGCAGGCCTGCAAGCATGGATTGCGCAACGGGTTCTGCGAAAAAGCCCTTGAGGTTGGTCATGCAGAAATTCGGATCCAAACGGCTTCGTTCAATTTCCAGATATTCTCCAAATCCTACTGAAATCAGTTGAATCCATTCGAGTTTTGGATGCTCTGCAAGCCAATGGGCAGGGACATTTCCAAAACAGATGGTTGATTTTAAAAAATCTGGGTGGGGAGGATCTTCCTCAGAAAATTCCTCGTGAATGAAGAAGCGATCCTCAAAGCCTGTTGAGACAAGCTGATCTCGTTCTTTTTGATTGAGGCTGATGCTGACAAAGATATTCATCAACTTAATATAGAGGATGTAACAACTGATTAACCTTCAACTCTCGGGGTTTCACTTGCGATCAGCATCTTTTTCGCTTCTTGACGGTATCTTTCACGAATATCTCGTGTAGGGGGCCGACAGCGACTGGATGGCAAGCCGACGAGTTCCATACAGAGTTTATCCAGGAATCCATCTCCCCGAGTGTATTCCATTTCAATCTTTTTCCAGAGTTTGTAAAAAGGTTTGGCTTCTTCCACCATATCCAATTCAACTTGTTTGTAATCACCCGCCTCGAGGGTTTTAAGGAGCTTGATTCCCCATTCAGGCCAATGATTGCAAAGATGAACCTCAAAAGCCCTAGCTCCCAGCATATGACTTATGGGAAAGAGGAGGTCGTTATCGATGAAACAGAATTGCCCTGCAAAACTGTGGACCACATCTTCAAATTCCATCGCCACCGATCTGGTAGTAGCCCATTTGAGGCCAATGACTTGAGGGATTTTCGTCAGGCGTTCGACCATCCCAAATGAAACTTCGGCACTGGTCCAGAAAGTATTGTAGATGATCATCCCGACTTCTGATGCTCTACTGGCCTCAAGGATGTGGTCAAAAAAATCATCTTCGGTGTGGTTAAAATAAAAAGGACATGAAACCTGAATGAAAGAAGCCCCAAGCCTGTTGGCTTCTTTGGAAAGCCGGATCAGTTCCTGGGTACTCGTGGTTTGAGCTCCCATGGCGACCGGAATGCTTCCAGCTTCATCGATCACGATTGAAGCCACACGAATCCTTTCTTCAAAGCTCATGGTTGAAAAATCACCAGCAGCTCCCCCTGCAAGTAAGACGGCATTTTCCTGGTTGATTCCATTTTCCTTGAGGAAACGGATATGGGTACGAATTCCTTCCTCGTTGATGGTAAGGTCTTCATCATGGAAAAGGGTGGGAATGGTAATGTAGAGCCCCTCAAGGTCTTTTTTTAATTGATCGTAATCCATCTTCAATAACATTGGCTATAGCGTTGAAACAGTTCTTCTGGCTCAAAATGCTGAGCAATTTTTTGTTCNAANTTTTTGTTGTCCAGGTAATTCTCNATCAGTTCATTCGGGAAACATCTGATAAGANCCGNATCATTCACTAATGCATCCAAACTTTCTTGGAGGTTGAGCGGAAGCCTTGAAATGCCATCTGGCAACTCATTCAAAAGATCATTAGTCAAGTGAGACTGAGGTGGTGTCAGTTCCTCTTCAATCCCGTTGCATCCTGCATGAATCAGGGCACTGAGAACTAGATAAGGGCTAGCTGCGGCATCAGCAGTTCGAAATTCAAAATGAAAGGGTTCTGGCCCATCCCCTAGACAGGTCTGACGAATCGCAGCCTTTCGATCCTGCAAAGCAAAATTATTAAAATAGGCTGTCCAGCGTGGAGGCTGATATCGCATTCCAGAAATGAGGCTAGGAGAAGTAAACGCGATGAGTGCATTAAGGTGTTTTAAAATCCCTGACAGAAAGGCTCCTGCTTGCTTGCTGATCTGATGATTGGCATCGGCATTGATATTGGTCCCTTTACGATCACAGATACTGAAATGAACATGAAGCCCACTCCCCACTTTGTCTTCACTGACAAGGGGTGAAAAGGTGATTCTCCGTTTCATTTTGACGGCACACAAACGGCTTATGCTTTTTGCCAGCACCAGTTGATCACAAGCTTTCAGTGGCTCTTCAGGTGCGAAGGTTAATTCGTACTGAGCCACTCCGTTTTCTGCATGAAGGGATTTCAAACCAATCCCCGTTGCTTCCAAGCTTCTGGCAAGGGTATCTAGAAATTCCTCTTCCTCGAAAAATGAAACGAGAGAATAGGCATTGAGTGATTCTCTGGAAGAATCAAGCAGGTAAAATTCCTGCTCCAAACCGATTCGAAGTTTAAGGCCAAATTCTTTGTCCAGCCGTTTTGTTGCACATTCTAGCTGTCCTCGAAGACAGCAGGCCCATGGTGTTTGATCTAAATTTTTTATGGTGCAAACGCTGAATCCGGTTTCATTGGATTGCTCTGGAAGTTTCAGGAAGACCGACTGTTCTTTCACTGGAACTAGATTGACGTCACCCACTTCAGGTTTTTTGGATGGGGCCAGATCTCCAAAACAGGTGATGAGAGCATTGCTGGGTATCCAGCCTACCGTGAGAAGGGAGGCATCCACTTCGTTTTTACACCAAACGGTTTTAGCCCTCTCTACTCCCGAAAGATCAGTTACCAGAAGGTGCATAAAATGAGGATGTTTTTTCATCTCAAAACAAAAAGAGGCAAGGCTTTGGTTTCAACGTCTCTGCGAAATATGCCAGGGGATGAGGGCACGTTCGACAAAAGTCACGATTCCAAAGAGCAAGAGTCCCATGATGGTCAGTAAGAAGATTCCAGCAAATGCTAAATCCGTACGCATATTGCCAGTTTGGATTTGAATGTAAAACCCAAGACCCTGATCACTCCCGATGAATTCTGCTATTGTAGCTCCTACAGTCGCATTGATGGCTGCATATTTGAACCCGACAAAACATTGCGGCAAAGCAGAAGGGATCCTGATTTTAATAAATATTTTTAAAATTGAAGCTCCTGTGGTTTTTGAAAAACGATCGAGTTCATCACTCAGGGATCCAAATGCCAGAATTGCATTCAGAACAATCGGAAAGAAACAGACCAGGAAGACGATAATGACTTTTGGCAAAAGGCCAAACCCCAGCCATGAAATGAACAATGGTGCAAAGGCGATCTTTGGCGTCATCTCGATGCTGACGAAAAAGGGGTAAATCGTCCTACGTAAAATCGAGGAAAATGTGATGGCCAATCCGAGGGGGATGGCGATCACAATTGCCGTTACATATCCTAAAATCGTCTCTAAACCCGTAATGTAGGTGTAATCAATCAACCTTGGAAGATCCGCAGAAGCATTGACCAAAATGGTGCTGGGTTTAGGTAGGATATAACGAGGTATAGAAAACCAGTCGATGGACAGTTCCCATAACAGGAAAAAAGCTATAAAAAAAACAATCACCATCCATGAATCGACAAGCCAGCGAATGGAAGCTTTAATTCTTTTAAAAGTCATATGACCCCATACCCCTGAAAAACCTCTTGGATTTCTGCCATATAGTCGGTAAACATCTGACTTCGTTTCACGTCAAGGTCCCTGGGCCAAGGGAGTTTGACTTCAATGGTTTTATCAATCAAACCAGGTCTGGGAGTAATGACACAGACTTTGGAAGACAATTGAACGGCCTCTTCAATGCTGTGGGTAACCATAAGCACCGTCGGCTTTTCATTCATCCAAAGGTTCTGAAGATCTTTACGGATATTTTCACGAGTCATCGCGTCGAGCTTGCCCAGTGGTTCATCGAGGAGCAATGTCTTCGGTTCATGAATCAAAGCCTGACAAAGTGCAGCACGTTGTTGCATTCCTCCTGAAAGTTCATGGGGACGAAGATGCTCATAGCCTTTGAGAGAAACGGATTCCATCAATTCTGAAATCTTGACCGAATACTCATCAAGATTGAGATTTCTCAATTCCAGTTGAAGATTGATATTTCCAAGAACGGTTCTCCAAGGAACAAGAGTACTATCCTGGAACATCATTCCAATATCATGACGGGGTTCTGAAACCTCTTCATGATTCATCACGATTTTTCCGGTGGTGCAAGAAAGCAGACCAGCGATCATGAGCAGGAGTGTGGATTTGCCACAACCTGACGGGCCTAATAACGTTACAAAATCCCCTTCTTCCACTTCAAGATCAGCGGGACCAAAAGCCAGGATGGGTTGACCCTCGGTACTGAACGATTTGGAGACGTCTTGGATGGTGATCGCGGCGGGCATTGACTCCCGATTTCTTAACGGAAAGATGCGGCCTCTAGAATCGAGGCCGCCATGAACATTAGTTGATGAATTGGTTGCTGTAAAAAGCACTTGCCGACTTACTGGTTTGCAAGTCGTTGTATTTTTTCATCAGGTTGAGCATGTCATCCCAATCGGAAGTGACATGTAGTCCCATGGTTCTGTTCGTATTGGCCTTTGAGTAAAGAATGCCAAGGGTGACATCCAATACAGAACGAGCCTGTTCCTTGCCAGAATCTTCTGCCATGGTCCCACCAACGATGTCGGCCATGGAATTCACCGCAGCATCAGGATTTTTCTCGGTTTCCTTGTAAGCAACCATGGTGGCTCTTACGAATCTTTCTACCAGGCTAGGATTATTCTTGAGAGTGTCCTGATGGGTTGAAATGCAGTATCCCACTTGATTGACTCCGTAATCAGAGTATGGAAAGGCAACAGGAGTAGCTCCTCCATTCGCCTTGATTTCAGCAGGTTTGTCATCCAACCCTCCGAGGATAGCGACAGAACCGCCAGCTCCCTGAAGGTAACTTGAAACCAATGCTCCGTCCGGCACGTTTGTCAAATTCACATCGCTCAAACTCATTCCATTGCTTCTGAGTACCAGTGGGAAAAAAGTATTCACACCAGCATTCGCAGTGGTAAGGATCTTTTTACCCTTAAGATCTTTGACCGAACTCACTCCTGCATCAGGGCGTACAATGATTGCTTCCGTACCTGCAGCATCAATCACTCCAACAGAAATGATCGGAGCACCTTGGGCTGCCAAAGTGACCATGGCTGCGCATGAACCATAAGCAAAATGGCTGTCTTTGTTGGCTACCAGACGATGAGCTGAGGACGATCCATTTCCAGAACGGATGTCCAGATCAATACCTGCAGCTTTGTAAAGCCCCTTGTCCTTACCATATGCGAAGCCTGCATGTGAACCGTAATACATCCAGTTCAGACGTAAACGAACTTCATCTGCAGCGTTTACAAAACTTGCACCCATGCATGTTACAGTGGCGATTGCCATTGCAGTGAAACATAGTTTTTTCATATTCATCTTCCTTTTATTGAAGAGCAAGGACCGAATCCTGTGCTTCATTAAAAAAATGGATTCCAACTTATATAGAAGACTCAATCATCGAATCGAGTCAGGTTGATCCATAGAACCTAACCATGATGTATACATGATACATGAATTTTCTGTCAACCCATTTTTTATGAATAAATTTAATTTTTCGGGAAGATTTCAACTGGAGGATGCTGATGAGTCTTTCAATCAAATCCAGGAATCAAGAATTACCGATGAAGGAAAAAATCTGGGAAACGTAGTTTCGGGGAAGTTTGCGCGTTCTGGATGAAATGAATAGAATTCTACCTTTCGCAATTTTAATAAACCATCAGTGTCATGACAAAACCCCCTTACGGTTCCTGGAAATCTCCCATCAACAGCGACATGATCGTTGCCGGCGCGATTGGACTGTCCTCGCCCCAATTTCATCA
>NYUB01000020.1 GCA_002683785.1 Deltaproteobacteria bacterium
AGAAAATCACTTGTTCTATGATCAATTCTTTTATTTAGGAGACTTATGAACCGATTAGCGAAGTGGATATTATCCGCCTCCATGCTGGGACTTATTGCGGGGACAGTATTGGCTGGAGGAGGGGGTGGTCATTCTGAAGGAGCACCCTTCCCAGTACCTCTGAGTTGTTATATGTCAGATCAAGGCTCTAAGGAATTTATGGATGCCCGTTGCGACAAAGTAGATGGAATTGAGAATTACCGTGATCCAGAAGGGGCTGGTATTGGAGGAATTCTTTCCCACAGACTCAGTGCAAATGCCTTCAACCTTATTGGTTCACTCATTTTTCTGTTTGCAATTCTTCATACGTTCATGGCCAACAAGCTCACGGCAATGGCTCATGAAGTCCATCATGAGCATGACAAACGAATGAAGGAAGCAGGAAAATCAGAAGACGAAATTACTCATGATATCCCCCTTAAAGCTGAGGTACTTCATTTTATGGGTGAAGTGGAAGCCATTTTTGGGATGTGGGTAATAGCCTTGATGTTTATAGTAATTGGATATCATGACTGGGGTACTTTTAAGAACTACATCGTCTATGACCGTGTCTATATCGAGCCAATGTTTGTGGTAGTGATTATGGCAATTGCGTCCTCTAGACCTGTCGTCAAATTTTCAGAGAAACTTTTGGGCATGTTTGCTGGGATTGGTGGACACTCCCCAGCTGCCTGGTGGTTTTCGATTCTGATGATCGCCCCTCTACTGGGTTCCTTCATCACAGAACCTGCAGCCATTACCATCGCAGCTCTGCTTTTAGCCAATCAATTCTACAAGCATAAACCATCGAGTGGATTTGCCTATGCCACCATCGGCTTGCTTTTCGTCAACATTTCAGTTGGTGGTACCATCACCCACTTTGCAGCACCTCCTGTCCTTATGGTCGCAGCTCCCTGGGAATGGGGAATGGGTTTCATGGCCACAAATTTCGGCTGGAAAGCAGCATTGGGAATTCTGATTTCAAATATACTTTATTTTGCAGCCTTCCGTGGNCANTTTGCNNAAATGGGTNANCGAANNCGCTGCTGANGAANNTGGNCCNAANTTGAANCCNCGNNNAATGAGTCATGANNANTTTGATGCANTGTGGGCCGAGAGGGACGCACCTATTCCTCNTTGGGTGACATTGGTTCATCTTCTCTTTTTGGCCTGGACTGTGTTCAACGCACATTATCCGGCCCTTTTCATCGGAGGCTTTTTATTCTTCATTGGTTTTTGTGTCATCACAGGNACCCATCAAAATCATTTAGAATTAAAGAGNCCCATCTTGGTTGGNTTNTTNCTGGCAGGACTTGTGACACATGGTGGATTACAAGGATGGTGGATCGCTCCAGTTTTGGGCTCCCTCGGTGATCTTCCTTTAATGCTAACTGCAACCATTCTAACTGCGTTTAATGACAATGCAGCCATCACCTATCTGGCCACACTCGTCCCGGGTCTGGCAATCAATTCTAAATATGCCGTTGTGGCTGGTGCAGTCACCGGTGGAGGATTGACGGTCATTGCCAACGCCCCAAATCCGGCAGGACAATCGATCCTTGGACGTTTTTTCGAAGGTGGAGTCAATCCNGCCAAACTNGCNATGGCTGCNCTCATTCCCACCATCATCATGGGNATTTGCTTCATGGGNATCCCAACCCTTTGATAGTCAATTGTTNCTTCGCGACTCCNTCTTTNTTCAAAGTTCGGGGTCGCNTTCTTNCCTTTTNTTTCAATTCTGTTTCATCAACTGAAACAAATTTAACTTGCAGTAAAATCAATAAAAGAATAATTATTGCNNGNTNNNANATTAATTTTCATTAACTGATTCATCATTCTGAATACTTGCATTGACAGTATGAAGGAGGAGATTCACGAGCCANTGCCAAATCTTTATTTTTCATCCGGGGTTAATCGTTTTAACCCTTTATTCTAACTCAAACGGAGCATCGCTGATCCCATGAAGTTCAACATTCGACTTTGGGCTGTTCCAGCCATTATGGTCCTTTTCGGTCTACCGGCCTATGCAGGCGGNGGCGGAGGGGGNGANAGTCTCATCGAACCNCTTGGCGCCATGCTGCTGGCTGCCACNATTGTGGCCATCATCCTCAGTTACGCCAANCANGCNAGTCTNTTTGCCTTCATCATCANNGGTATNTTTGGAGGGGCATGTTCGGNCTNAAAGAAATCATCAACACNAACGTGATGACCGCGTTTGTTGATGTNGGTATTACCCTGCTTCTNTTCATGGCAGGGATGGAAGTTGATATCCCAGGGTTGATCAAGCGNTGGAAACTTTTGCTGATCAACGGGTTTGGACAGATCATTGGTCTTCTAGTCATTTGCCTAGGTTTTGGAGTTGTCTACATGGGCATCAATGAAGACTATATGACCAATGCTGGACTGCCTGCTGAGAACGCAGGAGCGGCACTAATTTATTTTGCTCTCTGCTTGACTCTTTCCTCCACCATTCTGGTGATTGGAACCCTAAAAAGTACCGGTCAAATTGCTGAAGAGCACGGGCAGGTCGCTCTTGGATTGATGGTCCTTCAGGACATTGTTGCTGTTGTTGCTTTAGCAATACTTGGTGCTCTTAAACCACTAGAAGAAGGGCAAGAACCGGTAAACCTCGGATTAGAGGTGATGTGGATATTTATAAAAATGATCGTACTTGCCGTTATTCTTTATTTTGTAACCAAGTATATCCTCAATCCACTTTTTAAATTTTTTGCACGATCCGGTGAACTCCTGTTCATTGGAACACTTGGTTATGGAATGGGTGTCGCGGGACTCTGTGAAGTGGTTCACTTTTCCTCAGGGATCGGAGCCTTCTTTGCTGGCGCAACCCTGGCGGCCCTGCCTTACCGGCATGAAATTGAAGACAAGGTCGAGCCCCTCAAGGCTTTTGGTGTGATTCTGTTTTTCATCGGACTTGGATTTGATATATCCGGATTGAAGTTGGAACAGATTTTCGGAGGCCTTGTTGAAGGTGTCATCCTTGCCGTTATGGTGGTTGTAGTAACCATTCCGTTGATGCTGGTCTTAGGATACCTCAGCAAACTTAAAGGAAAACCAGCTTTCCTGATGGGTGCCATCATCAATCAAAGTTCAGAATTTTCATTGATGTTAGCCGTCCTATGTCTTGGTTACGGAATCTTCGATCCTCATCTCTTCATCGTGATTACGATTGTAGTCCTCGTCTCATTCTTCCTTTCATCTCTTGGACATCAGTTCCTTGGTCCATTTTATGGTGCCTTTGCGAAGAGTCTTGTCTTCATGGACAAACGTGCACCTGCTTCCGAAGAAGATGGGGAAGAAGAATTTGCGATGGAAAACCACGTCGTGCTGATGGAATACAATGAGCTATCCACAGAGATTGCAGATTTTTATTCTGAACGTGGTCAAAAAGTACTGTTGTTGGATCTTGATCCAGACATTACTGAGTATTTTGAGAACCAGCATGGCCACAGCAATATACATGCTCATTATGCCAACATGCAGGATCCAGATGTCTGGGAAAGTATGGCCTTCGACAAGGCCAAGGTGGTCATCTCATGCATGGATGCAGGGCAAGAGGCAGAAATGGCGATGGCCCGATGGCTCAAGGAAAACGCCCCGGAGGTCCCCTTTCTGGCAGCGACTTCATCTCATGAAGAATCCCTGGAGTTATACGACTGCGGTGCACGTTATGTGATTCAGACGGAATTTCTGGCAGCACGTGGATTCCGCGGAATTTTGGATGGTGAAATGAACAAGCCCTCCAATGAAGCGTTCCGTGAAATGGGACAGACGCATCGAGAAGAAACTAAAAAATTACAGGAAGGTCTTGGCGAAATTTTCGCCAAAGCCTGAACAAAGATCTATCAACAACGGTGAAGATAATGAACAAAACAATCTTATTCAGGTTTTCTCTGACACTGGTCTTCGGACTACTGGCGGCTATGCCTGTCTATGCAGGAGGCGGAGGATGGTTGATCAAACCCCTTGGTCTGATGCTGGGCGGGGCAATGGTGATCACCATCGTACTGACCTGGTTGAAACAGGCCAACATCCTCTCATTCATCATCATGGGAATCGTCATGGGCCTGACCCTGGGACTCCAGGGTTCTGGACTGGCCGATCATGAGTCGCATTACCCAGGGATTAGTTCCATCCTCTCTGGATTCCAGGAAATCGGTATCATCCTGGTGATGTTCATGGCAGGAGTAAACTTCAATCTTGCAGACATCACTAAGCGACTGGGATTCATCGTATCCAATGGAGTTGGTTACATTGGACTCGGACTCCTTTTCTTTTACTGGGCAGCAATGCGATTCGCAGGAACAGATGGGTTCAGCGAAAGTTTTTTCTTCTCGCTCTGCCTGGTGGTTCCATCAAGTTTTCTGGTCAGTGCATCCCTCCAGTTCCGTGAAGATGAGGATTCTTTGCATGGACAGATCGCGACCGGGACGACCGTCATTGGAACTCTCCTGGCAGTGGTGCTTCTCGCCAAACTACAGGCCACCAGTGGTCTTCAAACCGGAAATGGTTCTGCAGTCTCAAATTTATGGCTAACAGAACAGATTCTTCTGTTGGTTGTTATTGTGATGCTCATTTCAAAATTCATCCTAAAGCCGGTAGTTCGGTATCTACTCCGCTCGTCAGAACTCCTTTTTATCAGTGCTGTAGGCTATTGCATGGGAATTGCGGCGATATGCGGAGTTCTCGGGATTTCACCCGAGGCAGGAGCTTTCTTTGCAGGTATTTCTTTAGGTTCCTTGCCCTACCGACTTGACATCGAAGACAAGGTTGGACCGTTGAAGTCATTTGGAGCGAGCCTTCTTTTTCTAACCCTTGGCGTCAACATGTCAGGAATTGATGGTTCTTTATATAGCAACAACACTGGAGTGATCATCACCCTGGCGTTGCTGGTAGTGATCATCAAACCCATCATCTTTATCATCACAGGATCCCTGACATCGGTCAAAAGCCGAACGGCCTTCCTGGCCGGGGTGACTACCAACCAAGCCTCTGAGATCACCATCATCATTGCCCTACTTGCCTGGAAAGCGGGAGTCTTCGGTGATGAAACCTTCGCCATTCTGATTTCCGTTTCATTGCTTTCATTCATCATTTCTGCATTTGGACAGTGGGGTCAGTTTGCATTGTTCAATGGATTCAAAGGAATGCTTCATTTCATGGACCGAAATCCAGCTGCTTTCGAAATCACTCGGGATCATGAAATGGAAATGAAAGACCATATTGTCTTGCTTGCTTACAACGAAGTTTCCTACGAAGTTGCAGAGTATTATCAGCAAAAAGGCGAGAAGGTACTTTTGGTGGATACCGATCCGGAAATCATTCGTCATTTTGAGGCACAAAAGGAATCCAACATCGTTCCGCTTTATGCGGATATCATGGACAGTTCCATTTGGTCTGAATTTAAATTCGAACAAGCAAAGCTTGTCGTCTCCTGCAGAGGATTGTTGGAGATGAATCTTGAATTATCTGATTATCTTCGTCAGAAATCCCCAGATCTGCCTTTTGTGGCGGTCACTACCTCTCATGAGGACGCACTTGAATTGTATGACAACAATGTGCGTTACGTTCTTCAAACGGATTACATGGCATCAAAATCATTCCGGGAAGTTTTTACCGAGGAAATTGATAAACCCGGTTCGGAATCTTTTGGAGAAAAAGGTTCAGTGCACTGGAAAGATACCCGAGCAATCCGCGACAATCTTGGTGAAATTTTCAAACTCGTCTAGACCAATTTTTTGGGTGTCTGATTCTTCAGGCACCCATGCCCTTCGCACCTATTCTCCATAAAATTCTATAAGCAGAATCAAGAGGATTCATGAAAGCAAGCCTGCCATTCTGGAAGGTTTTACTTCGGATTCACATCTTGCTTCTGATTTCAGCCTGTCAGTCAGGAAAAATGCCTGCACCGGAAATGCCTTTGTCTTCGGCAACAGTCTACTACCAGCGTGCTGATTGGGAAGGAATGATACCTCCTTCCCCTCCTATCCCAATCCCAGTTCCAAACATCGAATGTACAGAAAAAACTGTGACTCTTCCTCCAGGCACTCTCACCCACCCCAAATATAAATACCTAAACATCAACACCTGCCGCAGGGTGAGACCTCCCTATACCGACGAAGACAAAAGAGGAAAACTCACCCTCTGATAGAGCAATTTCTGGAGGAGAAGACTATTTCCCGGCCCTCAGTTTAAACTCTTTCAAGTGCAAGGACTTCCGGTAGAGGTTCGCTGGAAAGCTGCTTCCATTGTTCCAGGAGGAGATCAATGCTGAGACCAGACACGGGGTGAGTCCATTCCGGACTGAGTTCCCTGAGCGGGATCAAAACGAAAGCACGCTTTTCCATCTCCGGGTGGGGTATCTTAAGGGTGTTGCTGTCACTAACCTGACGGCCATAGGTTATGATATCGATGTCGATCGTTCTTGGACCCCAGTGCTTTTCGCGGATGCGGCCTAGTCGTTTTTCAATGGCCTGGCACTTTATCAGTAAATCCTCCGCCTCAAGGCTTGTAATTCCCCAAATCAGTTGATTCAAAAAATCAGGCTGCTTCATTTCAAGCAGAGGTGGGCTTTTGAGCACTGAAGAGCATTTCATCTTTTTCAGGGGTAGTTCTCTAAGCGCTTTTCTCGCTTCTTCCAGGAATTTTTTTGAGCATCCTAGATTGCTTCCCAGAGCGATGTGAACCGGTATCTGCTTCAAGGTATTCCTTTTTTGAGATCTTGTGAGTTTCTTGCCTATCTTGAAGGCTGAAATAGAAATTCTCTAATGTGAATTCTAATTCTTGAAGCCATAACAATTTTTCATGCTGAATTTTTTCAATATCTAGGACCTGCAAAACTACCCGGGAGAGACACAGGGTGCAAAACGTTTCCCATTACCTATTTCAGAGGATTTATTGACAAAAAGGAAAAATGGATTTTTTCCGCATTGCTCAAACTCATAGAACCTCAGGCGCGAAAAGGCCGAAAGTTAGCCAAGATCAGATCACTTCTGATCAAATTGGACATCAAGGCCCTTTTTCAGCATGGAAGGGGATTCAAGGATGCAGAAAGAGACAATCCACGTATATTTGGGAGGCGGTTCGTCTTCAAACATTATGGATATACTAAAACAAACACGCCTAGAATGGCTCCCTTTCTCCGGCTCGATCAGGAAATATGATGAACCGGATAAAACTATGAGAATAAATAATTTTTCCAACACATAGAAACCGAATTATCAAAAAGGGAATGGTCAGAATCATTGGGGGAAATCTACGTGGTAGAAATCTCGAGGTACCTTCAGGGAAGCACGTCCGACCAAGTGCTGACCGTGTCCGGGAAGCCCTGTTCAGCATACTTGATCACCGTCTGCATTGGCAGGATTACACGGTGCTCGATCTCTATGCAGGCAGT
This sequence comes from Deltaproteobacteria bacterium, assembly GCA_002683785.1. GTDB lineage: Bacteria > SAR324 > SAR324 > SAR324 > NAC60-12 > UBA1014. The sequence continues at coordinate 7,433 of NYUB01000020.1, forward strand.
GGTGCTCTAGGAATCGAGGCCCTCAGCCGAGGTGCCAGGTATGCTTGCTTTGTTGAATGTTTAAGAAAACATGAACGGGTCCTCCAAAAAAACCTGCAGTCCTGTAAGTTGACTAAAGAACTTTACGGGGTCTTTTTTGATAGAGCCGAACACTGGATTCTTTCATTTCAGGATCCTGGAAATCCTTCTCTCGTCTTCCTGGATCCACCTTATCAGGAAAATCATTACCTTCAGATATTAAACAGAATTTCCGAATCGGACGGAATCCAGAATGGATCGGTCGTTGTCATCGAGTCGCCCAAAAAAATGGAATTCGAATTTCCTCAAAACCTGGAAATGATCGTACAAAAAATATACGGCGGTACTTCCCTCCATCTGCTGGAAAAACATTGATGAGGAATCGATGCTGGTCCTCCTTTTTATGGGAAAGGACTTGCTTCAATGGTTCCGATTGAGAATATTATTTAGTCATCTATAAATAAAAATCAGGAACAAAGTCGCAACCAGCGACCCATCACCTGATCCTGCCATGTTTATTCTCTATGCCCTCCAATCGAGAATTGATTGACCGTTCCAGGATGCCTAAACACGTTGGCATCATCATGGACGGTAACGGACGCTGGGCCACCGAACGTCTCTACCCCCGGGTTTATGGTCACCGTAACGCCGTCAAAGCAGTGAGAGCCACGGTCGAGGCGGCGGTTGAATTGGAGTTGGAAGTGCTGACACTTTATGCATTTTCAACTGAGAATTGGCAACGCCCAGCCCAAGAAGTTTCCACTTTGATGGACCTTTTTGCGGAATACCTTGAAAAAGAACTGAAAACGATGTTGGAAAACAATGTCCGTTTTCAGGTTGCAGGAGAAAGGGAGGGTCTTCCAAAGTTCCTGCAACAGCCTTTGGATCACGCTCTTGATGCCACTTCGGAAAATACGGGTCTTCTTTTGAATCTCGCGGTCAATTACGGGGGTCGTGCTGAACTGTTGAGGGCATTGAAACAAATCTCCTCATTGGTCCAAAGTGGTAAACTGAGTGTGGAAGAAATCGATGAAACCCTGATTTCAGAACACACTTACACTCCCGGGGTTCCGGACCCAGATTTGATCATCCGAACCAGCGGAGAGCAGCGGCTATCCAATTTCCTCATCTGGCAGGCAGCTTATAGCGAATATTTTTTTACCGATGTGCTCTGGCCCGATTTTGATAAGGAAGATTTCTTTCAGGCTTTGCTGGAGTTTCAAAAACGCAAGAGAAGGCTGGGACGCACCGAACCCTTGAAAGAAACCGCCTAAAAAGTTCATTTGTTGTATGAATATGGATTCTCTCTCTCCTGAACTGGCGGCACGCATCAAAACTGGGATTCCCCTTGCAGCCGCGGTAACCCTGATCGTTTTTTCACCTGTTTTGATCGTTGGACTGGTGGTTATCGTCTTTGCCGTTATCGGCAGTGGAGAATTGACCTCCATGCTTTCCAAGAAAGAAATCACGCTCCCTGAATGGTTTCTCCCAGGCTGCGCATTGCTGATGGGACTAGGGGCCTTGGGTGGTTCAAACGGGCTCCATGGAATGTTATTGGTCTGTGCCGCAGGTTGGATGTTTCAGCAGCTTTTGTTCAGCAGTGAAAAAAGTTTTTCAGGAAAAAATCTGCTGGGTTTTGGATTGTTTGGAATGCTTCTCACCGGCTGGAGCCTTTCTCACATGATCCTGATCAAAGCCCTTGAAAATGGAACCGCATTGGTGTTTTTATTGCTCTTTGTGATTAGCCTCAGTGATATCTTTGCCTATTTCGGAGGAAAGCATTTTGGAAGCATCCCCCTTGCCCCAAGAATCAGCCCCAAAAAGACTTGGGAAGGAAGCCTCATAGGCGCTGGAGTGAGTGCCCTTTTTGCAGGCCTTTACGTGGAACTTGTGCTGGATTATTTCTGGCTGACTGGAATTCTGCTCGGTCTGGTGACAGCAGCAGCAGGGCAATTGGGCGATCTGGTGGAATCCAGGATCAAACGCCTTTGCGAGGTCAAGGATTCCGGAAGTCTTCTACCAGGCCATGGAGGCATCCTGGACCGGGTGGATGGATACCTGATTGCAGCGCCATTGTTTTATTATCTGATTTTGTTGGGATGAATCTTCAAAAAAAGATTTCCCTCCTGGGTGCCACGGGATCCATCGGGGACAGTACCCTTTCTGTCATCCGGGAACATCCAGACCTTTTCCAGGTCATCTCTCTTACCTGTTATAGTTCAGTTGAAAAACTCTGTGAACTGGTCCGTGAATTCAAACCTCAAAAGGTCTGTGTCCATTCAATGAATGAGGCACGGCATGTTCGTGAGGCATTCCCTGAACTGGAGGTCCACTCAGGACCTGAGGGGCTGATCCGGGTGGCAGAAGACCCGGAAACAGAAACCCTTGTTGCCGGGATCGTAGGATCCGCAGGGCTTTTCCCCACTTATGCTGCAGTGAGCAGCGGAAAGAATGTGGCCCTCGCGAACAAGGAACCATTGGTCATGGCGGGTCGTCTTTTCCTCGAAGAAGCTTCAAAAACCGGAGCAAACATCCTACCGACCGACAGTGAACACAATGCGATTTTCCAGGTTCTGGATGGGCGTTCCCAGAAAAATATCAAGAAATTGGTCCTGACGGCTTCCGGAGGACCGTTTCGGGATTTACCCCTGGAGCAATTTTCTCAAATCCGTCTGGAAGACTCCTTAAGGCATCCAAACTGGAAAATGGGCAACAAAATCACCATCGATTCTGCGACGATGATGAACAAAGGCCTTGAGGTCATTGAAGCAAGATGGCTTTTCGAAATGCCGGTCGAAAACATTGAGGTCATTGTGCACCGCGAAAGCATTGTTCATTCGATGGTGGAATTTAGTGACGGTTCCATACTGGCACAGCTTGGACTCCCGGATATGCGTATTCCTATCTCCTATTGCCTGGGATGGCCTGAACGACTTGAACTGGATCTGCCTCAACTGGACCTGACACAGGTGGGGAGCCTGAATTTTTCCAAAGTCGAATCCGAACGCTATCCCTGCCTAGACCTGGCCATAGAGGCAGCGAGGTTGGACAGGAGTGTGCCCGCCGTCCTGAACGGAGCAAATGAGGCGGTGGTGGAATCCTATCTGATTGGTCATCTCCGATTTGTCGATATTGCAAACCTGCTAGAAACCGTGATGTCCGGATTTTACAGCCTCTACCAAAAACCTGACTGCCCAGAATACCTGAAGAACATTCACTCACTGGAAGATGCCGTAAGGGCAGATCAGTGGGGGCGGGACGAGGCTCAAAGGTTGTTGCTGAAAAGGGATGCCGCCTGAGAAACATATTTTCCCACCAGGTTTCCTGTGTCATAATTATTTTGTCAAAATTAAAATTCCACTTCTTCGACCCTGGAATTTCCAATAAAAATAAATAAGCAAAGTTCTTCAGATGTTAACCCTGGTCACTTTCATTGCCGTTCTGGGCTTTCTCATTTTCATCCATGAACTGGGTCATTACATGGCGGCCAAGCACGTCGGGGTTCGCGTTGAAACCTTCTCCATCGGATTTCCTCCAACCATTTACGGAAAAAAGGTGGGAGACACCGAATACAAAGTCTCATGGATTCCCCTTGGCGGTTATGTGAGACTTTTCGGCCAGAACGTGACCGATGAGGATCCAGAGGACCCTGCCAATTACGCCTCAAAAAGCATTTTACAACGGATCTACATCCTTGTCGGAGGTCCGGCAATGAACCTGCTTTTTGCCCTGGTCTGCATGCCCCTGCTCTACATGATCGGCATCCAGTCACCAGCTTACCTCGATGAAATTCCAAAATTACGTGACGTTGTACAGGGTGGGATTGCAGAAAAAATCGGGCTGCAGGCAAACGATCAGATTCTTGCCGTAAACAGAAGTGAAGTTTTGAATTGGAGATCTGTCAACCAGGAAATCGGGAAAGGATTATCCAATTCAAGATTAAATTTGGAAGTGGAACGAAAAGGGGCTCTCCTGAATTTTGAAATTCCACTCCAGGAACTTCAGCAACAACGTCAAATGGGCTGGAAGCCATTCATCACTCCCCGGGCGGGTGGGTTCACCAGCACTTCACCGGCAAAAGAGGCAGGACTCCGTGAAGGTGATTTGATTCTAAGCATCAATGGAAATTCGGTCAGGGATTGGAGCGATTTGATCCCTTTGATCCAAGAATCACAGAAGCAAAACCAGGAAAATCCCAGTGAAACAGCAGAAAAAATAGTAGTCGAGTTTGAACGTTCCGGTGATGTGCAGTTCGCGGAGATGATGCCTTATTTTGAGAAGGAAGCGGGGCTTTGGCTGATGGGAATGAGCATGCCTACCATGAATAAGAATTATGGCATCCAGGAATCACTTTCCATGGGGCTGCAACGGGTTTGGCAATTGACTCGGGCGACTTTTCAGTTCCTGGGCCAAATGCTCAGTGGGCAGGGATCAATGGATGACCTTGGTGGCCCAATACGGATCGGGATGGTGCTGGGAGACGCAGCAAAAAGTGGAATTTCAAACCTGATTTTCCTGATGGCCTTTATCAGCCTCCAGCTCGGTATTTTCAATTTGCTCCCCATCCCTGCATTGGATGGAGGACACATCCTGTTGCTCGGTTTTGAAAAACTCAAAGGAGCGCCACTGAGCACCATCTTTCGTGAACGGACCCAGATGATCGGATTTTCAGTTTTGATCGCGTTGATGCTGTTTGTGACCTGGAACGACCTAATTCAACTGTTCCAGGCTTGATCAAGCCTGTTCGTCCCCCAGTTTCATGTCCAAAAGACGATTGCGCATCTGCCCTAGCAACTCGTGCACGGGAAGGTCCGGAACGTCTTCCCAATCCATGATCTGCAACACGTAACGCCGGACCCTGCCACGCATTAGCCCACGGTCTTCCCAGGTTTTATAGATCTGTTCAAATTCAGTTGGAAGCGGACGCCCGTCCAGGTTTCGACGGAGCAGGAATTTGAGGGTGCTATCGGGATATTGCCGGATGAAATTCATCATTGAAGCCGGGGTGATCTTTGCGGTTCCAAAAACCACATCGGTTTCATCGGTTTCAACCGCCGCCAGACCGTCGTCTTCGTCAAAATCCTCCTCTTCCTCATCATCCATGTTGGCCAAAAGATCAGCAGCAGAGACAGCAGCAGGTTTTGGTGTTTTTTTCTTTGGTTTTTCCTCCTCCTCTTCATCCTCTATCTTCTCCTGATCGAGGGTCGGATCAAGAGCAGTTTGATTTGAACTTTCCGTAGCTTTCTCATTTTCAACCGGATCCGGAACATTTTCCTGCTCCACTCCTTCTTCTTGCCGGACCATTGAGTCAGCTTCCGTCTCCTCAAAATCTTCTAGTTCTGGAACCATCATTGCGCCTCCAAAGTCTTCTTCTTTCTTAACAGGAGCAGAAGGAACGACTTTAGGTTTAACAGGTGTTTCCGTTTTGGCCGTTTTTTTTTGAACAGGAGGAGCTACAGAAGTTTTTCGTTTCACCCCCACTCTTATAGGGGTTCCGGGTTTGTGCTTCGATGGCCTGACAAAGAGAATTTTTTCCTGTTCGTTACTTTGATCTTCCAAAGGATCTTGAGTCAAATCAGAGACACTGACTCCACGTTTTTTTGCAATCTGCTTCAGAACTGCCTGCACGAAGCCCTTTCCTTCCAAATGATCCTGCATACCCTTGCGCATCTTCAGGAGATCATCAGGGGTGTAATTTTCGTCTGTTCCTGGACCCTCGTTTTTTTGATTTTCTTTGGAACTTCCCAGCAACATGCTCTTATAAGTCTGGAGGCATAGTATAAAGTCCTGAAATGGAGATGCTTTCTTCTCTTTCAACCCCTGCATGATGGCGAGTCGGATGTTGAACTGGTGATGAGCCCCGTAGGCCATCTTCTCAAAATGCCTCATTACTTTCTGCCTTAGACGACTTCGAAGTTCTTCCTGGCCCCAGCGAAGACCTTTCAAGTAGGCAAGATACTGTTGTAACCTCCCTGAGGGTAACAGCTTTTGAATCACCGGGCCTTCCTGTTCAAAAAAATCCCGGATCACTTGCTCACCCTGGCCAAGTTCCATATCTGAAGCATCATCGAAAAGAAATCCTGAACGATGAAGTTGCTCACAAAGTTGAATCAAAAGGGATTCCTCATCGGGAATCAGTGGATCAATGTAAGCGGAATATTCCTTGAGAACAGCGTGGCGATGCATGTAACTGAAAAAACGATTGATCGATAAGAGAAAAAACCTATATCAGATGCTGATTAAAATCACGGAGATTGGAAATCTGCCGTTATCAAGCAAATTAATGGCCATTTGAGTCAACTGTGCAGGAGATGAATGGGTTATCGATATGATAGAATAAAGATCTTCTTCATTTCGTTTTGTGCTTGAAGAGTCTTTTCATTATGTTAATGCATTGATAAACAATCAAAAGACCCATTAATAAATCCCTGTACCTGTTGATATCTTGGTCAGATCTTTTTCAGTTAAAACGGATGATGCATGATTCAGTTTCAATTGATCAGTGAGAAAACCAATTCCGTATGACCCATTATTCTTGAATCTATGATCAGCATCACCGAACTAGCCATGCAATATGGCCAGAAAATCTTGTTTGAAAATGCTTCCTTTAACTTTGACCCAGGTAAAAGATATGGACTTGTCGGAGCCAATGGCTCAGGAAAATCCACTTTGCTGAGGATTATCAGCAATGAAGAAGTGCCCAGCAAAGGTATGGTTTCCATCCCTAAGAATTTAAACCCGGGATTGCTCCGCCAGGACCATTTCCGCTTCGAAGAGATCAAGGTCAGTGATGTGGTGCTTCAGGGAAATCCACGGCTCTGGGAAGCTTTCAGTGAAAAAGAGAAACTACTGGCGGAGGAACCAGGCAATGAAGAAACCGGTCACCAGCTGGCCCATCTAGAAGAAGTGATTGCAGAAGAAGATGGGTATGCCGCAGATTCTCAAATTGAGGAGATGCTAAGCGGTTTAGGCATAGGTTCAGCCTATCATCACGGGCCGATGAAAGCACTTTCAGGAGGCTTCAAACTGAGAGTATTGCTGGGACAACTGCTTTTTGCCAAACCCAGCATACTGATGCTGGACGAACCGACCAATCACCTCGATATTGTATCGATCCGCTGGCTTGAAAATTTTTTGGTCAACGAATACCGAGGAACGCTGATTTTCATTTCCCACGATCGTAACTTTCTCAATGCCGTTGCAACCCATATGGTCGACATTGACTACGAAGAATTGCGACTGTATCCCGGAAATTACGAGCAGTTCCTGGAAGCAAAGGCCCTCAACGAAACCCAGAAACAAAAAGAAATCGAAAGCCTGGAGCGAAAGACTGCTGAAATGCAAGCATTCGTTGAACGTTTCCGTTATAAAGCCACAAAAGCACGCCAAGCCCAATCTCGGGTAAAACAGCTTGAAAAAATGGAAATCCCGGATATCAAACGCTCTTCGCGAATTTATCCAAAACTTAAATTCGAACAGGAACGCCCTTCCGGACGAATCACATTGACTTCCAAGGGGATTGCCAAACAGTTTGGTGAAATCAAGGTTCTGAATGACATCAACTTCAAACTGGAGAGGGGTGAAAAAATTGCTGTCATAGGACCTAACGGAATTGGGAAATCAACACTTCTCAAAATCCTACTTGGTGAATTGACAATGGACGAAGGTGAATTTGAATGGGGTTATGAAACCAGCCTTTCCTATTTCGCGCAGGATCATCATGAAAACCTGAAAGGGAGGATCAGCGCCTATGACTGGCTATATCAATTCGGCCAGCAGGAAAACATCAGTACAATCCGTGGACTTCTCGGAAGAGTACTTCTTTCAGGAGACGAAGCACTCAAAAGTGTTTCGTCCCTCAGTGGAGGAGAGGCCGCACGACTCCTTTTTGCAAAGTTGATGCTCGAAAAAAGAAATGTGCTGGTCCTTGATGAACCAACCAACCATCTCGACCTGGAAGGCGTTGATGCCTTGGCAGAGGCCTTAAGGGAATTCCCTGGGACCGTGATTGTCGTCAGTCATGACCGTCATTTTGTTTCTCAAGTCGCCAACCACATCCTGGAACTCACCCCCGAAGGAGCCAGGGATTTTGCAGGCTCCTACCTGGAATACCTGGAACATTTTGGAGATGATTACCTCAGCCGGGACCTTGCATTGACCCAAACCCGTGAAACCCAAAAACCTTCTGCGTTAAACGGCAAACAGAGGAACCGTAAGGAATTGAAAAAACTAATTTCGAAGCTTACCAGAGAAACAAGCCTGCTTGAAGAAACCATCTCCGATCAGGAGGCAAAAATCCGGAACATCGACTTGATCTTCAGTGGTAAGGATTTTTTTAAAAATGCCGGCAGTCAAAAAATTGAAAACATGCAGTCCAGCAAGATCGAATTGGAGCAAGAACTTAAGAATCATTTGCGGGATTGGGAGACAAAAACCCATAAACTGGAGGAAGCTCGCTCTCAGTTTGAAAATTAAGGGATTTAAAGTAGTTTTCTGGAATAGATTTATGGTATCAAAAGACCTAGAAGAAAATACTGATAAGGTTTTGTTTTTGAATTCCTTCAAAGAAAAATGAGACTTAGAAGCATTGTTTCATTCCAACAGACAAAAAAATAATTTTTGAATTGAAGCTCAATCAACTTCCAAAGAGGTAAGGATGAAAAAAATTGACATGAGAAAAGCAGGAAAAACTTTTGTTACAGGTTGCCTGATGCTTTTCATTGCTTTGTCCAGTCTTTCCGTCCTCAAAGCCCAGGAAAGCACAACAGGCCTCTCCAGCGAAGAAGCACGTGAACTCTGGGAGCAGCGTCAGTTCGAAGTCGAGGATCTTTACATGCAAGGAGAGCTCGAAGAAGCCCTAAAGCTTGCCACAGAAGCATCCGGACTTTCCGGTAAAGCCTTTGGACCAGCAGACCCCAACACCTTCAATTCAAGGCTCACAGAAGCTTTGTTGATGGGAGATCTTGGAATGCTTGAGGAAGCCAACAAACTTTATGAAGAGTTGCTGAAACAGGCCCAGGACACCGAACCGGCTCAATCCGAATTGGTGCTGCTGGTTCTGGATGCCTATGCGGGATTCCTAAGCATGATCGACCCTCAAATGGCTGAAACCGTGTTTGAGGAAGCTTACCAGATCTCCCGCAGTTCCCTGGGCATGGATGATCCTCAAACCATGTTACGTCTTCAGGCTCTGGGACTCAACCATCAGGATCAGGGACGTTTTAACCAGGCGGAAGAGACCCTCAGCGAAGCCGCAAATGGATTGGCACAAATTTTAGGCGAACAAGACCCGGACGCACTTGCAGCTTCGGCCCTTTTGGGAGCGTTGTATCTCAGCAGGGGGAAGCTCAAACCGGCACAGCAAACCTTCGAAAAAACCCTTTCGGGCCAGGAACAAATTCTTGGTGGGCAGGCCATCGAGACCTTGGAAACCAAGGAGAATCTCGCAGAAACCTATCGCCAGCAGGGAGAATACGAAAAGGCCGAACCGCTTTTTCTGGAAGTACAGCAAACTGCCACCGCGGAGCTTGGTGAGGAGGATCCTTTAACCATCCAGAGCATCAGCCATCTGGCTCAGCTATATGAAGACACGGGCAGGCTTGAGGAAGCCCTAGAGCATCATCGTAAAGTTTACGAACTGGAACTGGCCCTGCTAGGGGAATCACATCCCAACACGGCAGGAGACTTGAACAATATGGCCAGTGTCTACCGTAGACTTGGGGAGTACGAAAAAGCAGAAAAACATTTTCGTGATGCCATGAGGCAGATGATTGCCGCACTTGGTGAAGAAAGTCCGCAATCCGTATCGGTCATGAACAACCTGGCCCTGCTGCTCGAAAATCAGGGACTTTATGATGAAGCAGAACCCCTTTTCAAGAAAAGCCACGCCATCTCCGAACAGATACAGGGTTCGAAACACCCTACCACCCTTGCATTGCTAAACAACCTCGCCTTCCTGTATGAATCCCAGGGAGATTTTCATCGTTCCGAGTTGAACTATCAAAAAGTCATTGAACTGAATAAAGAGGTTTATGGCAGAGAACATCCCAATACCATTGCAAGCATCAACAACCTGGCCTATCTCTACCTGCGCGATGACAAGCCTGAAAAAGCGGAACCCAGATTCACTTTGGCCTACGAACTCTGGCGGAAAAAATTTGGGGAGCGGCATCAGAACACCCTGAAAGCACTCAACAACCTTGGAAGGGTACATAAGAATCTGGGTAATCTTGATACTTCTGAAAAATACCTGACCCAGGCTTTGGAAGGACGCACAGCTGTATTCGGAAAAAAACATGCCGACACCCTACGTAGCATGAACGACCTCGGGGAACTGCTCGTGGTCCAAGAAAAGTCCGAAGAAGCCCTCGAACTGTTTGAGGAAACCCTGGAACTGGAATATGAAGTTTTGGGAAAAAACCATCCTTACACCTTTGAAACCCTCAATAACCTGGGACAATTAAAAGAAGATCTGGGCCTTCTTGATGAAGCGTTTGAAATACGGAAAGCCGGATTTGAGCAACGCAACACTTTCTTTGACCGGGTACTTTGGGTGGCAGGGGACAACACCCGACAATCGTACATCCGGCTTCATAAACCCGAACAAGATGCCTACATTCAACTGCTCATCAACCTAGATGATGAACGTACGGCGGAAAATCTGTTCAACATCAGCCTGAAACGCAAAGGTCTGTTGCTTAAAATCACCAGTGAAACCCAGCAGGTGGTCAAGATGTCAGGTTCCCCGAAGTTGAAAAAAATCACGGAGAATTTGACTGAAGCCCGAAAAAATCTTGCCTCACTCACCCTGGCAGGGCCGAACGATGAAAACCGTGATCAATTCGGTGAAATGGTTTTCAACCTTGAAGAGGAAATCAATGCGCTGCAATTAGAACTCGGGGCATCCAGCCAGGTGTATCGTCAAACCCTTGCCCAAGCCAAACCGGAACAGGTCCTCGGCGCTTTAGGAGACAGAGCCTTAGTGGACTTCCTAGCCTATCGTGACCAAGAAGAAGTCCTCAAAGTTCTGGCCATCATCGGTTATGGAGAAGAGTGGTACGTAGTCGATTATGGAGAATTGGAATATATCCAGGCAATCATCTCTGAGCTTCGTGAAATCATCCAGGACGAAGGTGCAGAGGATGAAGACATCAAAAGCGTAGCCTTTGAACTTTGGGAGCCTCTTTGGAGTCCTCTGATGGAATACATTTCGGATGCAGAATCCATTTTCATCTCCCCTGACAGTGTACTCAATATCCTTCCATTCGATGTCCTGGTTGATGATTCCGAAAGCTACCTCATTGAAAACTACGATCTCCGCATCATCAGTTCAGCTCGGGACCTCGCTGTCAATCTAGTGGAACCTGTCAGCGGAGAAATGCTGATCCTGGCAGGTCCTGATTATGATTCCAAGAAGTTGCTGGAAAGTCCTCAGGCACGTGAAGTGACACGAAAAAGATCCCGCAGTGTGGCTCAGGGAGCGAGAATGGGTTCTGGGTTACGCGGACTGAATTTTGACCCCCTCCCGGGAGCCGAAAAGGAAGGAGAAGTGATCAAGGAAGTTTCTGATGAAAAAGAAAGGACCACCACCATCTTCACTCAACATTCCGCAGAAGAACAGCAGTTAAGGAGAATTTCCAGCCCACCGGAAGTACTTCACATTGCCACCCACGGTTTTTTCCTCAAGGAGGATGAGAGACTTTCTAAACGTATCCAGGGGCTTGCCAGGGGAGGTGGAAACCGATTACCGCCTCCTGCGGACAATCCGTTGCTGCGTGCTGGGCTGGCATTCACAGGCCTCAATGCCAACGCGCCACTGTTGGGTGAAATCGATACCGACAACGATGGGGTCCTGACCGCAATGGAAGTGCTGAATCTTGATCTGGCCGGCACCCAGCTCGTAGTGCTTTCAGCCTGTGAAACTGGCCTGGGTGAAATTCACGAAGGCGAGGGTGTATACGGCCTGAGACGTTCTTTCCAGGAAGCCGGGGTCGGCAACGTGGTCAACTCCTTCTGGGAAGTCAGCGATGCGGGAACACAATTGCTGATGACCAAGTTCTACGCCAAGTTCCTCGGAGGAATGCCCGCACGTGAAGCGATGCGTGAAGCAAGGCTGGAAATGCTTGAAACCCTCGAGTGGAGCGCACCCTACTACTGGTCCGCTTTCGTCCTCGTAGGTCGCAACAGCTGAACCAAGGACCGATTTTAAAGATGATTTGAGTCAGCTGACTTTGATATCAAAAGCTTCAGCAGTGCATAATTCCAAGAGCTCCTGAGGCTTCACGGGAAAGACTGCGTGAGGGGTACCCGCAGCTGCCCAGACACGGGAATATTGGAAAAGATCCTCATCCAGAAACGTCTGCAGTGGTTCAATGTGCCCGGCAGGCGGTACCCCGCCAATCGCAAATCCAGTCGCTTCCCTAACGAAATCTGCATCAGCTCTTTTCAGTTTTCCACCAATGATTTTTTTTAGTTTTTTTTCATCAACGCGGTTGATCCCACTTGCAATCACAAGTACTGGCCGATGCGTATCCTTCACATAAAAAACAACGGATTTCGCGATCTCTGCAATTTCACAACCGATAGCAAATGCGGCTTCCGCAGCAGTTCGTGTTGAATCAGGAAGTTCAACCACTTTTCCTTCTATCCCCCGGGATTTGATATAATCCTGATAATTTGCTGCCGTAGAGGAAAGAGACTGCTTCATTCCTTGATGTTTAGTGGAATTCCTTTTGTATTCAACACCATGCTTTTGAAAAAGATATACTGAAACAAAAACTGCTCATATAATCCGTTATCATACTGATATTTAAAATTTTTTTAACTGTCTCAGGGCATCATACACCACAATTGCGACAGAAGATCCAAGATTGAGGCTTCGTACCCCAGATTCCCACATGGGGATAGTGAAAGCCTGTTTGGAATAGCGCTCAAGCCATGTTTTGGGTAGGCCGGTCGTCTCCTTGCCGAAAAAGAGGTAATCCCCATGAGAGGGGTTCATTTGAGTGTATGGTTTTTCGACATGTACAGAGAGGCAGCGGACCGAGCTTTGAGAAAGATTTTCCAAAAAGATTTTGGGATCTTCATGATGTTCCCAACTCACCCACTGCCAGTAATCAAGACCCGCACGTTTGAGTTGACTGTCCGTCAGTTCAAAACCAAGCCTGCCTAGCAGGATCATATGGCAGCGAACCGCAGCGCAGAGTCGGGCGATATTCCCCGTGTTTGGAGGAATTTGGGGCTCATAGAGGACGATATTCAGAGGGGGATCCGCATGAATCCGCATGGTTCATCAGGTTTCTAGAGCCAGTTCAATAAGGCGTTCCAGCAGTTTCGAATAAGGCAACCCGGATGCTTCCCAAAGTTTAGGATACATGCTGATACTCGTAAAACCTGGCAGTGTATTGATTTCATTGATAAAAAAACTTCCATCATCTTCCAGGAAAAAATCGACACGTGCCATTCCCCGACATTCCGTGCACCGAAAAGCGTCGACTGCAGTTTCCCGAATCCGACGGGCCGTATCTTCTTCGATTTGAGCCGGGATGACCAGTTTAGCCCCTTCATCGTCCACGTATTTGGCTTCATAAGAGTAAAATTCATGCTTAGGTACAATCTCTCCAAGTACCTCGGCAGCAACAGGCTTGTCATTTCCCAAAACCGAGCACTCGATCTCTCGTCCCTGAGTTGCTTTTTCAACCAAGATTTTACGGTCTATCCCGAACGCTATCTTCAGGGCTTCTTCAAATTCATTTGCCGTACGGGCCTTGCTCACTCCGAGCGAGGAACCTTCCCGGCTGGGTTTGACAAAAAAAGTTGGTCCCAGTTCCTGGATTAATTCCTCATGACGGACATGGTCTCCAGAACGAAAAACCCGGTAAGGTACCACTGGAATTCCTTGCAGAACCAGTAACCTTTTGCAGACGTCTTTGTCCATGCAGATGGCCGAACCATAAACATTGGAACCAACATAAGGTTTCCCTGCCATTTCCAGCAGACCCTGGAGCGCACCGTCTTCTCCAAACCGCCCATGAGTGATCGGGAAGAAAACATCGATTTCATCTAGTGAGTTACTTTTTTTTTCTGTGCTTTCCAGGGGCCGACGTTCTGGAATGTTTACAGGATGTGAGGAGGAAAAGCTAACTTTCCGGACATCATCATGATGTTCCAGAAAACCTTCAGACTCCCCAAGAAACCACGAACCTTCCAGGTTGATCCCGATCATCTGCACATCAAAGCGGCTCCGGTCCAGGGCTTTTTGGATATGATATGCGGAAATCAGCGAAACCTGATGTTCACCACTGGTACCCCCGCAGATCAACCCGACCTTGAGACGGGAATGATTCATGGTTCAGCTCTGATTCCCCACAGAAGCACGAATCCTGAGCTGTAGCTCTTCAAGTTGGTCCTGGGAAACATTTGAAGGAGCCTCAGTCATCAAACAGGAGGCTCTCTGAGTTTTTGGAAAAGCAATCACATCCCGGATCGATTCCGTCTTGAGCAGAAACATCATGATCCGGTCGAACCCCAGTGCAATCCCTCCATGAGGCGGAGCTCCGTAGGAAAGGGCTTTCATCAGAAAACCGAATTTACTTTCGATTTCATCATCATCGAGATTCAACAGTTTGAAAACCCGATCCTGAATGTCACTTCGATGAATACGGATGCTGCCTCCCCCAATTTCAACTCCATTGAGGGTGATGTCATAAGCACGGGAGCGAATGCGTTCTGGATGATCACCTCCATGTAATTCAAAATCCTCTAGATTGGGCATGGTGAAAGGATGGTGGCTTGAAACATAGCGCTTTTCAGTTTCACTGTACTCAAAGAGCGGAAAATCAGTAACCCAGACAAAACGAAATTCATTTTCAGGAATCAGTCCGCGCTGCCGTGCGATTTCCTTACGGAGGTTTCCAAGTGTGTCATGCACGATTCCTGGCTTATCCGCACAAAAAAGAACCAGGTCTCCGACTTCCATTCCAGTCCGCGCTTCCAGTGAAGCCTGATGCTCCTCCGAAAAGAATTTTGCGATCGGAGACTGCCATCCTTCGGCATTACGTTTGATCCAGGCCATACCTTTGGCACCGTATATCGCTGCAAACTCTGTCAGATCATCCAGTGCTTTACGCGACAAGTCGGCCCCACCCGGAACTCGAATCGCCTTCACCATTCCGCCGCCTTTGACGACTTCAGAAAAAACACGCAGTCCACACTCCGAAGCAATATCTGAAAGATCTACAAGTTTCAGTTCAAAACGGGTATCTGGTGCATCCGATCCATACTGGTCCATCGCTTCCTGATAAGTCATGCGTGGAAAGGGAATAGAAACCTCCATTTGGAGCAGTTCTCCAAAAAGGTGGACCATCAACCCTTCTACCAATCTGTAGATCTCTTCAGGACTTGTGAAGCTTAATTCCAAGTCGATTTGGGTAAACTCCGGTTGGCGGTTGCCCCGCAGGTCTTCATCGCGGAAACAACGAGCAATTTGTATGTAACGATCATATCCGCTGATCATCAGAAGCTGCTTGAATAGCTGAGGTGACTGAGGCAAGGCATAGAATTGTCCCGGACTTACTCTTGAAGGAACCAGATAATCTCGGGCCCCTTCCGGAGTCGATTTGGTGAGTATCGGGGTTTCCACCTCAAAAAACTTTTCTGCCGTGAAGTAACTTCTGACAAGTTGCATGGCCTGTGAGCGCTGCATCAGATTACGCTGCAGAATTGGGTGGCGAAGTTCCAGGAATCTGTAGGTGAGTCGAATTTTTTCATCCACCTGCTCCCGTTCCTCGATAAGAAATGGTGGCGTTTCTGAAGGATTCAGGATTTCAAGTTGATCCACAAGGACTTCAACCTCTCCAGTTGGCAGCTTGGGATTCACATTGCCTTCTATACGGTGTTCGACTTGACCTCGAACTGCCAGTACGTATTCACTTCGAATGGAGTCGCCTAGTTGATGTGCTTCACTACTGATCTCCTTTTTGAAAACCACCTGGCTTAAACCTGTGTAATCCCTCAGATCAACAAAGATCACGCCACCGTGGTCCCGGCGGGTTTGACACCAACCAACCAACACGACTTCGTTTCCAATCTGTTCTTGTCTCAAATCACCGCAAAAATGCGTTCTTTCCCAATTCATCTCAACACATATCCTTCTCTTTCAAGATTTAGAATAAATTTTAGCAAAACAAAGAATTTTCACACACTTTTTCACGAATCAAAAGTATTTGATAGCTTTACGTAGTGTGTTTCTGAGAGGGAAGCAGGAAAGTGGTTAGTTTTTATCAGAAAAATCAAAAATGTGATTGCCAAAAAAATTCCATCCTGATCCCAGCAATATAGAAATTATTACCGTCATCCATTCAGTATATTGTAGTTGACTGATGAAGAAGCCAGAAACAAGGATCGCAACCGTACCGAAAAAATGTGTGCCATAATAATCCAAAAGCTGTTTCATTCCAGGTTTGATGGCATAAAGGTAAGCTTTCATCAGATAATTCCAAACAAGTGCAACATGAACCGAAAGAACCAATGAATTGATAAAATCCAACCCGCTTTTACGCAGAATGACGAACATCAAAAGGTTCACAACAATCCCGCTCAAGCCTCCAAGGATTGACTTCAGCAGAATCAGATTCCAGTTCCCCAGCAAGTTTCGGGTCAATAGGGTCTCAGCAAAATCCCAGATCACCGCACCGGTCAGTTTGCTTTGGCCATATTGTCGGTTTTTGAATTCATAGGAAATTTCCTTGACCGTTAAATCCGGATGTTTCACAAGGATTTCAAAAAGGATCTTGAAGCCCTTTGACTGCAGTGCCGGTGCTATTCCATGCAGTTTTGNAGCATNAATCAGGAAGAACCCACTGAGCGGATCGGTGACCTTATTTTTAATGATGGAGCAGGCGAATCGGGTTCCATAAATGCTAAGGCTTTGACGGTTTGAAGACCATCCGCTGATTCGACTTTGATCGAGATAACGTGAACCAACCACCAGATCATAGTCATTTGATGCCTCCAGCATCCTGGGAATGATGCCCAGATCATGCTGTAAATCAGCATCTGCCACCAAGAGTTTGCTCCCTTTGGCAGCCATAAAGCCTTCCATGATTGCAGTACTCAAACCTTTACGGTGAACCCTCCGAATCAGGCGGACCCTGGGATTGTTACGTGAGATTTCCAGTACCTTTTGCCATGTGCCGTCGGTAGAATCATCGTCAACCACGATCAGCTCAAAATCAACAGCCTCCAGAAGTTTTTCCAAATATGAAAGAGAAACAGGAACGCTTTCGACCTCGTTCAAGGTGGGCAGGATGATGGAAAGATCGACTTTCAAGAAACCTTTTCTTTCAAGCACCAACTCATTGAACGCCTTATTGAATCCAAATTGTCTTAATTAGAAAACTTTTCGGAGTTCATCCGAATCAATGTCTTCAAGGGAGGCTGTTTCTTGGTTTTCTGATTCGGTTCCATCGAGCGAGGCTATGCTGTCCAAATCCGATTCCTGCAATTGCTGGAAAATTTCACGACAGACCCAGGCGTCTGTGGCGGCATACAGTTGCTGGTGTTCATCCAGTTTTTTTCGATCCCAGTTGGAGAGCTGAAAACGCTTTGAAATCCTCGACTTCAAAAAGATTCCGGTCAAATTCCTCAACCCGGTAGTTATGATACCAAAACGACGGGCAAGGTCTGCAAGTTCGACAAACCCTCTTGGTTCAAATTCGGATTTTTTCTGCAGTGCCTTGATGTCGTCATGGATTGCCACCCCAATTTTCAACACTGTTGCATCTTCAAAAAGTTCCTTCAACGGATCTGGCAGCCCCAAATCACGAAGTTGGAACAAAAAAGCATGGTTTTCACTGGCCAACTGAAGCAAAGCCACCGGGTAGCTTTCACCCCTTTTGAAGGAAGGACGGGTTTCTGTGTCAAATCCAAGAAGAGCTTCCTGACTTAGAAACTCCATTGCCGAATGCATTTGAGCTTCATCATTAACGACATGAATTGTACCTGGAAAATGAAGTAGAGGAAGCAGGAGTATATCTTTTTTACTGATCCTTTCAGGAAAGATCATGTGCTTCACTGCTTGAGAATCTGCCGATTTTATCACTTCATTCAAAAAATAGGATTATTCAATACCTTGGAAAATCAAATTCGTTTAGTGCCTTATCAATCAATTCGAAGGCAAAACCTCTTTGAAACAGTTTTTGTCCTAAAGCCTGACGCTTGAATTTTTTGGTGCCTTTGCAAAGATCTTCAAGATTGTCCTTGATCCTACTCAACCAGAATTCCTCATCAGCCAATTCTTCCATCATGCTATGGGCAATTTCANGATCAATTCCGCGCTGATGAAGNTCGGCAAGAATCCTAAAAGGCCCCATNCGCTTNTTGTTNAACCGTGATTCNATGAATAAGCGAGTAAAACGTTGGTCCGACAAAAAATCTTCTGACTGGAGTTCTTCAAGACATCTATCTATTTCTGATTCAAGGTTTTGAAATCTGGAATTCAGTTTTCGTTTTAGTTCCTGACGTGAATGTTCCCGAATTGCCAGTAGTTCAAGAGCCTTGTTGCGCAGAAGATTGTAATAAGATTCCTTTTCCAGTGCACGAAGTACATGCTCTTCAAGCTCTTTCTCCAGCGAAAGTTCGAGACGGTTCCAGCTTTTTACACCCACAACCATTTCACTTCCATCATTGATAAACAATCGTATTGCTCCATTTGGAGCTTCTCCTACCCTTTCAATTTTGAATTTCTGCTGATTCGACTGCATGACTGATATCCGTTATCGACCGAGTGATTACCGCCTCCTCCCCAAGTCCAATCTGGACCGGATGGAACGAAACAATCCATACATCACAAAGATTTACGATTATGAGGATTGGCTTTTGCCCCATCCTGACAGAGAGGGCTTTGATCGAAAATGGCAGAGAAAAGTTCAGAATTCATCGAAAGCCCATGTGGAAATTGGCTGCGGTTCTGGANGATACCTCATGGAAATGGCCAGGAATAAGCCTGAAGATACTTTTCTCGGCCTCGAATTGAGGTTGAAGCGACTCGTACTTGCAGCAAAAAAAATTAAAAGAGAACAATTAGAGAATATTCTGCTGATGAGAGAAAGGGGAGAATATCTGGATGATTATTTTGAGACGGGCAGTATCGATGTTTTACACATCAATTTTCCTGATCCATGGTCCAAAAAATGCCGGCGCAAACATCGTATCTTCAGTGAGGCTTTTCTTGAAATGATGTTCCGACTTTTTTCACCCAAAGGAGAAATTTTCTTCAAAACTGATCATCTTGAATATTTTAAATCCACTTCAGAATTGTTATATAATAGTCAACTTTTCGAAATCAAAGATTTTACTTATGATCTGCATCAAAGTGAATTTTCCGACCAAAACATCAAAACAGAGTTCGAATTACTTTTTCATTCCAAAGGAAATCCTCCCATTGGTTTTCTCAGAGCAAGGCGCATTCCGGATTGAACCCCTAAGGGCTTGTTTTTCCAACTTCCTCACCATTTGATAGGCATGCTTCGAGATTGAAATTAGAGAAGCATACTTTTCTTTTCAAGACGATTGCTAAATTTAGTTNCTGAAAGCTGAAGTTTCTCCTGAAATAATCCTGAAATTTTTTTGGAACATTACTGATACAACAGAATTCAATGATATTTGATGCAATGTTTTCCTGAGTATGAGGGTTGGTTCTCGGCTTGAAGATTCATGAGTATTTCATAAAATAAAAAGCTTTTATAAATGTTGAATCTTAGTCTCTTTTTCGAAAACTTTCTTTCTTCCANGATCAGGGCAAAGCATGCAGGTGTATCGTTTCCGGGAAAGTAACTCCGGGGATCATCCAACCGTCGTCACCATTGGTAATTTTGATGGAATGCATCTCGGACATCAGGCTTTAACTGGCTCTGTGATCAAAGAAGCCAAACAACGAAATCTCTCTTCTGCTCTAGTTACTTTCAACCCTCATCCTCAAGAAATTCTACATCCCCGTCAACCGGTCCAACGTATATGCACACCACAACTCCAAAAACGACTCTTTGAAAAGTCAGGAATCGATGAGGTGCATGTGATCCCCTTTACTCCGGAACTGGCAGAGTTGGGTGCGGAAAACTTTGCATCCCAATACCTCATTCAACGTTTTAAAATGGAGAAATTGATCGTTGGTTACGATTTTCGTTTTGGAAAAAACCGATCCGGGGATTTCATACTGCTTGAAAAACTTGGAAGGGAAAATGGGTTTTCTCTTAAGGAGATCGCTCCGATTCGAATCAATAGTCAAATCGTGAGTAGCACCTTGATACGACAATTGGTTCGAGATCAACGTTTTTCTGAAGTGGAACAGTATCTGGGCCGATCCTATAGTTTGCTGGGGACTGTAAAAAAAGGAGAACAACGTGGAAGGACACTTGGCTTTCCAACAGCAAACCTAATTCCAGAAATTCACTTACCACTTCCTCCTGGGGTTTATGTAACCAAGGTAAAATTCAGAAACGAATTTCATTACGGGGTAACAAATATCGGCACCCGACCGACTTTTGGTGAGGAAGAGTTTCGAGCAGAAACGTGGATCATCGATTTCCAAGGAGATCTCTATGGAGAAACGATGGAAATTTGGCCCCTCAAGTCTCTCAGAGCCGAGAAAAAATTTTCTGGCATCGAAGAACTGAAAAACCAGATTGAAGTCGATGTTCTTCAAGCTCGGAAATATCTTCAAGAAACATCAACGGCATGAAGGATGGTAACACATGCTGAATTATAAGCCTGAGCAGATTCTCATTGATGTTGAAGTGGAAAATTCCCTCTTGGCACGTGAAATATGTGATCGTTTTTCCGATGTCCCCCAACTGATTCTTGAACAGGGAGACGACCACAAAAAAACTTTGGGGCTTGATCCTGGAAGAAATCCATTGACTCAGGGAAAAAAAAACCTACATCTGAAATATTTCCAGGGTCATTCATTCAAAAGCTGTCCGGGATTTTCGGAAGATCTGCTTTGCTGCAATTATTTCACTCTGGATTTGGTCGAGAATTGCCCTTTTGAGTGCACCTACTGTATCCTGCAGGCCTTTCTGAACAAACCAATGATCACCGTTCATGCCAACCTTGAGGAAATTCTGGAAAATCTCAAAAATCAAATTTCTGCTCGTTCCAGACAACTTTACCGGGTTGGAACAGGTGAGCATTCAGACAGCCTAGCCCTTGATCCTTATCTCAGAATCAGTCCACATTTGATTCGCTTCTTCAGCAATCTTCCAAATGCCATTCTTGAATTAAAAACAAAATCTCATCACGTAGACCATCTACTTGACCTTCCACACGGAGGAAAAACAGTCATTGCTTGGTCGCTCAATCCTGAAACTATCATCGAGCAGGAAGAGTACAAAACTGCACGTTTGGACGAACGTTTAGAGGCTGCTCGTAAAGCATCGGATGCCGGTTATAAACTCGGCTTTCATTTTGATCCAATGCTTCATTTTCCAGGTTGGGAAAAAGAATACCCAAGACTTGTTGAGCGCCTGTTTGATTCTGTCAGTCCAGAGAGAATTGCCTGGATTAGTATGGGCACCCTCAGATGTCTTCCGATGTTAAAACCAATCGTAGAAGACCGTTTTCCCTCAAGTAGGGTTTTCCTTGGTGAACTTTTTCAATCCGATGATGGTAAACTACGCTACCTGAAAAGGATTCGGCAGGAGATGATCCGTTTAATGCAGCAAGAGCTTCAAAAACACGCGCCTGGTGTTCCAAACTACATCTGTATGGATAAGCCATCCGTTTGGAGAAACAGCATGCCTTCCCAGCCTGAAGACAGCTCAGATCTTGAAGCAACACTTGAGTTTGGATTCCTTCAAACCGAAATGGAAAGGGTCTGAAATGTCTAAAAATTTTCCTGAGACCATACCGGTTTTTCCACTTTATGGCTGTATCTTATTGCCGAAAACCATCCTTCCTTTGAATATTTTTGAACCTCGTTATCGACAGATGATCGAACATGCTATAGAAACAGAAGATCTGATCGGAATGATTCAACCGTTGAGTAATGATGATGATAAAATCCACCAAATTGGTTGTCTTGGAAGGATTGATCATTATCAAAAACAATCTGACGGGAATTATCTGATCCGTCTCCAGGGAGAAATTCGCTTCGAAATCCTTAAAGAACTCGAAGTGGAAACATTATACAGGCAGGTTGAAGTGGACTATAAACGTTTCAGATCTGATTCGAGCGAATCCATCGAAGAATGTAAATCGTCGGGATTGCTTCAAGCCTTCAAAGCCTATGCATCCCGGAAAGAACTCCAGGTTGAGTGGGAAAAAATTGAATCCATTCCTTTAAATCTGTTGATCAATATCCTGAGCATGAATCTGGATTTCAACCCAATTGAAAAACAAGCCCTGCTTGAGGCTCCAGGATTGAATGAACGTTGGGACAACCTGATCGCTCTGATGCATATGGCATCTCTGGAAGCAGCCCCAAATCCTTCCAGTTATATCAATTAAAATTAAACTGATTGAAATCATGAAACATTTAAAAATATTTATTCATTCAATGATCAGCATTATTCCTTTCCTGGGCTTAGGTTATGATGCTTCTCCCCTCCTGGCAGCTGAAAGTGTAGTTTTTGATTCAAACCCGATGGTCGCAGAATTGGAAAATCAACCCGTGAGGCTTGAAGATTTGAGGAACAAAAAAATTTACGATCTCAGCCTTCAACTCTACCAACAACTTCAGGAACAGTTGATTTTACATACTCTTGAAAACCTGGAAAACAAACACAAAGAAATCAACAGCAAACCCAGGATCTCAATCAGTGAAGAACAAATCCTTGCTGTTTACGAAGGAAACAACCTTAAGGAACGAGGGTCCCTGGATAAATTTCGTCCTCAAATCCGCCAGTACCTGAAAGCACAACTTAGACAGGAGATGCTTTTGAACCAATTCGGCATGGCACTGGAAAAGGGATGGGTCAAATCCTACCTTTCTCCTCCCTCTGAATTTACCCAGGAAGCTTCCATCAAAACCGCCTACATTAGAGGAAATCCCAAAGCCAAGGTGATGATTCTGGAATTCTCTGATTACCAGTGCCCTTATTGTTCACGCATCCAGGGTACCGTTCAGAAATTGATCAAAACCTATGAGAAAAAAATTGCCTTCGGTTACAGGCATTTCCCGCTTGGCTTTCACACAGAAGCAGATGATGCCGCAATGGCAGTGGAGTGTGCTCGGGAACAAGGTAAATTCGAGGAAATGCATGAATTACTTTATGCCAATCAAAAAGCCCAGTTTCCAGAAGATTTAATAAAATATTCACGTAGAATTGGTATCAAAAATAAGAAAAAATTCGACCAATGCCTCGAAAGTGAGCGATACCGGGGATTGGTCAACCAGGATATGGAAGATGGCGCCAGCTTGGGCATCAGTGGGACTCCAGGATTTTTCATAGGCCGTTATAACCCCAATAAACGTAGAATCAAAGGAGAACTACTTTCTGGGGCACAACCTCTGAATGCCTTCGAAAATCTGATCGCAAAATATCTCACCCAACCCTAATGAGGCAATATTCCGAATCAGAACTGAGGCAAAGTCTTTCAGATATTGCCACGCCACAGATTCTCGTGGTAGGAGATCTGATGCTTGACCGCTACTCTTGGGGGATGGTTCAACGGATTTCTCCGGAAGCCCCGATCCCGGTACTTCAAGTTGCCCGGGATGATCAGAGGCTGGGGGGCGCCGGCAATGTGATGATGAATCTATCCGTGATGGGTGCTGAAGTGCTGGCCTGCGGTGTCACTGGAAAAGATGAAGCCGGAGAGATCATTCTCGGTCTGCTTCAGGAACAGGGTATAGACACATCTGGAGTAGAACAGCAGGAACAGTATACCACAGTGCTCAAACACCGCATGATCGCCGGACATACGCATCTGTTGAGGATGGATCTTGATCCTCCTTCGGGGAGTGTGGTCAGGCAGGAAGGGCTGATTGATTTCCTGAAAAAGACCATTCCAAGGGTTGACGCAGTCTTGATTTCAGATTATGGCAAAGGTTTATTGGGTAACTCGATGCTTAGGACCATTGCTGCTCTCTGCAAAACCCATCACATTCCTTCCCTTTGTGACCCTCGTCGTAATATTGATTTCGAAATCTACCAGGATTTCACACTTATCAAACCCAACCGGGCCGAAACAGAAGCTGCGGTAGGATTCCCTCTCATCGATCAGGACAGTATCCTCCGGGCAGCACACAAACTGAAATACGAGGCGGATCTTGAATATGTTGTCATCAGCCTCGATCAGGATGGAATGTTGCTGTTCCGTCAAGCCAATGACTATCAGTTCCTAAAAGCTGAAACCCAGGAAGTATTCGATGTTGTCGGAGCTGGAGATATGGTGATCAGTGTTCTGGCCTACCTCTTGGCAGGAGGTGCAAGCATCGAACAGGCAGGTTTCTGGGCCCAACTAGCAGCCGGCATGGCCATTCAGCATGTAGGAGTTGTTTCTTTCACCCGTTCAGATCTTCTTCATCGTTTTGAATACGGTGAAACTTCAGGGAAGATCATGACGCTCGAACAACTCAGCCGTTATCTGCCCCATCAGGAACTTCCACTAATATTCACAAATGGATATTTCGATGATATCAGTGCTGCACATCTCAAGTTCCTGCACCAGCTAAATACCCTCAACGGGTTCAATGTGGTAGCCATCAACAGTGACCGCAGCATCTCTCAAGAAAAAGGCGA
>NYUB01000021.1 GCA_002683785.1 Deltaproteobacteria bacterium
AGCCCTCAATGCGGGGGCCAAGAGTATGGCCCAAGATCTCAAAAACGAAGGGGTCAAGGTTGTCCTACTTCATCCAGGATGGGTGCAGACGGACATGGGAGGGCCAAACGCAGAAATCACCGTAGAGCAAAGTGTGGCAGGTATGATCACACACATTGAGCGGTTAAGGATCGATGAGAGCGGTTCATTCCTAAACTATAAGGGAGAGAAGCTCCCCTGGTGAAACTCTCAAACCTCCGATCTAAATCCATACCATGTATTGCGAATTTGGTAGCAGNTNGGTAGCAAAACTTCCGATTCAGAAGGAACCGAGAGGAGTTGAGAGGANTTTCAGACTGACACCCTGCGTAGGTTAATTAATTGATATTCTAGAAGAACGTTGNTAANGCTNCGTTTTNAAGAATATCGGTTTTAATACTGANAGACCCTTGAAGGTTCTTGGGTTTTGAAATGTTCCAAAGCCTTGTCTCAACACTCGAACATCTCTTTTCTTTTCATAGACTTTTTTCCAGGATTGGAATCATGTTCTAATCAAANTTTTATCAGAAAACTTATAATGATTCACTTTATTCTAGAGTNAACAGGGNGATCTGGAAGAATAAGAGACTTGAAGAGTTCAGGATGTTTCACTTCCGCAAGCAAGCATAACGTTTCACCAGAGAGAGNTTTTTGGCGATCCTTTGTGTTTTCTGCTTGATAGCATTCGAAAAAAATTCATCAACAAGAAGTACATAGCCTTTCTCAGCAATCGGTATATGTTTAGCAGGGATATTTTTCAAGCTGGCCATTNTGCACAAGGATATGCATGACAGTAAACAACTGGATAAAGGCTCAACCCATTGTTAATATTAAAAGTATTTTTGAGTTTTGGTGATAATTTTTATTTCAATAAACAAGGATTGAACATCTACATTGATACCGAAAATGAAATATATTGAATTAACCGCATTTGGAAAACCATGGGAAGTATGCAAAACCATCAATGGGAATGATTTGGCGAAACCAGATCCAGGCTATGTAACCCTAGAAATCAATGCTGCTCCGATCAACCCTGCTGAACTTCTGATCATGGAAGGCAAATATGCGACTCAACCTGCACTCCCAGTAAAATTAGGGATTGAGGGTGTAGGAACAATCCTTGACTTGGGAGATGGGGTTGAAGATCTCAACATTGGGGATCGTGTCTTGAGTCTAGGACGAACCAATTGGGCTGAAAAGATACAGGCTCCTGCGAACACTATGATTCGGGTCTCAAAAGATGCCGATGTGAACCAGTTATCGATGCTTAAAGTAAATCCTGCGACCGCAATGTTCATGCTCGAACAATTTGTGGATTTGAAGCCAGGAGATTGGGTCATTCAGAATGCAGCCAATTCAGCCGTGGGAAGGTGTCTCATTCAACTGGCGCGTGCCAAGGGTATCTCCACGATCAATGTGGTTCGACGNTCTGATTTAAATGAAGAGTTGATTGAATTAGGAGCAGACCTGGTATTTTTAGATGGTGAAGATCTCGCTGACCGAGTCAGGAAAGCAATTGGTGAGGCCAACATCCCGCTTGGGATAGATGCTGTCGCAGGGAAAGCGACTTCGAACTTAGCTGAAACACTCAGTGAAGGGGGAACAGTAGTGAATTATGGCCTATTGAGCGGTGAACCCTGTCAACTGACTCCGGATATGATTGTTTTCAAAGGGATTACATTAACAGGATTTTGGCTCGCAAAAAAACTAGGTTCGATGTCCTTAGACAAGATACAGGAGACCTATAAGAATTTGGCTTCAAAAATAATCAATGGAGATTTATATGTTCCTGTAGAGGCGATTTATGACTTGGGTCATTTCGAAGATGCACTTCGGCATGCCTACCGTGGTGGAAGAAACGGGAAAATCCTTTTTGCTCCTAATGGTTGATTGATCATGTTTTACTTGATGAATAAAATCCATGGATCCAGTAGTGAAAAAATCAGTAATCGACCAATCAACTTTAAGTTTCTTCGGTTCCATATTGTTTGACCCCTAAAGGATCTTCATCCCTTAGGTTGATCAAAAAGGCTTCGTTTCAAGAAAAAATATTTGTGAAAAGAAATACATGCAGGAAGGTGATTTTGTCAGGACGATGTCAAGGATCGTCCATAGTCAGGGTGAGGAATTCCGGCCATTTTTTGAAAAGGCAATCGAACTCATCAAAACGGAATGTGCAGATGAGATCCAAGATACCTCTTCGAGTCAACAAATGATCTGTACGGACTATGCTTACATGATTGCAAAAGCATTACAGGCTAAGGATTCAGAGAAAGTCAAAGAAGAGATTCAAACATTGAAAACTTCACTCAACCTCGAAAAGCTGCTTCAGGGAAAATAAATAAATTTTAAACCTCATACATTGTAAATGGGGTTTCTTTTCGCTTCAAGAAAAACCAGCACGACAGATCAGATAATTTATTTGTCAACCTTGAGGACGTAATCTTCAATTTTATCTTCAGCCTCATCGAGGATTTCCCGGATTGTTACGGATTCAGAAATGATGCGTTCCAGGACACTGGACTTTTCTTCATNATCATTGATGGATGTAATCAACAAATTATCATTCAACATTAAATCTGTTTGTCCTCCGGGTCTCTCTCTCAACGTAAACTGATGGAGTTCCAACTCTTCAAGTATTTGTAAAATC
The DNA here is from genome assembly GCA_002683785.1 of Deltaproteobacteria bacterium. Lineage (GTDB taxonomy): Bacteria > SAR324 > SAR324 > SAR324 > NAC60-12 > UBA1014. Next base: position 2,669 of record NYUB01000021.1, read on the forward strand.
TCTAGTGCTACTTCAGCCATTTCATTTTCTTGGTAAAATANATTTGAACTTGTGAGAAGATTAACTCCTCGAAACTAGATCATGAATTATTTGGATAAAATTTTTATGCAAAGGGGTTCAACTTTGATTGCAAAAGATGGCGCAGGGTCATAAAAGCAAACAGGGGTTATTTAGGAACTTAAGCCGCTTCTTGTTCTTTCCCAGTGTTGAGCTTAAACGATTGATCATGCATGAGACTAGGAATACGACTTCTTGCAATTTGAACCTCATCCAGGTCGATNGCAGCATGGATAAAACATGATTCTTCTTTACCACCATCCGCTAAGATTTCTCCCCAGGGATTAATGATCAATGAATGCCCGTAGCTTTCTCCTCCTCCATCAACCTTTCCTATCGCACATGGGGCAACCACGAAAGCTCCATTTTCGATGGCTCTTGCTCTATTGAGGACATGCCAATGGGCTTCCCCCGTTTTTTTGGTAAAGGCAGCAGGAACAAACAGAATCTTTGCACCGAACTGAGCCAATTCACGATATAGCTGAGGAAAACGCAGGTCATAACAAATGGTATGACCTACAATTCCAAAAGGCATGTGACAGATAGAAGCCTGATTGCCTCCATGCACCGTGGCACTTTCCTGGTAAATTTTATCTTCTGAAAGCTTAATGTCGAAAAGATGTATTTTATCATAGCGGCTTAGGATAAGACCCTGGTCATCAATGATGAAACCACGGTTGCGGATTTTTTCCTGGGATGGGCCATCAACCGCAATGGAACCCACTAGGATGAACACTTTACGTGTTGAGGCAAAATCTCTGAGTCCTTTTAACACGGGATGAGCGTCCTCATGTGCCGAAGGTGGCGCAAAAGAAGAACCTTCGGTTTTTAAACCACCACAATACTCAGGCAGGCAGATAAACTCTGATCCAGCCCTTATTGCTTGTTCTGCCAATCCAAGTGCCTCATCCAATGCCGATTGAAAATCGGGTCTAGGGCGTGTCTGGAGGCAGGCAATGTTGAGGATCCTTTTTTTCATCAATGAATCTCCTGAATGGTGAAACTCATGGGTCGCTCTGATGAAAGCTTTCTGAAAAGAGGGACAACCTTTAGATGGGTTTGATGCTCATCAAATTTCAATGGACCAGTTCAGCAAGTTCACCATCGTTTGGAAATCGAGCCGTCTTATATTTTGAGAAGACCAGTTTCCCGTCTATTTCAACATCAAAGATTCCATTGGAACCTTCGATCAATTCTATCTCTTTGACATTGGTCGACCTTAATTCAACTGAGGCACGCTCAGCTTTAGGCAGGTAGTTTCATTGAACGCAGTATGTGATCTTGGCTTTCATGATACCTCTTTAAGAAATTTTAGTTAGCATTTCATCTTACGATAATTTCCGATTTATTTAAAGAATCTACCTTCAACCCTTTTGATTGCCATACATCTCCAAGGGGTGATGCGGATGTCTTTGAGGTTTCGCACCTCACAACCTAAAAAGGGACCTAATCTTTGGGTGACGGCCTGATTATTGCTCAAATGTGGCAACGTGCCATCGATTCAAATCAGGAACAAAATGATCCATATGAGAAAAAGTGACAGCAAAACCACAGAAGAGCTCTTGAAGTTGTGGCTTGGCATCACTAAAAAAACATCGAAGAAACAAAATCGTTAGATTTGTGATGGAATTCACTTCACCTCGCAATGTTGTGGAGTCAACCGAGAATTCCTGATATCTGAGATCCTCCCGAAAGGCTTCTGAGAGAGCTGGCTAGCATTTCCATGCCTTGTCACTTTTTCAATCCAGGTTGTTTAAAGATCCATTTGAACGTTTGCGGAAGTTCATTGATTTGACGGATTTCCATTCATAAAAATTTGGGAACAGTCCTGTATCCCACAAAAATCGTTTCACTCACCGTTTCCTCATCATTTATCCGGCCACTACCCTTTTACACGCCTGAAAGATCTTTTTAAGAAATTCAGTCGTCCATAGGTTGTTCTCCAATAAATACCAGGTTTTCAGGAGGAAGGTTTTGTTCCACGCGTTCCAGGTTTTGTGCGATAAACTGCCAGCGTCGTTCAATCTGTTCCCGGGTCCAGGCACTTTCGTGGGCACTGAGGATGACGTTGTCCAAATCCTGAAACGGAAAATTTGAAGGCCAGATTTCTTTTTTGTCTGCTCCTATATATTGGTACCAGACATCAATGACAGCACCTCCAATCTTTTTTTCAAGCAAAGCCTCGTAAAGGGCTTCCTCGTCTACTACCCTTCCTCGAGCAACATTGATAAGAACTCCCTCATTTTTCATTGACTCCAGTTCTTCTTTTGCAAGGATGCCTTCGGTTTGTGGATTGAGATCGCAGCAGACAACAACAAAATCCGATTCCTGAAGCATTTCCGGAAGTCGCTCTGAAGTTCCAAGCCATTCCAGCATCTCCGGAGTAGGTTGTTTACTTCTTCGGATTCCCAGCACACGCATACCGAAGGCGGAGGCTCTTAAGGCGATTTCCTTGCCAATATGACCATAGCCAAGAATGCCGACTGTTTTTCCTCGGATTTCTCCATGGTAGAGTCCTTTTCCGACTTGACGTCCTCCCCAACCTTGCTCACGAAAACGTTGATCCATCTGACCGAGATGGATTTGCCATTCAAGCATCGCCAGCATCACGTATTCCGCCATTGTGCTTTCATGCTCATAACAGTTGCAGACTGGGATGCTCATAGGCATCGTCTTCGGGGAACAGAAATCGAATCCTGCCCAGGGGATCTGAAACAGATTCAATTTAGGTAGCCGGGGCCATTTTTCAAGTGGAATGCGGCCACCTATGATGGCATCCGCTTTTTTTGATTTTTCCAGAAAATCGTCTTTGGAATCTTCTTCCGGGTCCCAACTCAGAATATCCCAGTGTTTTGGCAGATTTTTATGGAGCAGGTGGACATATTGTACGGCAATGCTTCCTTGGACTAGTGCAATGGGCATGTTTTGGAATTACAGAAAGTGGTTTTTGAAATCGATTTGGGTTTAATCTCTTTGATCGGACCAGATCTTCCCTTAGATGATTAGTGAAAGTGAAGTCATTAAATTGATGAATAAACTCATAGCTATTTAATTCTCTGCGATGAAATTTTGATGATATGATGGTTCTTTGTTTGATCTGTAGAAAAAATTTACTTTGATTCCATTTTAGAGGGATTCACAGACCCAACCAACCAATCCAATCCTCCCACAATGAAAGACCAACTGCCGCAGGAATATCATCCTTCCAGCCTGATTGAAGCGAACAAAAAACTGGCTGTGATCACTGGTTCTGGAATCGACGCAGAAGCGGGGTTACCCACTTTCCGTGGGGAAAAGGGGTATTACGAAGACCGTGAAACAACTTATCTGGCTTCGGTGGAAGCCATGGAAGAAGAACCCTTCCGTCAGTGGCGCTGGTATCTCCAACGCTTTGTCAGTTACCATGATACTCCGCCAGCGGCTTCCCATCACCGGTTGGCAGAAATGGAGCAGAATCTCGGGGAAAAGTTCCTTGGACTGATAACCCAGAATGTCTCAGGTCTGCACCGCAAGGCAGGAAGTTTCAAGGTTTTGGAAATCCACGGCAGTATCCGGGAAATGCGGAACCTGAATAACAGGGAACTTCGTCCTCTTCCTGAATCGTGGGTGGAAACTCCTCCTCCAGAAGAAGAACTTAAGGGGTGGCGTCCCAATGTCTGTTTCATTGGAGAAAGTTATGACGATTATCCGCTTCCGCAATCGATTCAGGCCTGCAGGGATTGTGACATTCTACTTGTCATAGGAACCGCCGGAGTGATCCACACGCCGGTCTGGCTTGCCCAGGAGGCACGCGAATCAGGCTCGACGGTGATCAATATCAATCCTCATCCTGGTGAAGTGGATCAGTGTTCTCACTTTAACTTTGAGGGAACCGCAGGTGATTATTTTGGTTTGGATGAAAACCAGGAAAAGAATGGATGACGTGGAAGGCCCCAAAAACAGGAAAACCTCCTCTGAAACAGAGGAGGTGAACCTTTTCATGTCCTTATCAGAATGACACTGAAGGACAGTGAACATGTTTTGAAGAAACCATTGATCACCTCCTTTCTATTCAGGTTTACTGAAGAGACAGCACCTACTCGCTGTTGGCATAACTTAGCATGCTTCTTACACAGGGCAAGAAAGAAAATTGACGTTTGAAAAGACCAAACTTTGTTTGATTTTTTTGGATTTGGAATGGGATCTTGAATGATTTTCAGTGTTTATTCCCTTAGGATTCAACCTTTTCCCACCCGCTGTTTGAAAATTTAGATCCAAAAAAGACCAACCCCTTCCATTAGGGTTCCTCGTCATGAATTTTGGTCGCATGCCATCCCTCAAGGCGTCGTTTCCAGTAGGATTGATTGAGTAGGAGGGTGGTCTCACCTGGTTTTCCTGAACCGATGGAAAGTCCATCGAGTTGTGTCACAGGAATCAGTCCTCCTGCAGTACTGCTGAGAAAGACTTCCTCAGCAGAATGGAGTCTTTCCGGGGAGATTGAAGTTTCTACACTTCTGATGCCTTCCAATTCACAAAGTTCAAAAACGGTACGTCGTGTCATACCTTCCAACACCCCAGAGGCAGGTGTAAAAAGACTATTTTTTTCAACCATGAAAACATTGAACCCCGGTCCTTCTGTAATATTTCCTTCCGAATCCGTGAGGATTACCGTTTCCGCACCCGAGTCGTATGCCTCAAAAAGTCCCATCTGAAAATCAAGCCAGTGATAATGTTTGATGGTCGGATCAACCGAATGCGAAGAAATACGCTGGATAGGGCTGATGTGAGCATGCAGTCCACGATGACGCACCTCCTCAGGAGCAAGCCAGATGTAGGGAAGGCAAAAAGCGTGGAATCGATTTTCACACATCCGAAGATCTCTGACTCCGATGGGAGGTCTTCCACGGGTCATGAGCATCTGCACGTATGCATTCTGGAAGCCACTTTCTTGGACCAAATCGATCAACACCGTGCGGATTTCATCACGACTTAGGGGAATTTTAAATCGTAGTTTTTCATTATTGCGTTGGAAGCGGTCCAGATGATCTTCAAGTCGAAAAAACATTCCGTTCCATACCGATACGGTATCCTGATTGGCATCAGACCTCAAAAATCCCCAGTCCAGAATTGGGATCCTTGCTTCCTCAATTGGACAGAAAGAACCATCGGTGTATGCAATACCGCTTTGATAAGGATTCTCTTCGGTCATCATGGTTCGAGATAGAGCTTTACAGTCTCAGGAACTGGAATTTCTTCTTCGGCGCCTCGATTTGCTTTTAGGATTGGATGGAGGTCGGGTCTTCTGCTCCAGTGTGGTCGGTTGGTAGGGATGGGTTTCGAGTTCCACACACATCGCATGCAGGTGGAGACCTGTGGTACCGCAACAGCCTCCGATTAATTCAGCTCCGAGATTCCTGACCTCTCTGGCATAATTGGCCATGACTTCTTCCGTGCCCGTATAGCGGATCTCTCCCTCCTGAAATACTGGAATACCGCAGTTTCCCTTGGCGATCAAATGTTTTCCACCTGCCTGCTTCATCTCACCGATGGTCTGCAGCAATTGGTCAGGTCCAACTCCGCAGTTGGCACCATAAGCAGAGGCTGGGAAGTTTTGCATGAACTGAACGAATTGGGTTGGAGAGACACCCATCATGGTGCTTCCTGCCGTGTCGAAGGACATGGTCGCTGCAAAAGGAAGCCCTGTCGATGCAGCAGCATTGCAGGCTGCCTGTAGTTCATTGAGATCCGACATCGTCTCAATCCACAACAGATCTGCGCCGCCTTCTGCAAGACCGGAGGTCTGTTCCCGAAATGCAGCTTCGGCATCCTTAACGGAAAGACTCCCCAGTGGCTCAATGATTTCTCCAGTGGGACCGATCGAACCTGCGACCATCACTGAATCTCCTGCACATTCTCGGGCAAGTTTGACTGCGGCACGGTTCAATTCGATGACCTGGTTTTCTAGTTGATGAAGTTTCAACCGATGACGGTTTCCACCAAAAGTGTTGGTTAGAATGACATCGGAACCGGATTGGACAAATGCCTGGTGTACCTTTTTCACCCGGTCCGGGTGCTCCAGATTCCAGGATTCGGGTGAATCTCCCGAGATCAATCCTAACTGAAAAAGATTCGAGCCCATTGCACCATCCAGTGCCAAGTACCCTTTTTCCTTAAGTCGCCCAAGCATTAAGTCCTTATCTATTTCGATGGTTTAAAAATTAATCAAAGGGGTTTCCTCGGATCTTGGGATATTCGGAGGGGCGTTTCTCAAATTTCTGCTTTTCAGTGGTTTTTGGCATGACATTCAGCAATCGCTTCAGCAATTTTGGGGGTCACGCTTTTATCAAAAACCGTTGGAATGATGTAATCCGGATTCAGGTGTTCTTCATCGAGAGATTCAGCAATAGCATGTGAGGCTGCGAGTTTCATTTCTTCTGTGATTGCTTTCGCCCGGCAGTCCAGGGCTCCTCGAAAAATACCTGGAAAGCAGAGAACGTTGTTGATCTGGTTAGGATAATCACTACGGCCGGTGGCAACCACAGCGGCAATGGGTCTTGCTTCCTCTGGAAGGATCTCCGGGTCGGGATTGGCCATGGCAAAGACGATGGCATCTTTTCCCATGTTTCTGATATCGTCCGCATCCAAGATGTTAGGAGCGGAAACCCCAACGAAAACATCGGCACCGCGGATTACTTCTTTCAAGGTTCCCTTCTCAAAGTTGGAATTGGTGTTTTCTGCAAACCAGTGTTTACTCGAATTGAGATCGCTCCGGCCCTTATGAATTGCCCCTTTGCTGTCGCAACCGATGAGGTTTTGTACTCCAAGGTGCAGGATCATTTTCGAACAGGCAGTTCCTGCAGCGCCTGCACCAGAAACAACAACTTTGATATCCTTCGGCTTTTTGCCGACCACTTTAAGGGCATTGATCAAGGCTGCTGTGGTAACCACGGCCGTTCCGTGCTGATCGTCATGAAAGACAGGTATATCCAGTTCCTGGCGAAGCCGGTTTTCAATCTCAAAACAGCGAGGAGCAGAAATGTCTTCTAAATTGATTCCACCAAAACCTGGTGCAAGTGCTTTGACAATGGAAACAATCTCGTCTGAATCCTTGGTGTCGAGACAGATTGGCCAGGCATCGATATCTGCAAACTGTTTGAAAAGCATTGCTTTTCCTTCCATCACTGGCATCGCAGCTTTAGGGCCTATGTCGCCCAGCCCAAGCACGGCAGTTCCATCAGTGACAACAGCCACGGTGTTTCCTTTGATGGTCAGTTTGTATGCTTCTTCGGAGTTTTTGTGGATGGCCGTGCAGACCCTGGCGACTCCGGGGGTATAGGCAATCGAAAGATCGTCCCTGGTGTTTAACGGCAGTCGGTTCTGGATTTCGATCTTACCTTGAAGGTGGGCCAGAAATGTACGGTCCGAGAAATTGATGTATTCTACATCTTGAATTTCCTTCAGTGCCTCAACCAGTTTTTCCCCATGTTCCGGATTGTGGGTGTAGATGGTTATGTCACGGATGAGTGCATTGGGTTCTGGACGGACGATATCAATCGCCCCTATATTTCCACCCAACTCTGAAATCTTTTGGGTCACACGATTGAGCACTCCGACTTCGTTGAAGAGACGAAGCCGGACAACCACACTATTGCTGGGATTATGCGGTGAGGAACTGACGGTCATATGCTACTCCAGATACAGGTGGTCACGATGTACCACGGGTTTGTGATTACGCAGTTTTTCAGCATTCGGTAGTTTCTGTTGCCCTATGATCTTTCTGAGTTCTTCCGAAGAAATGCGGCATCGTCCAACACCGATTCGTTCACCTTTGTCATTACAGAGTTCAACCATGTCCCTGTTTTCAAAATCGCCTTCCACCTCGATGATACCCTGGATCAAAAGGCTCTTCTTATGAAGAGTCAGGGCTTCTTCAGCACCTGAGTCAATCTTCAAACGTCCCTGGCTCAAGGCTCCAGCAGCAAGCCATTTCTGGTAGCTGGCCGGTTTCTTTTTGCTGGCGATGAAATGGGTTCCTCGCTTCTTCCCTGAAAGGATTTCGAGCACCGAAGTCGGATCTTTGCCGTCAAGAATGTAGCAGTCGATTCCAAAATTCATGGCAAGTCCAGCTGCCCGTGCTTTGCTTTCCATACCTCCCCGCCCCCCAATACTTTTGTCAGGGAAACAATGATCCAGCACTTCCTGGTTCAGTTCACGAACTTCTGGAATGACCTCCCCTGGCCCTTTTTTTGATGCAGATTTCAAAAGCCCTGGGGCAATGGTCAGATAAAACAAACGGTTCGCATCAACCAAGGCCGCAACATAGACTGCCAGCCAGTCATTGTCACCAAAATTCAGCGTCAGTTCTTCCGTTGCCACAACATCATTTTCATTGACGATGGGTACAATCCCGGCCTTGATCAGATGGGTCAAGGTGTTGCGAATGTTGAGATATGAGGCCCTGTTGCCAAAATCTGCTCGAGTGAGCAGTACCTGCGCAGCAGTGTGATGATGTTCCCGGAGAAAATCAGTATAGATCTGCATAAGCCTCGCCTGCCCAACCGATGCCAGAATTTGTTTCTGGATCAGAGGATTCTCGGCAGTATCTAACTGACAAAATTCCCGGCCTGCTCCCACTGCCCCTGAGCTGATGATTAGGACCTCATGATGGCGAGATCGAATTTCGGCCACCAGTGCAGTGAATTCACTGATTTGATTGTAATCCAGTTTGCCATTAGGACGCTGAAGGACATTGGTGCCGATTTTAAGCACCAGTCTTTGAGGTTTCATGGGTGTTTCGGAGGGATTCAGCTAAAAAATGACGTTGAAATAAGAGAGAACTTCAGAAAAGAGGATCCGAGACTGTTGTTTCGTGTTCTTCCTTTTGAATTTCCGACTGTCGAAGTTTAGCTTTTTCAACCTTGATCCAGCCCCGTTCATTCTGAAGGTCAGTCTCCTTACGGATGATGGATTCCTTTTCACGTTCACGCATTTGGTCTTCGGTATGCTGGAATTTTTCCTGCTGATCGAGCAAACCTTTGAGTAGGCTTTTTATCCAGTTCTTGTCTTGGTCCAACCGGTCTCCTGCGTTTTCTATTCCTTCCAGAAGTTCCTTTTGCTGCCTGAGGAGATCTTGATGATTGCTGAGCAGGACACCTAAATCCTGCTTGGTCTTAGTTTGTAGAAGTTCAGCCTCATCAGGTGCTTCCTGGTTTGTTTCCTGATTGAATTTTTCAAGTCGTGAGACTTCTTCCGACATAAGCTGAGCCTGGCTGCGTATTAACTCAGCAGCATCGATTAGCAGACCTTGGTTCTGTTCAAGTTGGGTTTGTCCGAGCTGGAGGCTTTCTTCACGAGCCATCAGTAAGGCCTGATCCTCTGCAAGCTTTTGACGGTTCGACTGTAGTTCCTCCTCTTTCTTTTTGAGATTAACCTGTTTGGAAGCAAGTGTTTTTTTCTGCTGCATCAACAGGCGCTGGTCACGTTTGATTTGTTTCTGATTCTCCTGCTGTAATTTGAGGGATTCCTGTATGAGGACTTTCTGCTGTTCAAGTACCAGTTCCAACTGGTCCATTTCAATCCCCTGGTTACGCTGATTCCGCTCCTGGTAAAATTCATGAATGACATCATTCATGCCAATCACATTCTTTTCCAGCAGATCCAATTGATTACACCAATCGCGTATTCTGCTGTTACCTTCTCCTTCCAAATCCAAGCTTCCGAGCAGGTACTGGTCTTCGGTGGCTGGAATCCAGGCAGTTTTTTTGATTTTTTCAAAAACGGGATGCTCCTCGAGTACCGGAGGATTTTCATAACCTGCATAATCCCGAAAAAGCTCTCCGAATTCCTGATACAGCATTTGGAGTTGGCTCGTGTATTCATCACGATGCTTTACCAAAACCAAAATCCTTTCTCGGAATCCTTCTTCATTAGAGACCTCTCCAAAATCTTGAACTCCTGCCAGTTTCAATTCGAGATTCCTAAGTTTCTCTTCAAGCCATGGTCTGGCATGAGTCACCGGAATCACTCGAACAGATGTTTTTTCAGAACCCATTTTCAGTTTGCAATCACGCTCGATTCTTCTGATTTTTCGGTCACCGATGGGTTATCAATGGAATCATCCAGGATTTGATCATCCAGTTTAGGCTTTTGCGACAACTGTGCCTGACGGGTCAGTGGATGTTCTGAAAAATTTTCAGCCAGTTCCCTCCAGACGACATCCCGTTTGTTTTTCTCACCAAGCATCTCGAATGCCCTTCCAAGGGAAAACAATGCCAGAGGGTAATGCCGTCCTCTGTCAGGTTGCCCTATTACGGTCCCATAATAGGAGGCCGCCTGCTCCGCAAACCCTTGTTCCAGGTATGAATTTGCAAGAGCCATCAGCAAATTGCTTCTAAGTTGAGGCTGGGAATCATCTGTCAAAAAGGGTTTAAACCATTCTGCTGCAGAATCCGGATTTCCTGCCATCAGGGCCAGCATTCCGAGTTTCAGGTCATCTTTATGTGCTTCAAGGGCCTCAGCCCATTGACGTTCCATTTGTTCTTCCATGGCTACCAGCCTCGGCCATAGGTTCTGAAGTTCCTCTTGCATCCGATTCAGATCCTCATAGAGTGATTCGATGAGGTCAAGAGGTGGCTGTGTTTGTTCAATCCCGTCCTGTCTGGCATTTTGCTCTGCAATCAGGCTCTGCATCCTCCGGATCCGTGCATCTTGACGCTGGAGACTTTCACGAAGTTCATCCAATTCGCTTCCAGAAAGTTGGGAAAAAGACGAGGTTATAATCAGGAAAAGGGAAAAGACAAGGAACCAGCGGCTCGAAACCATGATCATTACTTACTCCAAACCGGATTGGTTTCGACAACGGATTTAGGAGTGGTGGTAAGCCGGATCATCCTTCCGCCATGAACGGAAGTCAGAAACAATTTCGAAAGACCGTTCCGTTTTGAAGAAAAAACAATCTGCTTCCCATTAGGAGACCAGTCCGGTTTTTCACTGTTGAAACGTCCGAAGGTCAGTTGAAGATGGCGGTTGGTGGAAAGGGTGTATTTGAAAATCTGAAAATATCCCTTCCGCTTTCCTTCATAGAGGATCTGGGTCCCATCGGGAGACCAACGCGGGGAACTGTTGTATTTTCCTCGGAATGTTATTCTCCGCGTTTTATTTTTTGTTGTGTCGTGGATATAAATCTGCGGTTGCTGAAACCTCACACTATCAGACACAAACACGATGGAAGAGGCATCTTTAGACCAGGATGGGGAGGTTTCCAGGCTTTTCCATGCCAGGATCCGTTCCAATTTCCGGTTTTTTAACTGGTAGCTATAGATGTCAGAATTTCCCTTGGTCATCAGAGTGATCAAGATCGAATCACCTCTGGGAGACCAACTCCCGCCCTGGGGCTGGGTTCCATCCGGAAAAGAGAGGATGCTAGCACGAAGTCTCTTTGAAGGCTGGATAGCGATCTGAACATTGGAACGGGTAAAGGTCGTGTAGAGTAGATTCTGATTGTCGAAGGCCCAGCTGGCGTGGTTGTTGGAACCAAGATTGTAGGAAAAACGCTGCTGGTTGGTTCCGTCATAACTGGAAAGCATGATGTTTTTTCGCCCGTTTTTCTTTTGCGAGGTATAGGCAATCTGACTTTCGGCAATCCCTTTGAAGCCCAAAGAGTTTTTAATGAAAGTATTGGCCATTAGCAGCCCAAGCTGTCTCAGGTCGGTTTTTTTGTCCTCGCTCAAATTCCCTGAAGCCAGTGGCGTTTCCTGTTCACGGCCATAAAGGGTGAATAGGAATTTCAATGGTTTTTCCTGCAAGATCTGCATTTCCATCCTAAATGCAGGGGAATCTATTGTATTTGGTGTTGTTTCAGCATGAGACCCCTCTTCAAAAACCTGGAAAAAAAGGGTTTGTTCCAGATTGCTTTGAAAGACTGACTGGACGTAAAGTCCGTTTAAATGATTGGCCGGGCTCATACTGATCACCACAGGTAGTGGTTTGAATTTAGGCCGGGTGATGTCGAAATAATCGATTGGGCCAGCATAGACAGCGCTTGGGCACCATCCACAAACAATGAGCAATAAGAGAATGATCAGACGGAGCATGTCCAATCCAAAAACATGATGAAGAAAAGTCCGACTGGGCGGGTCAGAACTGAAGATCGCGGGGGGTGAATTTAATTCCGAATTCGTAGAAATGCCCAAGATAGGAATATGGCAAGGATGGGAGAGATTGCAAGTTTTTCAAGAGTCGTGACACCGAATGATCTAGTTCTGCATCCCCTGAGGAGGTCTCAATCTTTGTCTTTTCGATTCGTCCTGCCTTATCGATTCGGATGCGTACCACCACCGTTAGCTCGCTTTCCGCAAGATGGAGAGGCACTTCCCAATGCTGAGCAAAAAAATGATTCAAATCCTGAAGATAGGTCTGTGCATCCAGACTATCAAGACGCATGTTTTGTTCCTCCTCTTTCTTCGGAACGGATAATCGGACCATACGGATGCCCGACAACAGATTTCCCAGAGAATTGGAAACTGCTTGCTCTTCCATGGTCTCGTTCCATTCTGTTTTTTTTGGGAAGTTTTTCGTCTGTTGCAAAACCTCATCTAGACTGAAGACTGAAGCTGATTTTTCCTCCAGGACCGGGATCGTCTGTTGAATTGATGTTTCTGGATTCGTTTCCAAAAGAGTTTCCTCCATATCTTCCTGAATAACTTCTGCTGGGATTGGATTCTGGATAGGCTCAAGGGTGATGATTTCTTCTTTAGCGGGCGGTGTCTTGAGTTCAGAGAATGAGGCTGGCTCCTTTGTAAGCTTTTTTTCAGCAAAAGGTTTCTTCGTGACTGGTGGGATAATCACAGTCGGCAGTTCATCCAACTTCGAATCCTGCACGGTGATTTCAGATTTCACAGGAATACGCTCCGGTTTTTTTGATGCAGGAGCCATCGCAGGTGAAGAGGCTGATGCTTGGGTATTGTTTTTTTTCGGTAGCTGCATTTCTCTCAATTCGAACCATTCGATTTGAGTCGAGACCGGATCCCTTCGGTATTCACTGAACAAGATCAGCACCAAGATCCCGTGCATCAACACCGAAAAGATTACGACTGCAGGATAGCGCCATAAAGGAAGTTGGAGCAGCATGCCTCAGGAACCTCCTGTGCGTTGGAACCAAGAGAGGCGGGAAGAGAGGTTTTGGAAGAAATAATCAGGTTCCATGAAGATCAGTTTTGCTCTTCGCTCAGATTCCCGGATCAACACCTTATCTCCTGGAACCAGCGGTCCCCTACTTTGCCCGTCAGCGGCAAGGTGAATGTCCTTTTCCCGGGTGTTGGTCATGATTTCCAGTTCAACTCTTGAATCATGGGTGATCACCAGATGCCTTGCACGAAAATCATATTCATTCAGGCCACTCAGAATCATGCAACGTAATTCTGGCATTACGATCGGAGAACCAGCTGCTAGCAGATAACCCGTACTGCCTGTGGCCGTTCCCACAATGAAACCGTCCCCCCGGATTTTGCGAATGGGATGGTCGTTGATGGCCAAGGACATATTGACCAAACGGGTTGCTCCTTTGATCACCACCTCATTAACGGCATAGGCAATTCCTTGTGGATGGATGCATTCAAGAATCGAACGTTCGCTGATAACAAAACGTCCTTGCTGGATTCGCTCCAGGATCGTGTTCAGTTCCTCCGGATTGCCTGTGGTCAGAAAACCTACCGTTCCATAATTGACTGCAAGAACCGGGTAGTTTGGCAGATGGCTTAATCCAGCCAGTACTGTGCCATCACCGCCAACGGTGAGGATCAGATCAATGTCTTCTTGAACCTCTGGTGATGCTTTGAGAATCACAGGCTCCATCTGATGTTGCTCAAGGCTTCTTACAATGCCTTCCAATACATTTTCACTTAAATCAGGATTGTGGAAAATCCCTATCCTTCTAAAATTCTGCATGGATCAAGAATGCTGCAAATTTGCTGAATATGAGAAATTATTTTGATTGAACGAAATATTAGGTAAATGGTTACAAAATAATGTTTTTTTCGTGATTGAATAGTATGAATGAAAATCCCTAAATAATGAAATTATTCAATGCTGATGTTTGGTGAAGTCAAGAGTAGAGGCGAACCGATGAAGAGACTTCCAGATGTAGGAAAGTTTCAGGCAAACCCCGTTCTAAGCGTCTTGCAGTTAGGTCAAGAATATGAGATTGTTTCACACATAAATAATGAATGATCTGTATTGTTTGGAAGGCTCTATGTTATTTTCAAGTCGTGAAATAATTCTATCTTAAAGGCATTCAGGAGAATAAACACAAGTGAACTCAATGATGCGTAATATCGGTATCTGGCTGGTAATTGGTTTAGCCATGATGGTGCTTTTTAACATGCTAGGACCACGTGGTTCAGGCAGCAGGGAAGTGCCTTTTTCTGATTTTATTTCAAAAGTCGAATCAGGTTCAGTTCTGGAAGTGGTTTTGCGGGGACGTCAAGTAGAAGGTCTGACCGATGCCAACGAACGTTTTCAAACCCAAATTCCGAATTATCCTGCGCTTTTTGAAATTTTAGAACGGAATCAGGTGAGGACACGTGTTGAGCCCACGGATCAAGGTAACATTTTTCTGGCGATACTCAACAGTTGGCTGCCAATGCTTTTGATCATCGGTATCTGGTTATTCTTCATGAGGCAGATTCAGGGTGGCGGAAACAAGGCGATGAGCTTTGGAAAAATCCGGACACAAATGAAAAATAAAGAACAGAATCCTGTTCGGTTCACCGATGTTCAGGGGATCGATGAAGCCAAAGAAGAACTTACTGAAATCGTGGAATTTTTGTCAGCTCCAGAAAAATTTGAAAAATTAGGAGGTGAGATACCTCGTGGAGTCCTGCTAATGGGTGATCCGGGAACAGGAAAAACCATGCTGGCAAAAGCCATTGCTGGTGAAGCAGAAGTTCCGTTTTTCAGCATCAGCGGATCCGATTTTGTGGAAATGTTTGTTGGTGTTGGAGCGAGCCGTGTTCGTGATCTTTTTGAACAGGGTAAGAAAAATTCTCCTTGTATTATCTTCATTGATGAAATCGATGCGGTTGGCCGTAGCCGTGGTGCCGGNCTAGGTGGCGGAAACGATGAACGAGAACAAACTCTCAATCAACTGCTTGTCGAGATGGATGGGTTTAGTCCCAACGAAGGTGTGATTGTGGTCGCAGCAACCAACCGTCCGGATGTTCTAGATCCAGCNTTGCTGCGTCCGGGACGCTTTGACCGGCATGTGGTGGTTCCGACGCCGGATATCAACGGGCGGGAAAAAATCCTTGGATCCCATGCAGAAAATGTGGAACTTTCCAAAGATGTGGATCTTCGAAAAATTGCCCGCGGAACCCCTGGTTTCACTGGGGCTGATCTAGCGAATTTGGTCAATGAAGCTGCACTCTGGGCAGCACGAAATAACAAGAAGGAAGTAGAATCCCAGGATTTTGAGTATGCCAAAGATAAAGTCATGATGGGGACTGAAAGAAGAACCCTGTTGATCACTGATGAGGAAAAGAAAACCACNGCTTACCATGAAGCAGGACACGCTTTGGTTGCAGCCAGTATTGAAGAGGTGGANCCTGTNCATAAAGTCNCCATCATACCACGTGGTCGTGCACTCGGAGTGACCCANCTTCTTCCCGAAGAAGATCGACATAGCTACAATGAAAAAACTCTGCTCGGGCAAATAGCAATGATCATGGGCGGGCGAGCTGCAGAAGACCTCATTTTCAGTCGCTTCACCACCGGCGCCAGTGATGACTTGAAAAAAGCCACCGATATCGCACGCAAAATGGTTTGCCAGTGGGGGATGTCAACAGAGATGGGACCAGTTTCCTACACAGAAAATCCAGGACAAGTATTCCTTGGTCGAGATCTTCAACGTCACAAGGGTTTCAGTAACGAGTCAACAAAGATGATTGACAAGGAAGTTCGGCGTGTTCTTGGGGAGTCCTATCAAAGGGCCAAACAGATTCTTACTGACAATAGAGATGCATTGGAAAACGTTACAACTAAGCTTCTAGAGCAGGAAACCATCGATGGAGAACTCGTCCTCCAGTGTCTCAACAAAACAGTATCTGAACCCGTCAAATAAACTGTCAGACATAACGTCTGTCAGGACTTAATTTTTTCAAAGATGATTATCAGTTTGGCAATTGAAANATTTTCAAGCCACGCGACAGAATGTGGCAATAACACAGATACCGCATTTTCTAAATGNCTGTCAGGGCTCACCTCAGCTTAAACTGAAGCTTAGGGTTTCCCACACTAAAATTTCAGATCTACATGCATCCTCCTTTTTTTCGGAGANCCCGTGGAACTGAATCTTCCCTTCCTAGAAGACCTTCACATCCGTTGGCAGGATCTTCTTGATATTTTTCTGCTGACACTGATTTTTTACCGTCTTTTGATTCTGATCAAAGGCACGAGAACCATTCCGATGCTTATGGGGTTCTCGTTGCTGCTTGCCCTATATGTGGTTGCATTGTTGTTGGACCTTAATGCAACCCAGCTTCTGCTGGACAATCTGGGCAGTTCACTGGTGCTCGTGATGGTAGTACTTTTNCAAGCAGATATTCGNAATGCCCTAGCCCAGTTTGGACTGATCACCCTATTCCGTGATACCGGATTACAGCGAAAAAATGTAGTCGACAGCATCCTCCAGTCCTGCATCATCATGGCCCGTCAACGTGTGGGTGCCCTGATCGTATTCGAACAGGATGTCGGATTAAGAAACTACAGTGAAANAGGTGTGCAGATTAATGCGACCGTGAGTGAAGAACTGGTGCAAAGCATCTTTCACCCGACCTCTCCGCTTCATGACGGCGCAATGATTCTCAACCGTAAAGGAGAACTGGTAGCGGCTAGGTGCATTCTTCCAGTNTCAATGAATAGCCGTCTGGACCAGGATCTTGGGACCCGTCANCGTGCTGCAATAGGGCTTACCGAAGAAACGGATGCAGTGGTGCTTGTCGTATCCGAAGAACGCAAGGAAATCAGTCTCAGTTACAAGGGACAGTTGCTTCGGGGAGCCAATGAGAACGTTCGGGAAGCCCTGCTCAAAGTGCTGGAAGGAAAAGTTCCGGAAACATTAAAGAAAAAACCAGAAAGTGAAGAAGAACCGGTTGGTAAAGATGCAGAACCGTTGGATTCTGATAAAGAGGTTATCGAACCAAAGCCNCAAGGACATGTGACATGAACAGTTTTTTCAGGGAGAACTCCGCGTTCAAGGCCCTTGCTGTTTTCCTGGCACTGTTTGTTTGGTACCTCTCGAAGGAATCCGGGGAACCGATCCAGATGAGTTTTTTCACTCCAGTGGTTTTCAAAAATGTCCCCGATACCTATCAGGTAGAATCGGATCCCACACAGATCAATATCGTTGCTCTCACTCGAAATCGGGAATCCTTCAATCCCCTCGAAATCCAGGCGGTTCTTGATCTAAGCAATTCAAAGCCTGGCCAGACTCCCTATCAAATCTCTGAGCGGGATATCCTTTCTCCCCTTGAGGTGAAGATTGCTCGCATCCAACCCACCCAGGTGGAGTTGAGCATTGAAGAACTGATTGAAGCTGAACTTCCAATCGAACCCCGATTCCAGGGGAAACCCAAAAAAGGNTTTTTGCTTGATTCGATTGCGATCAATCCTTCGACTATCCGGGTTCAGGGGCCTAAATCCATTGTCGAATCAATCAAACGGGTGATGACCAGTCAAATCGATCTCAATGGACTGGATAANAGTCTGGATCTGATCGTGCAGCTCGATCTCCCGCAGAACAATCTCCTGATCCGCGATCAGGATATTGACTATTACACTGCAGAAATCCGCATCAAGAGCCTGCCGATCAAGAAACGGTTTGACAACGTTCCTGTTTACCTCCGAAATACAGTTTTTGTAAGCGTTATCAATCCCTCGGTATTCAATGTNTTTGTGGAAGGTCCGGCTGAGGTTCTTAACAGTCTTCAGCCTGCTGAAATATACGGGATCATCGACCTCTCCAAAACTGAACCTGGAAGTTATCAAGTCAAACCCAAACCGGTCACCCCAGAAGAAATCACAGTACTCCAGCAGTGGCCTACCGTTTCCCTTTGGGTGAAACCGGACCGGCTTGAAAGCGAACAGGAAGCTGGGCTTGATATCTTTCGTTAGTCATCTTTGAAGGATCTTATGATAGCTTTGCATATCAATATTGATCATGTCGCCACACTCCGCCAAGCCCGGCGAGGAGTAGAACCAGAANCGGTCATTGCTGCCGGTATTGCTGAGATGTCTGGTGCAGANGGCATCACCATCCATCTGAGAGAAGATCGGAGACACATCCAGGACAGGGATGTGAAACTGATCAACGAAGTGGTTCAGACACGGCTCAATCTAGAAATGGCTGCAACCGATGAAATGTTTGGGATAGCACTTGAAATCAAACCCGATATTGTCACCCTNGTTCCGGAAAAGAGGGAGGAAATCACCACTGAAGGTGGTTTGGATGTCATTTCAAATCGCGCCTCTCTTCTGTCTGCCGAAAAGCTCAAAGCGGCAGGAATCCGTGTCAGTCTGTTCATAGATCCAGATCCTAAACAGATCGAAGCTTCCGCTGATTGTGGAGCAGATGATATTGAACTTCATACAGGGAGTTATGCAAACGCTTTCAACCGACATAGCCATGATCCAGATTCTCTTGATGTTGACTCCGAATATGAACGTTTGCATCAAGGGGCTGAATTGGCTTACCGCTGTGGGCTCAACGTCAATGCAGGCCATGGCTTGAATTATCACAACACCAGGCGGATCTGTCACTTACCACATCTACGTGAATTGAATATCGGCCACAGTATCATCAGCCGAGGGGTTTTCAGTGGACTGCAGAATGCAGTGCGTGAAATGCGTGAGTTGATCGATAGTGAAGTGACATCTGCCAGTTAAGGTTTTTAAAATGCCCAAGGAAATAATCATCAATCATACCCATCACGAAACTCGGGTTGCCATGATGGAAGATGGTGTTCTTACTGAACTCCAATACGAACGAGAGCGTGAACAAAGGATCGTAGGAAACATNTATAAAGGTCGGGTTGTCAAAGTCTTGCCTGGAATGGAATCGGCCTTCATTGATATTGGAGCAGAGAGAGCCGCCTTCTTGCACATCGATGACGTGGTGTTGGATGAGGATTTGAATGGTAATGGGAAACGCAATTCTCGCAAGGAAAAACAACCGATCGAAAAGCTTCTGAAGGAAGGGAATTCGATCCTGGTCCAGGTTTCAAAAGGCCCGATTGGAACCAAAGGTGCGCGTATCACCAGTCATGTCTCAATGCCTGGTAGAAATCTGGTTTACATGCCTAGTTCCAAAACCCTTGGTGTTTCGAGACAAATTGCAGATGAACGTGAACGTGATCGATTGAAGAACATCGTCAACCGTCTCAAACCTGATGATGCGGGTTTTATCATTCGCACCGTTGCGGAAAATCGTTCGGAAGAGGATCTGCATTCGGATATCAACTACCTGATTTCCCTCTGGGAAGACATCCGGGAAAAATACAAGAATCAGGAAGCTCCCTCACTGCTTCACAGTGACCTGAATGTCATTTTCAGAACCCTGAGGGACCTTTTTTCCAGTGATGTCAAGAAACTGGTGGTCGATCATAGGGATGAATACAAGGAAATTAAAAATTTTGTACGATCCTTCCTACCGCGTTACGCTTCGATGGTGGAACATTATTCACGAAGNGATCCAATCTTTGATCATTACAACATAGAGATGGAAATCGACCGTGCCCTTTCTCCTAAAGTATGGCTACGTTCCGGAGGTTCGTTGGTCATCAATCAGACTGAGGCATTGACGGCGATTGATGTCAATACGGGACGTTTCGTGGGAAAGGAAAGTCACGAAAAAACCATTCTTCGCACCAACCTTGAAGCAGCAGAAGAGGTTGTCTATCAATTGCAGTTACGTAATATCGGTGGAATCATCATCATCGATTTTATNGATATGGAANTTCAACAGCATCGGCAAATGGTTTATCAGGCTCTGAAAGATCACCTCCGCAATGACAAGGCTCGAAGCAAGATTCTTCAGATCAGCGAAATGGGGCTGGTTGAAATGACCCGTAAACGAGACCGTGAAAACCTGAGCCGTTACCTTTGCGATCCCTGCCCTTANTGCGAAGGAACAGGTCAAATAAAATCAAGTGCAACGGTAAGTTATGAAATTTTTAGAGAGATCCAGCGCTGCTACCGGAAAGAACAGAAGGGTTCCATGACGGTCTATGTACATGAAGATGTACACCAGTATTTGATGAACAATGAAAACGAATCGATCACCAAGTTAGAAGAGGTATCGGGTATGCCCCTGGTCTTCAGGTCCAGCCCGGATCTTCATCATGAACAGTTTGAAATGTATGAATATTGAAGATCTGTCGGAAGAGGCAGAGCTTAATTTCCGTAAACATCTTAAGGAGAATTGCTATCCTGGACGTGGAATCGTACTGGGTTGTGATTCTGGAGGAAATCCAGTACTGATTTACTGGATCATGGGTCGTAGTGTAAACAGCCGGAACCGAATTTTCACCCTCACTGAAGAAGGAGTTTTACGAACTGAAGCAGCTGACAGTTCTTTGCTCGAAGATCCTTCATTGATCATTTATAACGCGGTGCTAAGATTTAATCAGGGATATCTGGTTACAAATGGGGATCATACCGATCGTATCGCTGCAATCATGAAAAAGGGTGGAAGTTTTCATGAGGCATTGCTCGAGGAAAAGCACGAGCCGGATCCTCCAAACTTCACTCCACGTATTGCTGGCTTGATATCCCAGGATACTTCAGGAATCAAAATGGTATTGGGATTGGTCTGCCGAAGTCATTTTACATCTGAACGTTCAGAAGTGCATGTCCACCATCTACCACTTATGAAACCAGGTTTTGGTTTTGGCATCACGACTTACCAGCATGACGGAAANCCTCTTCCGCATTTTCAAGGTAATCCACTCATTTTACCTATACAGGGTCGTAACGAAGAAGTAACGGATCGCTATTGGAATGCACTCGATTCAGAAAACCGGGTTTCCCTTGCAATNCTTAGGGCTGGTACAATCCCTGCTNCACCGGAATGGGAAATCCGTAATGCCCGAAATCAGCCTAATGAACCCGGGTAGCATGTATCATTTTTGAGGATTTTTTTCTAAACCGAAACCAAGCATTTACCCTTCTAATTTAATAATTCTTTGCTAAATCTGATTACGTGAAGACTTTACACCTTTACTGATTAATGATAATGCTTAATGATTCTGTAAAAATTATATAATACTGCATCCAATCAACACTCCATTTGAATCGGGAGAATCACTAAAACCAGCTCAACCCTTTCGGGAAACCATGTCCGCTGAACGAAGACAATATTTAAGAGTCCTTTTTGAAGCAACCATCGATGTAAGGACTGATGATTGGAGAGATCCTGCTGCCACAGGTCTGGATGTTTCTCTGAACGGCTGCCGTTTTCATTGTGAACATTCGATGTCTGATGGAGAATCGGTGATCATCCGCTTCGATGATAATCTTGAACTAGAAGGTAAGGTGCGTTGGTGCTGGCCGATCGAATGGTACTATCAGGCTGCGGTTCAATTCACCGAAATTACAGACGAGGAACAAAAACGCCTTCACAAATACATTGTGGAAGTAACTGGTGAGGACTATCAGGATGATTCTGGAGACGAAGATAAAACTGCACGTTCTGGAAAACCGGATCCTGTTCCTTCATCCATTGAAGAAGAAGAGTTCGAAGAACTGGAGGAAATCACAGCCTCTATCGAAGATGAGGAGCTGGAAGAACTGAGTCCCCTTGATGAAGACGAACTTAGTTTGATTACAGACGCTCCTGATGAACAAACAGCATCGTCCCCTGGAGGAACTCCCCTGCCNCTTCCGGATTTTAAGGAAGGGGATTTAACTCCAATGCAGTTTCAGAGCAAACAACTGATCATTCTTGGAGGAAGAAAAGAACAGTCCGACCTCCTGAAGCAGTATCTCGAGGAACGGCTGGGTATCGTGGTGGAGTATGTCACCAAAAAGCAAAATCTGTGGCGTCTGATGAAGCTTGATACCATCGANATGCTCTTGATGGAATGGGACCTTGCTGATGAAAACAATCCTCTGGAAACTTTGGAACAGACCCTAGACCAATTCCCAGAAACGAAAATCATGGCCCTTTCAGGTCCTTTAGCCTTGGAACATCGGCTTCAGGCTATCAATTCCGGAGCGGACTCCTTCATCACCCGCCCCGTGCACCTTTCCGCCATTGCTCAAAGCATACTCCTCAGTCTCTCCAATATGGGTGGAGAAGAAGGTCAGATTTCAGGAGTTGCTTCGGTTGCGATGACTGGCATGGGCGNATCGGATGAACTGGAACCTATCAGTGAGGAGGATCTCAATACCCCTGTCGATCTGCTCGATGATGATCTCAATCTTTCCGAGGAACTCGACCTGATCGACGAGGAATTCTGAGGAATCCAACCAGAACTGTGCTGGATTTCTGACCTTTCTTTGACTCCTTTTTTCCCAAGCATTGTTTCAGAACATACTGCAACAACATGCTAAGGACCTTGGATTAAGGGTCCATCAAAGTATTCCTAAAGAAAAACTTCAGAGGCGCCGTTGCTGTTCCGGGTCCAAGTCATGGCATTCGGATTCAGCAAAAAATTCTAAGGTAATTGACCCACAGGGTTGGAATAAATGATTCAATGAATCCTGAAATCGAAAAATTTGCTGATGGAGTGGTGACGATTGACGCCGGGTATATTCGCAAAGGTTTTGCGGCCAGTCATCTGGTGATTGAGAAAGGACATGGAATATTTGTGGAAACCGGAACCAGTCATTCGGTGAATGATATGTTGCTAGTCTTGGAAAACGAGGAGATTCCCNGTGGGAATATAGATTATGTGATGGTGACCCACGTCCATCTCGACCATGCTGGTGGAGCAGGAGCCCTGATTCGGGAACTTCCCAACGCGATGCTGGTGGTACATCCCAAAGGGGCCCGCCATATGACTAATCCGACGCGCTTGATTGAAGGCACTACCGCGGTCTACGGGGAAGAAAAAATGCAGAGCCTTTATGGGGAGATCGTTCCAGTGCCGCATGAACGAGTGCTGATTGNCGAAGATGGGATGCGATTGGATTTCCAAGGCAGGCCTTTTTATTTTTTTGACGGCCCAGGACATGCCCGTCATCATTACTGCNTATTTGATGAAAATTANGGGAATTTTTTTTCAGGAGANAATTTCGGCATATCCTATCGGGAACTAGATAATCACAAAGGGCCCTTCATTTTTCCTTCTACTACTCCTGTACAATTCGAGCCGCATCTTATGTACAAGACCTTGGATCGGATCATGGAGCAANAGCCGAAAAACGCCTACCTTACCCATTATGGATGTGTCACAGAACTATCAGGCCTTGCGGATGACTTGCGGCGAAGGCTGGATCTCTTTGTGGATCTTGGAGAATCTTTACGATACAGGGAGGAATCCCGATTGAAAGAACTGCAAGATGGGATTCGGAGTATCCTTCTCACAGAACTGAACAGACATGAATGCCATCTAAACCTAGAGGAGATCGATGCTTTGCTTCAGTATGATTATGATCTTAATGCCCAGGGTATTGAAACCTGGCTCATTCGTTCTTCCAAAACATCCTGAACCTAAAACAATCCAGCAGAACCTAAGACTATGAAACAAAACATCAAAGGCATGCTCACCCTTNAGGAANTAGAAGAGTTGATCNAGCGAGAGGNAATCGATACGGTGCTGATGGTTTTCACAGACCTATACGGACGTTTTATGGGAAAACGCTACGATGCGGAGTTTTTCCTTGAAGAAGGGGCAGGACATGGAACCCACGCCTGCGATTATTTGATCACTGTCGACATGGAAATGGAACCGGTCGAGGGATATGAATTTGCCAATTGGGAACGTGGATATGGGGATTTTCATCTNGTTCCTGATTTTTCAACCNTGCGTCGAGCAAGCTGGTTGGACCGCACNGCGATGGTGATCTGTGACGTACTTCATGAAAACAGTGGAGAGATGATTGCACCAGCACCACGGTCGATGCTGGTTCGTCAAATCGTGGAAGCAAAAAAGCTCGGTTTCACGGCCAAGGCTGGATCTGAACTTGAGTATTTCATTTTCCAGAATTCCTATCAGGAAGCTTCGGAAACCAAGTTCCAACAACTCCGTCCAGCAGGCTGGTACATTGAAGACTATCATGCGTTTCAGGGTGCTCGGGAAGAAAACTTCAATGGTACTGTNCGCAGNCATCTGAGACAATCCGGCATCCCCGTCGAAAATTCAAAAGGAGAATGGGGGTTGGGGCAGCATGAACTGAATGTTCGTTATGCGGAAGTACTGACCATGGCAGACCGGCATGCTGTTTATAAACAGTGTCTCAAAGAAGTCGCTGATCAACTGGGTATGAGCGTCACTTTCATGTCCAAATACAAACAGGATCAGGCCGGTTCCAGTTGTCATATCCACCTCAGTTTATGGAATGGGGAGGAGAATGCCTTTCCCGGCAGCCTCAGTGAAGGCCCTATTGCCTGTTCCGAAGTGTTCCGCTGGTTCCTGGGAGGTTGGATCCGATACATGCCGGAATTGATGGTATTCTACGCTTCGAACATCAATTCTTACAAACGCTACCAGTTCCAGTCCTGGGCGCCTACCCGTCTTGC
The DNA here is from genome assembly GCA_002683785.1 of Deltaproteobacteria bacterium. Taxonomy (GTDB): domain Bacteria; phylum SAR324; class SAR324; order SAR324; family NAC60-12; genus UBA1014. The sequence goes on from NYUB01000021.1 coordinate 27,438, forward strand.
CTGGTGCCATGACAATCGCACTGCAGGATTTCGAGTTGTAGGCCGTGGACCCAGTCTGCGCATCGAATGTCGAATACCTGGTGCGGACTGCAACCCCTATCTGGCTTATGCCGCAGCGATGGCCTCTGGGCTGGAAGGAGTCCGTAACAAAATCGAACCACCTGCGATGTTCGAAGGCGATGTCTACACTGCTAAAGACCTTCCAGCTATTCCTGCCTCCCTGGACCATGCTCTGCAACNTTTCAGGAACAGTGAATTTGCAAAGAAGACCTTTGGAGAAGACGTTCACCGTCACTATGTACGTTTCTTTGAAGTGGAAATCGAATCATTCCAGGCAGCTGTAACCGACTGGGAACTTCGCCGTTATTTTGAAAGAATTTGAAGCATCATGATGAAACCGCTGATTGGGTTGACCACCTATGGCAGGGATGAAAAAAACGCATTTTCACTCCCAGCACAGTACCTTGAAAGCGTGAGAAGGGCGGGTGGAGTCCCCTTCCTCATCGCTCCGGATGAAACCGAATTCGATGAGATCCTGCCTCGCCTTTCGGGACTTGTTCTTACCGGAGGAGGTGATATGAATCCGGAGCTTTACCAGGGAGAATCCCATGAAACGATCTATATGATCGATGATGAGCGAGATCAGGGAGAAACCGAGATCTTCAATCGATTTCATGAAACTGGGCTTCCGATTCTGGGCATTTGCCGAGGAATGCAGATCATCAATGTGGCTTGGGGAGGGAGTTTGATCGCCCATCTTCCGGATCATTTTGGAGAATCGATCCTTCACCGTGCTCCTCCCCGTGTTCCAACCCCGCATCAGGTGAAACTGGATCCGGATTCAAGNCTTTCTCAAATGATGGAAGTGTCTGAAGCAGAAATATCCTCGTGGCATCATCAGGCACTGGACTGTGTGGCAGAGGGATTGAAGGTGGTCGCCCATTCCCCGGATGGTGTCATCGAAGCGGTGGAATGCCATCAGCATCCCTGGCTTTATGCGATCCAATGGCATCCAGAACTGACCTCAGCCAATGATCCAGCACAGCAACGTTTGTTCGATCATTTGGTGAGGGCTTCTCAAACCGCGACGAACTCAGAGCAAAAAGCCGCTTAAATTTAAAATCAAATAAGGAGATACCTGTGAATAGNCTTGAAGGAAAATCTGCCCTGATTACTGGAGGGGCAAGTGGCATCGGAATGGAAACAGCAAAACTTTTTGCCTCAGAAGGNGCAAAGGTGCTGGTGGTCGACGTCAACGACAACGAAGGTGAGAAAACCGCTGCATCGATTCGTGATGCAGGAGGGGAAGCGCTTTATCAGCATGCTGATGTTTCCAGTGATGNAGACAGTAAAGCCATGATCCAAAAGGCAGAAAGAGAATTTGGAGCGCTAAACATCCTCTTCAATAATGCCGGAATCATGGACAGCCGTGATGACAATGCAATGGTCACCGAAGAAGAAGTCTGGGACCTGACGATNTCCATCAACCTCAAAGGTGTTTTTCTAGGATGCAAATTCGGAATTCCTGCTTTGCAACGCGCTGGAGGCGGTTCGATCATCAACACGGCATCTTTTGTCGGTCTGATGGGAGCGGCTACTCCTCAAATTGCTTACACCGCTAGTAAAGGAGGAGTTATTGCTATGACTCGTGAATTGGCAGTGATTCATGCCCGGGAAAACATCCGGGTCAATGCACTTTGTCCAGGCCCTCTGAGGACCGAGCTTCTAATGAAATTTCTTGATACAGAAGAAAAAAAGCAACGGCGTTTGGTTCATATTCCCGCTGGTCGTTTTGGAGAAGCCCGTGAAATGGCTCAGGCAGCTTTATTCCTAGCAAGTGAAGAGTCCTCTTATGTCACAGGAACCGAGTTTGTGGTAGACGGAGGTATCACTTCGGCCTACGTCACCCCTGAGTAAAGAAAGTTCGTCGGCTTTTCTGACAAACGTTTCATGTCCGAACCCCTCAAAACGGAAATCGAATCATTCCTGGAAAATCATTCGGATTTGAAGGCATTCGACCTTCAAATTCCAGACATGAATGGGGTCTTCCGCGGAAAACGTGTTAACCTGGAAAAACTGATCAAGGTCTCCGGGGATGGGTTATTCCTTCCGGCTTCGATTTTTGGTATGGACGTGGTTGGAGAAACCATGGAAGAAACCGGATTGGGCATCTCCAGTGGGGATTCAGACCGTTACTGCCGGATCATCCCTGGCACCATGATGCCAGTTCCTTGGCAGTCCGGATTGGGGCAGGTGATGATCTCCATGGAGGAAAAGGACGGTNCACCTTTTTTCGGCAATCCCCGCGAAGTCCTGAACCTTCTTCTGCAAAAAGCAAAACCCCATGGTTTTCAATGGAAAGCCGCTTTTGAACTGGAATTTTTCGTGATTGAATCCGGCAGGACTGCCGGTGAAAAACCAAAACTGCCCGCATTCCTTTCGGGTGAAACCTCTGAGGGGCAGCTTTATTCGATCAGCAGCCTGGAACTTTGCAGGAACTGGTTGGAGGAGATCTCAGGACACTGCAAAGCAATGGAAATCCCTGCAGACACTTCTGTTGCGGAACTGGCTCCCGGGCAGTTTGAGATCAACCTGAATCATGTTCCTGACCCCATGTTGGCCTGCGAACATGCCTTGCTTTTAAAACAGGTGATCAAAGGTACTTTAAGAAAATATGGAATGAATGCCACCTTCATGGCTAAACCCTTTCCCTCCCATCCTGGCAACGGCATGCATCTCCATCTAAGCCTCTACGATAAACAGGGAAAGAACCTGCTGGCAGGTGAGGATTCCGCAAAAATGTCTCAGGCTCTGGCAGGGGTATTGGATTTCATGCCCGAAAGCATGATCTTCTGTGCACCGCACGCCAATTCCTATCATCGTTTCCAGGAGAATTCCTATGCCCCGCTGAATGCTAATTGGGGAAAGGACAACCGAACTACTGCACTCAGGATTCCCTCTGGAAATACAGAATCCACAAGGATCGAATACCGTTTGGCTGGAGCTGATGCCAATCCCTATCTGGTGATGGCGATACTCATTGCAGGAGTGTTGCACGGGTTTGAGGAGAAACCGGATCTTCCTCCTGAAACGATTGGAAATGGATACCAGGATCCATCCAACTCCCTGCCCCAAAGTTGGGAATCAGCTCTGGATTGTTTCCAGAGAGGGCAAAAGCTTTCATCTTGGCTGGGTGAGGATTTCAGCAGACTCTACAGTCAATTGAAATTGGGAGAACAGAAGCATTTCCGAAGCGTGTTTACTCCTCATGAATATGACTGGTACCTCCATTCTGTCTGATGAGCATCTGGATTGATGGCTGATAGTCTCCCCCATCCGAAATCCTATTATTTCGCCTCCGCGAATCATCAAACTGATTATCCTGTTTTGCAGGGTGAAGAAAAATGTGATGTCTGTGTCATTGGCGGTGGAGTCACAGGCATTTCTTCAGCACTGCATCTGACGGAACGGGGTTACCATGTGATCCTGCTGGAAGAAAATCGAATCGGTTGGGGGGCCTCGGGAAGAAATGGAGGTCAAAGCATTTTCGGCTACAGTTGTGAAATGTCGAAAATCCGTAGCCTTGTCGGAAACGATGATGCAAAAAAACTTTGGGATCTTTCTTTGGAAGCCCTTCAGCTCACAAAAACGTTGATCCGTGAGAACGACATTCAATGCGACTGGGCCGATGGTCAGATGCATGCGGCGATCAAACCCAGACAGCACCGAGAACTGGAACTCTGGCGGGCAGAACTTTCCGCAGATTATCAATACGAAAACCTTGAGATATGGACGGGTAGCAAACTCAAATCTAAAATCGACACGGAACGTTACCTAGCCGGTCTCTTTGATCCCAACAGCGGTCACCTTCATCCGCTTAATTACACCCTGGGTCTTGCTGATGCAGCCATCAAAAGGGGAGTCCGGATCTTTGAAAAATCTGCAGTCCTGGAAGTCAATGAAGGTAAAATAATCAAAGCCATCACTTCCTCGGGAGAGGTGTCCTGCCGTTATCTGGTTCTGGCCGGGAATGCCTATCTTAGTGGATTCGCAGGTAGGATTAGCAATAAATTGATGCCGGTTGGGACCTACATTGGAGCTTCAGAGCCATTGGGAGAGGAGAGAGCGCGTTCCCTGATACAAAACAATATGGCTGTAGCGGATATTAATTTCGTACTGGATTACTATCGCCTTTCTGCCGATCATAGAATGTTGTTTGGGGGGCGTGTCAGCTATTCAACTGTCCCTCCCCTTCATCTTGCCAAATCCATGAAAGCCAGAATGCTTAAAGTTTTTCCACAGCTTTCAGATGTCTCCATAGAATATGCCTGGGGAGGCTTTGTTGGAATTACCATGAACCGTGCTCCGCATTTTGGAAGAATCGGGAAAAACCTTTTCTTTGCTCATGGATTTTCAGGACATGGAGTAGCCCTCACAGGACTAGCAGGAAAACTGATGGCAGATGCTATCTCGGGAACAGCGGAACAATTTGATGTTTTTTCACGTATTCCCCATCATTCCTTCCCCGGAGGGGCTTTTTTGCGTATGCCTGCCCTTGTGCTGGCCATGGCCTATTACCGCCTCCGTGACCTTTTGCCTTGAATTGAGAACATTGTCCTAAATCCCCCAGGATGATCCTTATTCTGCAAAATCCTTAAAAAGAGGATAATCCAAACGGGAATCAGGCATCTTCACAGATTGGCTCAGGATCTTGGGGGTCGGGTTCAATCATTCTGCAGAGGACCACTTCATCCGTAGAGTCAGATGCCTGACGAATAAATTCATAATTCTCGAAAATATGAAGCATCGCCCGATTGTCGCGTCTTACATAGGCCAGCATTTTCCCTACCCCACGTTTCTGTGCGATCTGCATCATCTGACAAAGAAGAACCGTGGCCATGCCCGTTCCTCGTTTTGATTCCCGGACGACAAAGGCAACTTCAGCCAGGTTCTCCTGTTCGAGATAAAAATATCGACCCACCGCATGAATTTCCTGCTTTGGTCCCTGACGTTCTGTCAGGCAAAGTGCTAAATCCCTTGTTTGATCCACATTTACCAGGGAGTGGGCTTTTTCCCGAGACATCTGCTTGGGCTGATGGCGATATCGAAGCATTAACGTTTCAGCATTATGTGAATAGAAGAACTCCTGCAGACGTCGTTCATCTGAAGAATGAAGTGGCCTCATGAAGTAGGTCTGCCCGTCGGAAAGACGGATTTTTCTGATTTCTACCGAACCCAGTTCTGGAACGAGGGTAGGTTCCTTTTTCGTGTACTGTGGAACCCAGTACTGCTCACGCACTCGGGATAGTAGTTGTTCACGGAAGTCTGGATGGGCGATCTGGATCAGTTCCAAAGCCCTTTCACGGATACTTTGACCACGAAGTGTGGCGATTCCATATTCGGTGACGACGTAATGAACATCCCCTCTTGAGGTAACAACTCCAGAACCTTCGGTGATAAAGGGAACAATCCTGGAAACACTCCCTTTTTTTGCCGTAGAGGGAAGGGCAATGATCGGGCAACCGCCACGGCTCATGGAAGCCCCCCGAATGAAATCGACCTGACCACCTATTCCACTGAAGAAACGGTAACCTACCGAGTCTGCCACCACTTGTCCTGTGAGGTCCACCTCGATAGCGCTGTTGATCGAAACCATCTTCTCATTCTGGGCAATGACCGATGGATTGTTCACATATTCACTCGGGTGAAAATCTACATGGGGATGCTTGTGAACGAAATCATAAAGGGTTTTGGTGCCGATACAAAAAGAAGTGACTGCCTTGTGTCGGTGAATGCTTTTGCGGGAATTGTTGATGATTCCCTTCTGCATCAGTTCGATCACGCCGTCACTGAACATTTCAGTGTGGATACCCAGATCACGATGGTGGTGCAGACTGTTTAGCACCGCGTCCGGGATCTTGCCGATCCCCATCTGCAGGGTGGCTCCGTCTTCGATGAGGAGTGCAACATATTCACCGATTTTTTTTGTCACGGGATCAAGTTTAACCGGAGGGAGTTCAGGCAGGGGCTGACTGGCCTCGTAGTAGGCATCGATTTCGTTAATATGGATGAAACTGTCGCCCATGGTAAAAGGCATATGGTCATTGATCTGAGCAATTACAAAACGAGCACTTGAGGCTGCAGCGTGAACTACATCTACTGAAACCCCCAAGGAACAATAACCATGAGGGTCCGGAGGGCTGACCGTAATCAATGCGACATCGATTGGCAGAGTCTTGTCTCGGAAAAGGGAGGGGATTTCCGATAAGAAACAAGGCGTGTAATCAGCATATCCTTCATGAACGGCTTCTCTTGTTCCTGATCCTAGAAACAGCGCATTGAGTGTAAAAGTTTCCTGAAACTTCTTTTGCGCCCATCGGTTTTCTCCCAAAGTGAGGATGTGGACTACTTCAATGTCGTTCAGTGCTGTTGCCTGCTCATCAATCAACTGATCTACCAGTGCATTCGGTACTGCCGCATTGGAACCGATGAAGATCCGGTCACCGGATTTCAGATAGCGCTTCCAGTCAATTCCATTCTTACTGCCCCTATTGTTTTCCATAAATCAATTTTGATGGAATTTTGAAATTTTTTCATTTTATGGATCCTAGCCTTTGAATGATCCAGAGAACGCCACATCTTACTTTTTCAATATCAAATTCCCTATTCGTAGAAGCACGGAACCGATTTTTTCTTCATGTCTATGAATGTTTACCTATGGATCGATTTTAATCCGTTTCAGCCCATTCGTGATGCCAGAAATGAAAGGCGTGTACTCAACTTCCAAATCTCCACTTTGAGAACCCTCAAGTATAGCTATTCTAATTTTGTTGTAATTAGTTATTTATTGTAAGATTATGTTATTTTTTAGCTTAAATGAAAGATGCTCCTAAACACTCGGGAAGTTGCAGAATACCTTCAGTTGAACGAAAAGAAGGTCTATACCCTGGCTCGTACGGGCAAGATCCCAGCGGTACGTCTGACAGGAAAATGGCTTTTTCCTAAAGAAACCCTGGAAATTTGGCTCGAAGAGCAGGCCCGAGGTTCGCTGCAAAAAGAAGAATCTCCTGGAGAACGGACAAAACAAACTTTTGGAGCGACGGTGATTGCCGGCAGTGATGATCCACTGCTTCACGGTTTATTGCAGAAATTGAATGACCGTCCGGAAAACGGTTTATACGCCTTCGCAGAACTGGGAAGCGCTGGAGGCATCCGGGCTTTGGCGGCGGGCCAAGCGGATCTTGCTTGTTCACATCTGGTAGAGAACGGGGAATACAACCTTCCTTTTCTGCCTAGACTGGCTCCGGGCCTGCGGGGAACCGTGGTGTCGGTGGCCCAGCGAAGTCAGGGGATTCTGGTCGCCAGGGGAAACCCTTTGATGCTGAAGCACATAGGTGATCTTTCCCGTTCCGGGATTCGGGTGGTCAACCGCCAACCCGGGTCAGGAACAAGACTGCTTTTTGACCAATTCCTGAACTCGGTAGGTATCGATCCTGAAACCCTATGCGGTTACCAAGACGAAGTTGGCACCCATATCGAAGTGGCGCAAAAAATCTTCCGGATGGAAGCCGATGCAGGTATTGCCTGTAAAAGTGCGGCAGATATGCTTGGACTGGATTTCATCGAATTAGAAAAAGAGCGTTTTGATCTGTTGCTTCCAAAACATCCTCAGAACTCCCCTGTGATTAAATTGCTGGTAGAGGCATTGCGTTCACAAAATTTCCATAGCAGGGCTCAACAGCTTGGCGGTTATGACACCACCTTCTCAGGGACAGTTCAGGCCGAATTCTAAAATCCTTCCATAGGAATTGACGATGAAAAGCTATTCTTTAATTTTGAGCATCCTGCTGTATGGCTTCCTTGTTTCATCCGTCGCAGCCTATGAACGGTTGAAGCTTGCCACTACCACAAGCACCGCCAACTCGGGCCTTCTCAATTACCTGAACCCTGTTTTTGAAGAAAAATCTGGAGTTCGTGTTGACGCGATCGCTGTTGGGACAGGAAAAGCCCTGAAACTTGGCCAGAATGGTGATGTAGACGTGATGCTAGTTCATGCCCGTGAGGCCGAAGAAACTTTCATCAAGGAGGGTCATGGAGTGAATCGCAAAGATGTGATGTACAATGATTTCATCATTGTCGGTCCGGCATCAGATTCCGCAGGAATTAACGGGATGGACGATGTGATCTTGGCCTTGAGGAAAATTTCTGAAAAATCGTCGCTATGGTTCAGTCGTGGGGATGACTCGGGAACCCATAAAAAAGAAATGATTCTCTGGAAAGAAAGCGCGATATCTCCTTCTGGAAACTGGTACCGTGGGTTGGGGCAGGGAATGGGAAAAACATTGCTGGCCGCAGATGAAAAAGGAGCCTACACCCTTACGGACCGTGGAACCTTCATCGCTCTTTCCACAGGAAACAAGATTGGACTTATAATTCTCTCTGAGGGGGATTCTCGTCTTTTCAATCCCTATGGAGCAATTGCAGTAAATCCAGAAAGACACCCGTATGTTAAATACAAGCTGGCCATGAAATACATCAATTTCCTTACCTCGACTGAAGGCCAGTCCCTGATTGCACGTTTTCGTATGAAAGGGAAAATCCTCTTTCATCCCCACAATGGCAGTTGATAAGATGTGTGTTTGTTGATGAGCATTGGTGTTGTAAGTCCTCAAAAGAATAATTCTTAATTTCAGTTTCACAGTAACAGCATGACTTTTCTCTTTGAAGGATTCCTGGAAGGCCTGCAGATGGTGTTTCAGGGGAATCCTGCAGTTTATAATGCAGCTTGGGTCACCCTTAAGGTGAGTTTCGGGTCAACCCTGATTGCTTCCCTGATAGGCCTGCCCCTAGGTTATTTTCTGGCGAGTTCTTCTTTTCGAGGAAAAGGATTCTTCACGGTTTTGCTCCAAACACTTTTGGGTTTTCCAACCGTGGTCATCGGGCTATTGGTCTATGGATTTCTTTCCCGTCGTGGTCCTTTTGGTTTTGCTGACCTACTTTTTACTCCTTCCGGAATTGTCATCGGACTGGTGATCCTCGCATTTCCAATCACCACCATGTTCACCATGACGGCGGTTTCTGGAATTGATCCGAGGGCCCGTGAAATGGCTTTGACCCTGGGAGCTTCAAGACAACGCACGGCCTGGACCCTATTTAAGGAAGTTCGATTTGGACTGATTTCAGCACTTCTGGCATCCTTTGGACGAGTGGCTTCAGAGGTTGGCATCGCAATCATGCTTGGTGGGAACATCGAAGGTTACACGAGGACACTGACCACAGCCATCGCTCTCGAAAGCATGAAAGGCGAATTTGGTTTTGGAATCGCTCTGGGTTTGGTTTTGCTGACCCTGATCTTTATCACCGCCCTGCTCTCCCGTTATGTCCAGAAACTCTGAAGATGCTTTGATCGAGCTCGAAGGTATTAAACTCGGATTCCAACAGCGGCTCATCCTTGATGTGGAACAGCTTCAAATTTCCCAGGGTGGATTGACGGTGCTGACTGGAGCCAATGGAGCCGGGAAAACCAGTCTGCTTAGGGTGATGGCAGGACTGCAGGAGTCAGATCAGGGGAAGATACGTTTCAAAGGGGATACCGTTTCATACGGTTCCCAAGGGCTTGAGCATCGACGAAGGGTCAGCATGCTCCACCAGGAACCATATTTATTTTCAGGAAGTGTACTGAAACAGGTCTGTTATGGACCGATTTCTCATGGACTTAATCAAGGAATTGAGGAAAAAGCCCGTCAAGCCCTAGAAGCCGTGGGTTGTCTTGGACTCGTGAACCGTCACACCCGCCAACTGTCTGGAGGAGAGAAAAAAAGAATTGCCTATGCCTGCCTGCTGGCTTTGGATTCAGAACTCCTGCTGTTGGATGAACCGACCGCACAGGTTGACCAGGAAAGTAGTGAAAAGATAAGGAAACTCATCCAGATGCAACTTGATGCAGGAAAAACCTTGGTGGTGAGCACCCATCAACCTGAATGGGCAAAACCTTTGAAACCGAGATTGTGCATGCTGGAATATGGCAGAATAGTCTCTGACACCCGCTGGAACTGATGAATTAAAGTTGCTCTGTAAAGCTCATGTAGCTGATGTAGATGAATCCTGAAATGCTCAAGATGCTGATGATCCAAGCAGCGATCTTTGAGAATTTCTTGGCTTTTTCATGGGCGATTTGATCCAGTTCTTCATCACTCAAGTCTCTCTGCCAGAACCATTTATTGGATCGGGCTAATTTTTTATAGTGAAGGTGGTAGGCCATCTGCTCACTGAAATGCAGTGAAATCAAAGGGGTAATGACTGACAATACGAGCAGAATGAAATAAACCATTTATGCGTTAGGTCAATATCAGAATTTCATTGGAAGATTCAAAAATTCCAATTTATATGAGTAAAGTTTGCATGAACTTTCTTCCATAAACAATCTAGTTCTAAAATCAAACAGATTACTCAGGGACGTTTTTCCCTGTATCAGTGACTCGAAAAGGATTCCGAAAAAGGATCATAGCCCGCCCCTGTTACACGGACAATTCCTGCTGATGAATCGTCTCGAACATTCCAGAAAGTTCTATGGGAATACCTGTCGATCCAATACGAACCAGAGAATGTTCACTTGGACAATCTCACCGATCGATCAAGTCGTTTGAAGAAGCATCAGAGGTTTTTGCCTCAATACTCCGGAAGTGGCAAGTAGTGCTACAGCCATTCCTAGAAATGTCACTCCGACAATCCCAAGCAGGCTGTTTTGCCAGGCAGGATGCCAGAGGCTTTCGAAAATCTGCCAGGAGAGAGTGTAGGACATCACCATGCTGAGGAGTACCCCGAAAAAGGCCGCCATGCTGCTCAATAGTCCAAATTCAAGAAGGATCATTCCACGGATGTTGGAAAAATCAGCACCGAGCACCTTGAGGAGGTTGATTTCCCGAAAACGCCGTTGGACTTCGTAGCGTGCGATAGAGAAAACCACCACCATGCCGACTAGGATAGAAAGGTAGGCCATCATCCTGATGGCTAGGCTCATTTGATCGGTAATTTCAATCACCCTGCCTACCAGACGTGTCACATCAATCACTGAAACATTTGGGAATTCTTCGATGACCCGGGTTTGGACTCTAATTCGTGAGCCGGCATCCAATCCAGAAATGGAGCCCAGGAAACTTGCAGGAGCATCCTCAAGCACTCCAGCCTGNAAGAGAATGAAGAAATTCGGCTGGAAACTGTTCCATTTGACCTGACGCAGGTTNACNATTTTTCCTTCGATTGGAATACCTTGAACATCGAACTGTAGTAAGTCTCCAATCTCCAAACCTAGCCGAGATGCATACCTTTCTTCAATCGAGAGTTCTGCGGGCAGTCCAGCATNGAAGTCATAGTTCTTGTTCAGTGGAGGACCTGCAATGATTTTTTCAGAATTGAACAATGCTGGACGGTATGAAATGTTCAGTCCCCTTGCCCGGTAACGTCTTTCCCTTTCCTCTTCCCGAGTCAGCATCTGCCGATTTGAATCATCCATTTCACGCTGAAAGGGTTGTCCATTGACCGATTCCAGACGAGCACGAATCAAGGGAGAAAGTAGGTCTAACGAAGTTTTCTGATCGGCCAGAAGCGACTTGAGGGGTTCCGTTTGTTCAGGCTGGATGTCGAAGAGGAACAAACTCGGAAGCTTGAAATCCTGGGGTTTGGAGATTTCTTCCAGGAGCCCCTGCTGAATTTGTGGAATCAGGTTGACCAGCAGGGTACCCATCGCAATCGCCATAAAGCAGGAAATCGCGCTGAGACGGTTGCGCGAAAGGTTTTTCAGTGCAAGCCTGACGAAGGGAGCTTTGGTATTTCCAAACATTCCGGTGAGTTTCAACATCCCCATCCCGAACATGCCCAGCAANAGAATACAAACCANCAGCAACGCGATAAAAAGAGATCCCACCAGCAAAGACTGTGACTGCCAGACTGCGAGCAGCCAGTAGGTCAACAACAGGGGCAGATAACTCAGGACGTTCCACTTTTTCCAGCTCCCCGANCTTTTTCCGGCTTCCACATGGGCGCTGAACAGTGAAAGCGGCTGGATATTGCGGATGCTTTGAAGGACAGGAAGACAGAATACAATGCTNCCGATCGATCCGATCATCAATGCTAGCCAGAGGCTGCGGATCCGAACCGTGGTTTCAAACCCGCGAGGAAGAAATTCTTCCAACAACCAAGGCAGTGCTGGAAGCAACAGCAGGGAAAAGAGCATCGCCAGCAAAGACGCAAGGGTTCCCATCAAAACCAGCTGCCAGAGAACAACNTGGNAAGTCTCCCTGCGGTGGGCTCCGAGGCTCATCAACACCGCCATTTCCCGAAACCGGGTCTGCAGAAAACTACGGAAGAGGTAGGCTGCACCAATGCTTGCCAGAAAGAGCGCAATCAGGGCAATTAACCCCAGATAATCGTTGAGATATCCNAATACCCTCCCCAGATTTTCACTAGCGTCTTGATGGGTCCTGATGCGGATCCTTTCGGTATTGCTGGACAACATTCGGCTCTTACGTTCCAGCTTATTTTCAAGTTCTTGAATGTCCTGTTGTTCAGGAAGTCTGTATAGCTTTTCGAAATTGACCCGACTTTTTTTAGTCAGCAAACCTGTCTGATTAGCCTGAGCTATGCCAACATAAACTCTCGGAGCAACGCCGAAGGTATTGAAGGCGCTACTCGGGTCTTCCAAAACAGTATCCCCGACAACGAAATTCACATTCCCGAGCTTGAGGGTGTCTCCAATCTTAAGTCCTAGGGTGATCAGCAGTTCTGGGTAGGCCCATAGTTTTCCTTTCTTGACCAGTTCCTCTTCCACCATTTTAGGATTTGTGTTCCCCAGGTTGTCCAGAACAAGACTTCCGTAAAAAGGGAAACCCTTTTCGATGGCAACCATCTGAATCAGTCGTGAATTGGAATCATTTGCAGCCATCGTCACAAAATGGATTTTCTTTGAAGCTTCCCAAGGAGAAGGAAGCATCTGCTCCAACTGCTCGAGTTGCTGCGGAGAAATCGGCTGCCTTGCGGAAAGGGAAAGATCAGCACCAAGGATCGATTTGGAGTTGCGTGTCAAATGCCTGTCCAGTGAAACCTGAAACGAATCCAAGGCGATGAAACCAGCCAGACCAAGTGAAAGGTTCAGAATGAAGAAGATGCTGAAACGCCGGTGATTGACCAGTTCCTTGAAAGCCAGTCGGAACCACAGCCAAAATCTTTTGGAACGTTTTTGAGCTGATGTTTTNANAGCGGGAATGGACAAGGTGATTTCACTCACTNAAGACGCCCCTGACTAAGGGTCAGCTGTTTGGAACAACGTTGGGCGAGTTCACTGTTATGGGTAACCAATATCATGGTCATTCCGGTACGTCCCACCAGGTCGAATAANAGATCGGCCACCTGTTCTCCAGTGTCATGATCAAGATTCCCGGAAGGTTCGTCTGCCAGTAAAAGAGCGGGTCGGATGACGATGGCTCTCGCTATGGCCACACGCTGGCATTCCCCGCCGCTGAGCTGATGCGGGAAATGATCTTTACGTGGGCTCAGACCCACCTGCTCCAGTGCTTTTTCCGCCAGTTCGGAAGCATCTTGCTGCTGGTTCATTTCCAGGGGCAAACTGACGTTTTCCAAAGCGTTAAGATGATTCATCAGGTGGAACTGCTGAAAGACGATGCCAATGTTTTCTGCCCGGAACTGGGTAAGTTCTTCCTCGGACATGGAATTCAGATGCCTTTCTTTTAATTTAAGTGTCCCGGATGTGGGAAGATCCAATCCTGCCAATAATGACAAAAGAGTAGACTTTCCGCTGCCGGATTGTCCAATGATCGCAGTGGTTTCGCCTTCCTCCACCTTCAGTTCTAGCCCCTTGAGAACCTCGACAGGGGGGGTGTTACCCACACCAGGGAAAGATTTGAATAGATTATCGATATCAAGCAGCATGTGTGTTTTTAGAAATTATTTTTATATCATTTTAACTTTGTGAATTCAGCATATCAAAGCCTGTTTCGTAACTCATTGTAACGCCGANNAGAAGCNNNCGGATCACTTCCTTAATTTATTAGAAATGCTATTACCAGAATATAGAACCAGAGCCATCCAGATCAGGGCAAAGGTGATGGCATGGGTGATGGTGAAGGGTTCCTTATAAAGGAATACTCCGAGTAGGAACTGTGAGGTAGGAGCCAGATACTGAAACAATCCAAGGGTGGANAAGCGCAGCCTTTTGGCAGCGGCAGCAAACCAGAGCAGCGGAAAGGAAGTAATCAATCCACAACCCAGGAAATAGAGATCCAGCTCACTCATGGTTCCAAAATGACTGGATCCATCCAGGGTCCACCAGCTCAGCAGAAGTAATGCAACTGGAACCAGGATTAACGTTTCCATGGTCAGTCCAATCAGAGGTCCCGCTTCTGAGATTTTACGCAGCATGCCATAAATGGAAAAAGAACTGGCAAGTCCGAGTGCGATCCAGGGCAGTTCACCAAAACCAAAGAGGTAGTTCAGGACTCCGCAAAGTGCCAGAATCAGTGCGAGGGTTTGCCAGAGATTGAAGCGTTCTTTGAAAATAATCATCCCGAGCATCACATTTACCAAGGGGTTGATGAAGTAACCAAGGCTGGTTTCTATGACGAATCCTTCATTGACCGCCCAGATATAAATCATCCAGTTCGCACCCAGAAGCATTGAGGTGGTTAGGATGATGAAAAGTTGTTTCGGACTTCTACAGAGCTCAACCAACAGAATGAATTTTTTCTGAATTAAGACAACGAACATTAAAAAGATCACAGACCAGAGGATTCGATGAACAAGCACCTCCAGGGGAGGAATACCGAGGAAGAGTTTCCAGTAAATGGGAAGCAACCCCCAGGTCCCATATGCTAGGATTGCGNAGACTGGTCCCTGCCAGATTGGGGAGTTAACAGCAAAGTTTTCGTTGGTTCCTGAAACCACAGTTTAAGTGCTCTTCAGAACTCGACAACGATTTGTGAGGAATCGAGTAGAAATGTTTGTGAGCAGACGCCAAACAAGTTCTGAAGACCTTCTTTCAAGTCATATTCTACTCTTATGGCCTTTTCCTTTCCAGCAATCCCTGGAACTTCAGAAATCAGGAAGATCTTTGAGCTTTGTTGCTGCACCAGTCCGGTTTTGGCCTGGCGCCACATGAAATGGCGGGTGAGTACTGTGTTATCAGAAACATAAGCCACTTCTCCTGGTTCAAGTTCCATGGATTTTTCCTGGTCCAATGCAGCGAAATGATCTCCTTTACGAGTCAGACGAAGTTCGATGTCCCTTTCAAGTGGGTCCAAATCGAATGCACCTGCAGCTACCACATGATTCAGAGAAATGGCGTTGTAAAAATCGACCAGGGGATTGATGGTAAAACATTCTCCTCCCTTGAGCGCACGTCGCAACAGGGCTTCTATAGAAGTTGGGAATTTCTTGTGGGAAACTCCGATTCCCTGGAACTGTTCACGGAACTGTTTCACATGGGGATGGGATTGGGCNTTTGGGAGGTCGAGTGTCCCTGCAGTTTCCCAAGCATGCTTCCAATATTGTGAAACTTTTCCCTCAGGATCAACATTTCTTAAAGGTTCCGGAAGTGCAACCACAAGATGCATTCCAGGGAAAAAACTAAATATTGTTGGATCAATTACAAATTTCATGGTGCTTTCCGTGATACGGAACTGAGACTAGGGGATGGTCCCTTAAAAAGAAAGGTGTTTGGTACTTAGGATTCTAAAAAAACCGAAAAATAGAATGAAATGATGTAAAAAATTCTGTCTCCTAAGAAAGATTCAGGGATAGAGAAAATTCAGAGAACGGGTTTCTCCATGCTGCATCACAAAAAAATGATGGCTGGGAATCTCTTTTTCAATTAGGGCTTTACGAAGCATTTTGGGAGGCTCATCCAAGGGTTCATCAGTCAGTGCGAAGGTTCCCCAGTGAATAGCGACGGAGTAGCGTGCGCCAATATCCTGGTGGATTAAGACCGATTCTTCCGGATTCACATGGGCTTGCTTCATGAACCAACGAGGTTCATAGGCTCCGATAGGAATTGCTGCAAGATCGAAGCTTCCAAACTGTTTGCCAAGATTTGAAAAATCTTTTGAATAACCCGTATCTCCTGCGAAGAAAAAACGAAACTTCGGGTGTTCCAGAACCCATCCCGCCCAGAGAATTTCGTTGCGGTCCCAAAGACCCCTTCCGCTCCAGTGCTGGACAGGGACTGCATGGATTCTCCAACCACCGTATTCCTGTTCTTCCCCCCAATCCATTTCCACCACATTTGTGATCTCTAGATCTTCGAACCATTGCTTCTGGCGGAAGGGAACAAATATCCTTGGAGGGTTGTCCTTCTGTTTTTCATGAATTTTTTTCAAAGTTAGTTTNTCAAGGGAATCATAGTGATTGTGGGAAATGATGATGAGGTCGATCAGAGGCAATTCTTCAATCGATAAACCTGGTGGGGTATAACGCTCCGGTCCTGCAAAACTGANTGGNGAGGCTCTTTGGGTCAAATGCGGGTCTGTCAATATATTGAAACCATCATATTGAAGAAGCAGTGTAGCATGCCCTATCCAGGTCAGNGTCGGTTCAGTCCTGTTGTTTCTAAGAAATTCAGGGTCATTTTTCGCTAGCGGGAAAGCCAAAGAATCAGGGGGTTTTCTATTCCATCTCCACTTTAAAAGGTCAGAAAAAGGTTTATCGATGGATTCAATGTAGTTGTTGGTGAATGTTCCGTCTTTAAGGTGATGAGGTTTCATTGATTGTGCCGACAGNTATCTGTTTTGCGAACAACTGCAAAGCACCATCAGCGTTGAAGAAATAAGGATGAGTTTTATCAACAAGGGCCGAACACTTTGATGATGTCAATTGAGGAATTTAGAGGATTAAAGATGACAATTCCTCTTAATCTTACCAGTTCCAGGGTAGAAGTTTTTCAGGGGATGCTTCACGGATCAAAGCCCTGGCAAGGATCAATCCGGGATCAATGATGAAGGTATCNCCAATTTTNCGTTCTNGAATGCCGANNGGAATTTCAGTACATCCTAAAATTATTGCTTCAGCAGACATTTTCTGGAGTGTCTCTACTCCTTCCAAGAGAATATTACGGGCTGTTTCTGAAACTGGATGGGCTTGGACCTTGATCCCATGTTCTGGGTGAAAAAGAGATTCTTCATGGATCTGCCTTTGCTGCTGTTCGTCCAGGACGAGTGTGTGGTATCCTTCCNCTTCCAGTAATTCTGGATAAAATCCAGCCTTCCAAGTTCCAAGGGTGGAAAGGATCCCAAGTTTTTTCACACCAGGACATTCGCTGCCGATGAACTTCACGGTTTCCTGGATCATGTCCAGATAACGTGCTGAAGTGATATGGGGAGCAATTTCTGCATGAAAAACATCTAGAATTGTTGCGGCATGGGCGGTGTTGCAAGGCAACCCGATTAAAGTTGCTTTCATCGCTTGTAGTTCGAGAAAATTCCGCGCCAGTGCATACGCTGGATTCTCATCGGATTCCCCAAGCAGAAACCGGGTCCGATCCTCAATTTTGGAAGGAGTGGAAACCGAATATACCGGGAGATAGTCCTGATCGCTCCGGGCATTCGTCTGTTCCAGGATTTTGGCTGCGAGGTCCAATCCTGCATATGGTCCTGCGCCGGCAATGATCCCGATGATAGGTTTTTTCATCTACCTATTTCATTCAGTGTCATTTGAATAAAGTAATTATTTCACCAATTACAGAAACCGGATAAACAACTCTGATTGAGTTGCATTATGCAAGTAAATGGATGATGGCTCAAGCTTGTTGGCAAGTCAAGAATGCCTCATTTAGCTCTTCTCAGCAAAGAACTTGCCTGCTTCAGATCGCATTATTAGCATGGTTTCTTGAATCAATCTGGAATGGCTTTTTTACTGCCCCAAAAGGGATTTCACATCTGAACCGTTTCCATACTTTTTGATATGCCCGTTCCCCAGGCAGAAACACCGATGATGCGTCAGTTCCACGCGATCAAAAAGGAACATCCTGACAAGATCCTCTTCTACCGAATGGGCGATTTTTATGAAATGTTCGGGGAAGACGCGGTGATCAGTGCAAAAGTGCTTCAAATTGCCCTAACCTCACGTGACAGGAAAAGAGAAAATTCCATCCCGATGTGCGGAATCCCCTACCGAGCCTTTGAACCTTATCTGAACAAAATGACTGCGGCAGGCTACAAAGTGGCCATCTGTGAACAGATGGAGGACCCTGCAAAAGTCAAGGGCCTCGTTGAACGGCAGATCGTGAGGGTCGTCACCCCGGGAACCACTGTTTCACCGCAGTTGATAGAGGCTGATCGCAACCATTACCTGTTGGCCCTTCTCGGGTCGATGCGATCACGGATGCTTGGTGCGGCCTTTGTGGATGTTTCCACAGGAGAATTTGAAGTTTGTGAATTCCGATATGAAGAATTGTCCCGATTTTATGACTTTGTCTCTCTGATTCAACCCCGGGAGATTTTGCTGGCCCAAAGCCGTTCCGAGGCGGAGACCCAATTTCTCGAAGAACTCACATCACGGATTTTGCAACTTGTTGGTATTGGCAGTGATGGTGGAGCCAACGAAACCACGGAACAGTTGTTTAACTTCCTTGATCCTTACAGTTTTGATTTTGATTCTGCAGAAAAACGTCTGAAGACTCACTTCCGAACCCTGAACTTGGCAGGATTCGGCATAGACCAGATGCCTCATGCAGTCGCTTCTGCTGGTGCGTTACTTCACTATTTGGAAGAGACTCAGAAGTGCAGCCTGGTTCATTTGAACGCCATACGCAGGCACCGTTTTGACGAATCGATGCTGCTTGACGAATCCAGTGTGGTCAACCTGGAGCTTTTTGAAAACCAAAGTGGTCAGCGTCAGCATACGCTCTATGCGGTCCTCAACCGAACCCTGACACCCATGGGTGCCAGATTACTGAGGCAATGGCTTAGGCAGCCACTTCTCGATCTGGATCAGGTCAATATGCGTCTGGATGCAATTGATGCCTTCCGTAATCAATTCATGCTCTGCGCAGAATTCAGGGCAGTACTGAAGATGATTCAGGACCTTCCCCGGATCATGGGCCGAATCAGCCTACCCGTGGCAGGCATCGCGGACTTAGTGGCCCTACGTGAGTCCCTTCATCCTCTTCAAAAAATACCAAAATTTTTTAAGGAATTTGATACTCCGCTTATCAATCAGATTGCCTCTGATTTTGATTCCCTGGAAGAACTGGAAGTTTTTTTGGAAGAACAATTATTGGAAGANCCTTCCAATNGNCTCAGGGAGGGCGGCTTCATAGCAGTTGGAGTTTCTGAAGAATTAGACGAACTACGTAGGATTTCACAAAACACGAAACAGTTTCTTAATGAAATGCTGGTGAGGGAAAAAAAGCGTACCGGGATCTCTTCTCTCAAAATCAGCTTCAANAAAGTCTTCGGTTATTACATGGAAGTGAGTAATGCCCACAAAGATGCTGTGCCGGAAGATTACCTACGCAAACAGACGCTGGTCAATGCAGAACGTTATATCACCCAGGAACTTAAGGAATTTGAAGAAAAAATNCTGACCGCAGAAGAACGGATTGGCGAACTCGAATATTCACTCTTTCTGGAATTGAAGGAGAAACTCATGCTTCAATCTCAACGTGTCCAGAAGACTGCGTCTGAGATTGCTGTTCTGGATGTGCTCGCAGGATGGGCCGACTTGGCGGAACACCTGAACTACAAGCGGCCGGTTCTGAGACCCATGAATACAGAACGATTCATGGAATTTCGGGCATGCCGACATCCGGTGATCGAACAGATTGATCTTGGTGAAGTCTTTGTCCCCAACGACCTACTTCTTGAAGAGCAGGGAAATAGGATCATGCTCATCACTGGCCCCAACATGGCCGGAAAATCTACGTATATGCGGCAGATAGCCCTCAATGTACTGATGGCCCAGTGCGGCTGTTTTGTGCCGGCTGAGCATGCAGAATTTTCAATGGTTGACCGGATTTTTACCCGCGTGGGAGCATCAGACAATCTGAGTCTCGGGCAAAGCACCTTCATGATGGAAATGAACGAAGTTTCAGCGATTCTCCATAATGCCAGTCAACTCAGTTTGATTATACTCGACGAGGTCGGTAGGGGAACCAGTACCTTTGATGGGATCAGTATTGCCTGGGCGATTGTGGAAAATCTCCATTCCCTTNGTGCCTTGACTCTCTGTGCTACTCATTATCATGAATTGACNGCTCTTTCCCAAGAACTTGAAGGNGTAGAAAATTTCAGTTTCCTTGTGGAAGAAGANGGAGANGACATNGTTTTTCTCAGAAAACTGATCGAAGGTGAAGCCAATAAAAGTTATGGCGTTCAAGTGGCCCGACTTGCAGGCCTTCCGGATGCTGTGGTACGAAGGGCCGGTGAGATGATGATAGAACTGGAAGACCATTCCGTCCTCAGTCACATGCCTGCTCCTCCTGAAACTTCATCTGGGAAGGGTGGTCAAAACCATAAAGATCTAAAAAATGATTTCACTGATGAATTGCTTGAAAGGGGAAGGTCTTATCAACGACAAAAACCAGCTGATGAATTCCAACAACTCAGTTTGTTTATGGAAGAACCAGCCTATTTGGAAGAATTGCGTAAACTTCAAATCAATGACATGACTCCTCTTGAAGCACTCAATTATCTGGATCAGTTGAAAAAGATAATTCAATCTTCAGGGAACTGAGACTTCATTCCGGCATGTACAAAACCTTTTTTTGGAAGTAAATCATGAAACAAAGGATTGCTATTTATCCCACAAGCGCCAACCCTCCGACCCTCGGTCATGCGGATATCCTAATCAGGACATCCCGCTATTTTGATTATGTTTATTGGGCGGCCGCGATCAATCCCGAAAAAACCTATTCTTTCACAGAAGCACAGAGGCTTTTGATGATGTCGGAATACATTCAACATCATCAGCTAAAAAATGTTTCCGTGGAAGCCTTCACTGGTTCCACAGTACGCTATGCCCAGTCTCGTAAGGCCTGTGCGATTGTGAAGGGACTCAGGAGTCTTGAAGATTTCGAAGGGGAATTTCAGCAGGCGGTGGGCAACAAAGGCATTGATCCGAACATAGAAACCTTCTGTCTTTTTGGAAAACCGGAATTGTTTGCAGTCAGTTCCACACTGGTGCGTGAATTAGCACTGCTTGGTGAAGAAATTGGCAATTATGTCCTTCCGTCGGTAGCAGAGATCGTCTACCAGATCATCCAAGAGANTAAACTCAAACCCGAATGAAGCCTGCGGCCCCCCTTTTCCATTTCAAATTAGGCACATTTCTACTTTGGGTATTAGGACTAGTCTGGATATTGGCAATTCTTACTGCAGATTTCCGCGATCCAACTTTTTTCAATCCGCTTTATCCTGCTGATGGGTTTTACAATTGGCTCAGTCTTCCAGGAGCCTTGCTGGGCGGCAGCCTGGTGGAACTATTTGGTCCTATCGCCCTGCTAATTCCCTGGATGGTGGTGAGGATCATACTTTGTCCTGCAGGAACAATTTCACGTTGGCGTTTGGTTTATTATGCCCTAACTTTGTTGGTGGCATTCAACACGGTGTACGCGTCTTTGGATATTGCACTAGGTTCGGTCGAGCAAACCACATCTTTCCTCGAAAAACCTGGATATCTGGGAGTGATTTCTTTGGNATGGCTTGAATCTTCACTTGGATCGATTGGTGGGCTTTTTCTATGTGGAGTTCTAATGGTTTATAGCAGCCTTCATTTGGTCCAGATACTTTCGCCCCTGGATCTATTCCAATCCCTACATATTTCTTTTAGACAGTTGATCCTTGTTTCGAATCAAAAGAAGGGACCTGGAACACGATTAAACCCTAGAGGGTCTTTAACAAAAAAAGGTCCGTTGATATTTCAAACTAGAACTTCATCAAATGCGAAGATGAATCATCCCCTCGAACAAATGGATGAGGTGTGATTTTTTTTTTGGAGAATGCTTAAGTTTAAAATGAACCCTGATGAATGAATCGGGTTCCTCTTGAAACACTAGAAAGTTTTCCAAGTGCCCTGATCATCAATTGATGCTGATCGGAATTTAATCCTGATACCCTTTGAAACTAAAATCATCGCTCAGCCGGTTTGGCTGAAAAAATTCAGAAAGAATCCAAAGGGGTTAACAACATAATGAATGTTGCTTTCATTAATAGGATTTATGTTGTTTTTGAAGAGGGGATGCTCCTCCAAAGAAAGGAGAAGTGGGAGGGATGATGAAAAACTAGGGTTGTTTGAATCAACCCTGAAAAATCCTTAAAAATCTGCTTTGATTGCTGCCCGAAGTTCGCGTTTTAAATCCTTGTGGCGCTGTTTTTCGGCTGCTTCACGCTTGAGCCTTTTGGCTACGGAAGGTTTTGTGTAAAACTTTCGTTTCTTGAGTTCTTTGAACAAGCCCTCGCGAATCAGGGTACGTTTTAGNTGCATCATCGATTTACTGACGTTGCTGTCTCGTACTTCAACACTGATGGTCATGGTGATCCTAATTTCATTTAAGAAAATCAAAAACCATTATATTAANCTGCTCTGAATTGAATTCCAAGACTATTTATCAGAAGCATCCGTATTTTTTTCTTCTGGAGATGGAAGTGCGGCTCGTTTCTTAAGTTCCAGCAATTCTGTTTCNATGTCAGGGGGTGTCTCTTCCAGTTCCTTAAATTTCCGTTCCAGACTCTCTTTTTCAGAATCATTGCTAATTTCTTGGTAAGCTTCTGCCTTGGCCTGCATTGTTTCGACTTTCTCTTCAACGCGTTCCAGGGTTTCAATCGCACCGGAAGAGTCTCCAATTCCTTCNATTGTCTGGTATATTTTTTCTTGGGCTTCGGCCTGTTTCTGCTTGGCGAGGAGCAGGCCTTTCTTCCGTTTGATTTCCTCTATTTTGTCTTCCATCGCCTGGTAACCGTTGCGCAGGGTTTCGGCGTTGGAGCGATGTTTTTCTAATTGAATTTCGAATTCTTCTGCACGGCGTTCGTGATCTTTCTTGCGGACTAGGGCTTCTTTAGCTAATTCATCTTTGTCATTTTGAACCGCAAGGATTGCCTTCTGTTCCCATTTTTCTGCTTCGTTGTGTTCTTTTTCAGTATCTCGTTCCAGGCGTTTCTGAAGGGCCAGGGCCTCAGTCATTTGCTGTTTTGCCTGCCTTTTTTGACCTTCGAGGTCGGAAAGCATCTGCTGCAGCATTTTTTCAGGGTCTTCCGCCTTATCGAGGAAACTGTTGGAATAAGCCCGGACGACGTTGATGAATCGTGAAATGATACCCATCGCTTGCTCGTTTGTTAGTTTAGAACAGTTGTTTACGTTTATTGGAAGGCAAGATATTGAGAGCCTCACGATATTTGGCTACGGTCCTGCGTGCGACTTTGATCCCGCTNCGTCGATGGAGAATATCTGCAATCTGCAGATCGGTATAGGGAGTTCGAGGATTTTCGTTCTGTACCATCTGTTGGATCATATCCTTAATCCGTTTTGACGAAACAGCTTCACCTCCTCCCTGATCAATGCCGCTGGTAAAAAAATATTTTAGTTCAAAAATACCCTGGGGCGTATGGACGAATTTATTGGTTGTGATCCGACTCACCGTGGATTCATGGACGTCAATGTCCTCGGCGACATCCTTCAATACCAGAGGGCGAAGATAGTGAATGCCTTTTTCAAAAAATTGTTTTTGAAATTTCAGGATGCTTTTAGTGACCCTGAAAATTGTTTTTTGACGCTGTTCAATGCTTTTCAGCAGCCATTGTCCAGCTTTGATTTTTTCGTGAATGTATTCCTTNGTTAAACTGCCATCATCTTCCATGGTGTCGCAGAGATCACGGTAGTAACTGCTGATGCGTAGTCGAGGAATACCATTGGCATTCAGTGCAACTTTATATTTATCCTGATTCTGATAGATGTAAACATCTGGAACGATGTAGTGCTGTGAGGGATTTGGAATGAATGCCCTTCCAGGTTTGGGTTCCAGAGACATGATCAGACGATAGGCATCGATCACTTGATCCAGATCCTGTTTCTGTCTCCTGGCAATTTTTTTAAGATCCTTTGATTCAAGTAAATTCATGTCGTGCTCGATGATGCGATAGCATAAGGAGTCTGACTTTCCGAGGATTCTCAATTGAACCAGCAGACATTCCTGAAGGCTCCTNGCTCCTATCCCGTTCGGATCAAAGGTCTGAATTTTTTGTAACACTTGTTCAACAAAATGGCAGGCTTCCAAGCTGACCGGCTCCATCTCATTTTCCAAGTCTGAAACCTCTTCCTCTTCCTCGAAAACAGGAGGCACCACCTCTTTTGATTTTTTGGCCATTACGGCCTTCACTGGACTATATTTTTTGTCAAAGAGGCTTTCATCCACTTCGAGATCGCAGTTGATGATGCCAGCCTTCAATTCTTTCAGGATTTGATCTTGAAGGTCNNTACGGGTTTCAAGCATTTCACGAATACTAGTTACCAGATACCCGTCATCCTCAAAATTTCCTATCAGTTCAACCCCGATACGGAACTCAATGGGAAGCAAATCGTTCATTCCCAACTGCCAGTTGAGATGATCGGAAAGTGATTCCGACTGGGCCAGTGTCGCCTCTAANGAGGGTGCCTCATCATCTCCTGAGGTTCCAGGACGTATCCTTGTCGATTGATAACCTCCAAGTTGATCCACCTGTTCCACATACTGTTGCCAATCGATGTCTTGCTGTTCGATTTCTTCTTTTTCGACTTCTCTGGCACTTTCAAAATCTTCCGTACCGCTGGCCACTTCAGGCGTTTCTACATTTTCTTCTGTTGCGGGAGTTTCACGATTGGGAGAACTGTCGATGTCNATCCCTTCTTCCAAAACNGGATTTTCCACCAGCGTTTGTTCGATCAATTCCTCCAGTTCGTTGTGTGACAACTGGAGCAGCTTGATCGCCTGCTGTAACTGGGGCGTCATGATGAGCTGTTGGTTCAGCTTCATCTGCATTTTCATCTGCAACGCCACGTGACCTCTTAGTTGGTTTGAATTAAAATTTGGAAANTCATCGTATGGCCCCTCAATTAGGNATCAACGTTGGCATTTGTTTTGCTACAAATGCCCGCAAAAGTCAATTTAGACCTGCTTCACATCGAGAAAGTTTCTCCTAAATAAATCTTTCTCGCCTGTTCATCACGCATCAAATCTTCGGGGGGGCCATTTACCAGAAGCTCTCCTTCATTCATGATGTAACCGTGATCGATGATACCGAAGGTTTCTCGAACATTGTGGTCAGTGATCANGACTCCTATGTTCCGTTTTGCCAGTTGCCTGATGATGGNTTGAATGTCTGTCACTGCAATAGGATCAACTCCTGCAAAGGGCTCGTCGAGTAAAATGATAGAGGGTTCCAACACAAGGGCCCTTGCAATTTCAGTTCTTCGACTTTCTCCTCCTGACAGAGCATATCCCTTGATCTTACGAACATGCTGAATGCCAAATTCCTGAAGTAGTTGCTCGAGTTTCCTGTTTTTTTCTTCGTTCCCTAATCGAAGCAGTTCCATGACTGCAAGTAGATTTTCTTCGACGGTTAGTTTCCTGAAAATGGATCGTTCCTGAGCAAGGTATCCCAATCCGGACCTTGCACGAAGATGCATTGGATAACGGGTGATTTCCACGTGATTCAGGAGGATGTTGCCTTGATCCGGCTGCAACACTCCGGTGATCATGTAAAAGGTGGTTGTCTTGCCTGCTCCATTTGGACCAAGCAGTCCTACAACCTGACCCCTTGAGACTTCCAGACTGACTTCCTTGACTGCATGCCGTCCGCGGTAGGATTTGGAAAGCTTAACAGCTTTCAGGGTGCTTTTTTCCAAAGGGAATCATNCATGAAATATAATTGCAANAATATGTATNATTNAATATTATATAANGTTATTTATTCAATCAANATAGCAAAGCAGTCAAGTCATGCCAATTTACGAATATGGATGTCAGCAATGCGGATATGATTTCGAGGAAATGCAGAAGTTCAGTGATCCGCCCATTGAAAGCTGTCCNGAGTGCGGAAGCCTCGAGGCNAAACGCAAAGTTTCTGTCAGTGCCTTTCATCTGAAAGGAGGGGGCTGGTACAAAGACGGATATGGAGTTAAAGCTGNGGATGACGCTAAAAGCAAAACCGATGATTCTGGAAAAAAAGAAGCCAAAAAGGAAGATTCCAAAAAAGAAACCAAATCTGAAAGCAACTCCAACAAGGAAAGCAAGAAGGCTTCTGATCCCAAGGAAAAACCTTCTAAAAAAGCTGCTGCCGCCTAATTTAACCCATCTGGTAGTGGTTCCCCCCCCCCGCCCAGCCGTGAACTTCATCNAAGAGGGAGGATGCTTCTTTGATTNAAGCTATGACAGTCTNAGGCAGTTATCAATGAACCAGGTTTTTCGTCAAATTATGATTTTGATCTGGAAGGATCTGCTGATTGATCTTCGTCGCAAGGAGAATATTTTATCAATGCTGCTCTTTGCCATTCTGATACTTATGATTTTCCATTTCTCGATGGGGCGTAAGACGGCAGTTTTTATCAGCCTCCTTCCTGGAGTGGTTTGGGTGGTTTTTCTGCTTTCCGGTGTTTTAGGATTGAGCAAGTCATTCCTTCAGGAAATGGAGACAGGATGCATCGGTGGTCTACTCATGTCCCCCACGGATCGTAGTATTCTTTTTCTGGGCAAGATGATTGCCAGCACACTTTTCTTGTTGCTTTCACAAATATTATTCATTCCCCTCTGTCTTTTTTTATACGAAATCGATGTTCGGGACTGGACGGCTTTTGGGCTGGTGCTCCTTGCAGGGACATTAGGATTCAGTTCTCTTGGCACACTGCTTTCAGTGATGACGGCTTCACTGCGTGGGAGAGAAATGTTGCTCCCGATTCTCCTCTTTCCTCTTGTCGTGCCAAACCTGCTCAGCCTTGTTCACCTGACCGATTATCTTTTTTTTGGAAGCCATAACATAACAGTGGAATCTTGGTGGACCCTACTTCTAACCTATAATGTGGTCCTGATAACTCTCTCAATCATCGGGTTTGAATTTGTTGTAGAGGAATAGACACCAACCCCCAAATACTAAACCGGACCTGCTTCTGGATTTGGTCCGAAACAGTAGATGCAGAGACTAAGATGTGGTCACCCTCCCACGTAATTAGGGAAATTAGTGAAGATGGAAGCCATATAAGTGGTTGCCTGAGAAAGCAGCCAGGGAAAGAGCATCGCAAGGATGCCGAGCATGGCGGCCATTTTCGGAATGATCGCCAAAGTCTGTTCCTGAATCTGAGTCACTGCTTGAAATATTGAAATCACCAAACCGGTAATCAAAGCTCCCAAAAGCATGGGGGCGGCCAAAAGCGTTGTCATTCGCATCGCTTCCAGCATGATTGAAACCACCAGAGATTCAGTCATGGATCCTCCTAAAATGTGACGAAACTTTTGACCATTGAACCGAGTATCAGGTGCCAACCGTCCACCAGCACAAAAAGCATCAATTTGAATGGCAGTGAGATCATGATCGGCGGCATCATCATCATTCCCATTGCCATCAGGATGGAGGCAATCACCATGTCGATCACGAGAAAAGGAACGTAAAGCAGAAATCCTATCTGAAACGCTGTTTTCAGTTCGCTCAGGACAAATGCAGGGATGACGACCCAGACGGGGATCTCATCAATGTTCTTCGGTCTTGGTATTTTAGCAATTTTGACAAACAAGGCCAGATCCTTTTCACGTGTATATTTTTGCATGAATCGTTTGATCGGCACGGTTGCAGTATCTAGGAATTCCTCCTGGGACATACGTTCGTCAAGGTAGGGTTCCAGGGCCATGCTGTTGACTTCTTCGTATACGGGCATCATCACAAAAAGAGTCAGAAACAGCGAAATGCCAATGATGATCTGATTTGAAGGGGTTTGTGGGGTGCCGATGGCTTGACGCAGGAAGGAAAGGACAATGATGAAACGTGTGAAGGAGGTTGTCATGATCAATAATGCTGGCGCCAGAGTAAGGACGGTCAGCAGGAAAACGATTTGCAGGGTCGTAGCAACCTGTTCTGGATTATTAGCAGGATTTACAGAGATGTTGATGCCCGGAATCGGAGACTGAGCAGCTAGATGGGTGCTCCAGCCCAATAAAAGTACAAGCCCTACAAACCCCAGTAATTTTTTTGGGAGCCTAATCATCCAGATCCTTTCGGATCTTGGGGTGAGTCTTGAAGTAATCCATCAACGAGAACATCAACGATTTCATCTTCAAATCCCTTTAAGGGTATTGAAATAGATTAATAAGATAGGTTAAGGATGGAGTACACTGGAAAATTACCGGTGATACCACATTCAGATTCTCATTTGATAGGCTTGAGAGACTTGAGTCTTTGTGAAAGTTTGCTGGCAAAATCCTGAATGGCAGGGTTCAGGGTTGTCTCCTCAGAAGTTTCGTTCACCGGAACACTGAAGGGATTCCTCACTGGTGTGTTGAAACGCTCTGATTCTGGGGCCTTCTGATTGAGGGAGCCTTCTGTTTCTGAAAAAACATTGTTTCCCTCTTCATTAGTTTTCTTACTTTCCTCAATCGAGCTATCCCCAGCTTCATGTTCGGCGGAGACCTGATTGGGGTCCATATTCGAATCGATGGAGCGGGCTTGCGTCCTTGCTTTGTCCAAAGCTTTCATGAATTCAGCACGGCTTCGGTCGATATCGATTTCTTCTGTCGGGGTTTGAGGAGTGATTCCTGACAGAAAACTTTGGTCCTCAGAATCCTTTAATTCCGAAATAAGATTGATTGAAGTCGGACTAACTCCACAGGCAAAATATTGCTCGTTGATCTGAATCACCATGATCTTCTGTTTCGGGGCGACATGATAGGTGGAAACCATTCTAATTTTTTGTCCCCCTTTCAGAGCAGGGAAATGGCCGGATAAAAATCGGTTGTAGAGAAGTGCAAGAAGGTAGATGAGTAGAAGAACCGAAAGCAACGAAAGGACTAAAGTAACCATTGTTGCTACCCAGTCTCGGTCGGGTTGAAAAAGAAAATCCTCCGCAGAAAGTTTTGGCTGAGGAGGATCTTCCTTGGAAAAGGTGGAAGGAAATTCTTTATCGCTTCGAATCTTATCTCCGATTTCTTCCGATAATTGACTGGAATCTGCTCTTGCTGAAGATGCATTCAACAGATTCAGTTGAAGATTCAGGATCATATTCGGTCCATCTACAACAATCTCAGGGTGTTCTAGTAGCAGACGTGAAGATTGAAGGATAATATCCAGTTGTACAAACTGGGTATTGGGAGTCTGGAAGGCCCTTACGGCCTTGATCATCCGGTTGGATTCAGGAAGTAACAGAGAAGGCAGAACCGGGTCAATGGTTAGTGAATCGAACCTTAAATTTAAAGAACCCGGCTCAAAGTTGATTAGAGGAGTATCTTCATAGGGCCTGTCAAATCCTAGACGGACGCTTTCAACACGCTCAAGACTTTGAACCTCTATCGACTTTAACGTAAGAATGTCCGATGCATTGAGTGGCATTTGAAGCACTAGAACCAGCAACCATGCCAAGCAAAAAGTATTTCTGCAAAGTATCATTCCACTTCATCAGAGTGCGGCAAAGCGATCATCAGGACTGATGATATCGGTGATGCGGACCGCAAATTTTTCGTTGATTACGACAATCTCTCCTCTTGCTACCAGCTTTTCGTTAGCCCTGATGTTGAGAGGTTGTCCGACCATACTGTCGAGTTCCACAATCGAACTCTCCTCAAGTCTCAGCAGGTCTTCGATCAGCATATGGGTTCTTCCCACCTCAACCATGATGGATAAGTTCACATCAAGGAGAAAGTTGATGTCAAGATCTCCATCTTTTAAAGAACTTCCTCCAGTTGGTGAAGGGGCTCCTGATGAATCCGCTCCACCAGAAGAAGAACCTCCTTCGTCTCCATCTTCTCCAGCAGCCTGAGAGAGGATTTCATCCTTGTTGGCTTTCAGCTCATCTTCAACATCCGACCAGTCAAGATCATCAAGATTTTCAAACGATTCTTCTTCTTCAGCCATGAGTCCCTTGAAGTGTGTTCTCGGATGCGCAGGAGCCGGTTCCCAGAATTGAAAAATTCAGACTTTTATTCTTGATGCTCATTGTCTGTAAAATTCAGAAAATAGAATTTTTCTCACCGGTGCCGTGTCCTCCCACAGGGGTTTATTGGGAAAAAGGGAATTAATCCTCAATTTGATATCATTTTTGATGATTGGTCTGGAACGTAAATCATCGAATTGTTCAACAGAAATAGTTTGAAGGTGAGTCACAAGCATGTCCTTGACAATCGGTAGCCTAGCTGCCATCCAGGCTTTTGGGATCGGGTCATTGAATGCAATCTGAATACTGCTTTTAAGGAAATACTTGTCACCTGGCATGTTGACGATGAATGTTCCCAGATCGACATACTGAGGATTTTCCAAGGGTGGAGGGCCTTCCCTGATAACTTCCGGTTCTTCTACCTCTTCCTCGCTACAACCCGTTAGCAGGATAACAATCACGGAAGAAATCAGCATCCATTTGAAGCCTTTGCTGGATTTCCAAACCATTTTTGAATGGATCCAATTCAGGTGCTTATCTGCAAATGCAGGTTATTGCAGGACAAATTCCTCAAAAAGGACTTTTTTGATCGGCTCCGGATCTACCCATTCAGGTTTTGAAGGGAAAATCTGACTAATGGCGCTGATCAGTCTTTGTCTGAGGGCCTCCCGGCTTTCTGCTTGTTTGATATCTTCAACAGATAAATCCTGTAATTCAGATAGGACGATGTCTTTGATTTCTACAATTCTAGCCGTCAGGTAGGCACTAGCCATCTCTTCACTAAGCATCAATTGAATCGTCGTTTTCAGATATCGCCTCCCATCTTTGAGATTGACAATATAGCTATCCAGGGGAAGAAAAATGGGTGCAGCCAGAGGTTCTCCCTCTTCGGTCACTTCTACAATTTCTTCTTCTGCTTCTTCTTCCTCCTCTCCACCGGTGAGGAGCAGGACCGCAACTATTGCAATGACAAGCAGTAGAACAACTGCGACTATGATGATGATTAGTTTCTTTTTACCGCCACCACCGTCACCGCCGCCGCCTTCTTCATCAGCCATCAATACTCCTTAAGAAATGCATTTTATC
Source organism: Deltaproteobacteria bacterium (assembly GCA_002683785.1). GTDB lineage: Bacteria > SAR324 > SAR324 > SAR324 > NAC60-12 > UBA1014. The sequence continues at coordinate 58,626 of NYUB01000021.1, forward strand.
AAGTTTGGAGCCTGTTAGGCTCAAAAAATTGAATGAAAATTTGGCGGATTATCCTTTTCCGGGATTGTGAAATTAACAACTGCCAGCACGAAGTTCAAGTCCCGTTTCTAGGAGAAACAAGAAGATTCACCGACTGTTATCGTGATGCTACCCAATACCTTGGAGCACCTTGAAAGAACAGATCAGGATAACGCTCCCGACCGACCTTAAGCATGGCCAGAAATTTAGGAACGTATTCCTTCGTTTCCTTTCGTAGTTTCAACTTCCAGAAATTGTGGCTGCGTTGATTTTTCATGATTTTATCGAGGTAATTAGGTCCCCCGTTGTAGCCTGCCAAAGCCAACCGCCAGTCATAATTAAATCGCCGACCAAGTTCATTCAGATATCGTGCCGCGGAATGAGTTGCTTTACGCCAGTTTAACCTGTCATCTGAAAACCAACCGACACGCAATCCATAATCCGTAGCTGTTGCCTTGGTGAACTGCCACATTCCTAAAGCACTGCCGGAATTTGCTCGGGTATCGAAACAGGATTCGAGGATTGGGAGGTGTGCCAGTTCTGGGGGCAATCTGTATTTGTAAAAAACCCTGTGAATGTAATGGAGGTAGCCTTTTTGTTCTGCACGCTGGAGACAAATCCGGACATGAGTGTTTTTTCTGTAGATGCTGACAAAACGCTCGATTCTTTGATTGCTTTCAATCCAGGTTTCTGGATACTGATCCTGGATGCCATATTGTTTTCTGGGAGACAGGGGTCGTTTGCTGCAGCCACTCATGACGAACACCACCAGCAGCATGAATGGCAGACCGAATCTCAGGAAATAATTTAGTTTTGTTAAAGTGGATCGTATGTATGGGTTTTGAGCATTTTGCATGGATATATCTCAGCTTGTGAAATCCTTTTCAGTTTTTGGGCTGCATTCATCTGTTCGGATTCCGTTTCGAACAGGGCGAATAATGCAGAACCACTTCCACTTACTGATGCACCTAATGCGCCATGCTTTAAACAAAGGGTTTTGAGCTGATGGAGTTCAGGGAATTTCCTAAACAAAGTGAACTCGAATCGGTTTTCCAGATTCTTTGTGAGTTTATGAGGATTTGTGATGGTCGGGGGAGGTTCCATCTGTTGAGGGATACAATCCCGAAAGGCCTCGGCAGTTGAAATGGAAAACGACGGTTTAAGAATCACAATCGGCATTGAAGGATGGTCTTTCAATGGCCGTATGATTTCTCCGATTCCTCGAACTTCGGAGGGACGAGGATCGATAAAAAAAGGAACGTCTGCTCCAAGTGACAAACCGATTTGTTTGAGTTCATCTCTAGAAAAGGGTTCTTTATGAAGGTGGTTTAGGACATGCAACATTGCTGCTGCATCCGCGCTGCCTCCTCCAAGTCCTGCAGCAACAGGGATTTTTTTTTCAAGCCGGATTTTCAGATTGAGTGGAATCCCAATTTGTTTCTGAAAAAGCTCAGCGGCCTGAAATACTAAATTTTTTTTGGGTGTCTCATTGAAATCCACCCCGGAAACCTCTAGTCCAATCCCCCCGCAATTTATGGATTCCACTTCGAGCAAGTCATAGAGGCTGACTGGAACGAGGTGGCTGCAAATTTCGTGATACCCGTCTTCACGTTTGTGAAGCAGGTGAAGGAGGGTGTTGATTTTAGCAGGAACCAGGACTTTCATCCCTGGTACAGAAGGATCAGAACCATTTTCAAATGCTCAGGATTGAACCAAGGGATTCAGTCACTCAAAGGATCATCCTTTCATGGATGTGCTGGATGACACGCCTTTTTCAACCAGTCCCGGTGTTGTTTGTTTTCCAGCATATTTTCGAGTTTTCCGAATGTTTTTTCATGATATTGATCGAGCCATTGTAGCTCATCGGATGCCAACAGGTCTCGGTCGATAAGATTTTGGTCAAAGGGCACAAACATCAGGGTTTCAAAACCAAGCCAGGCTTTTCCTCCAGGATGTTGGTGAAGTCCGGATTCCATTGATTTTACCCGGCAAAGGTTTTCGAGACGGATTCCTCCCCAACCTGATTCATAATAACCCGGTTCGTTGGAAATGATCATCCCAGGTTTCAGGGCAACATCATGGGAAACTGGAGAAATGCGCTGAGGGCCTTCATGAACGTTGAGAAATGCACCGACTCCGTGGCCTGTCCCATGACCGTAGTCGAGGCCTGCGTTCCAGAGACCGGAACGGGTGATCGAGTCCAGTGCAACTCCATGGGTGCCTTCCGGAAAAACCTGTTTGGAAAGCCGGATATGGGCTTGCAGCACGAGAGTGTAGAGTTCTTTCTGTTTGGAAGTCGGCCTCCCTAGGCTCACGGTTCTGGTACAGTCAGTGGTTCCGCCTGAACACTGAATTCCTGAATCGACCAAAAGCATTTCTTCTGGCTCCAGGGGTTTCTTATCGCTTGGAGGGCCATAATGAACAATGGCCCCGTTAGAGCCTGCACCGGCTATTGTGGGGAAACTCAATTCGACGTATCCAGTTTCATTCGAATATTCTTTTTGAAGCTCCTCCGCGAACCAGGCTTCACTGGCAGGAAGGGACAGTTTCAAGCGTTCTTCTAGTTGGGCCAGGGTCCTCACCAATGCTACTGCTGCATGCAAGTGAGCTTGTTCGGAGCAGGTGATTTCGACCCTGTTTTTACAGGCCTTAGCCAAGACCACGGGATTTTGAGATTCCAGCACCTGCGAGGCATCAAAAACCGTCTTTGTGCCCATCGTTGTTGCATCAGGATCGAGCCAGATTTTCAGAGTGGAATTGCTCGCCAAATCCTGAATAAAGCTTAAATAATTTTCATAAAGTTCAAATTCCCATTCCGGCCGCTGCTCTGCAATTCCTGAATCCGGATGATGGCAGAAACACAAAGCGCGTTCTTGCAGAATCACTGCATAGGACTCAAAGACTGGATTGTGTGCAACATCACTTCCCCGGAGATTAGTCAACCATGCAATCTCATCAAGCATGGATAGAACCAAAACATCGGCTCCTTCTTGATTCATTTTTTTTCGGATTTTTTGGAGTTTGCTCGAACTTGATTCTCCCGTCAGTTCTTCTCCAAGAGGGTAGAGGGTATGGTTTACAGAATTTGGCCGATTGTCCCAGACATGGTCAACAAGGTTTTCTTCCAAAACCGCCCAAGTATGACCGGCTTTTTCCCAGGAAGCCTGATAACGTTTCCACTGTTTGGGAGTGATCGTGTAAGGGGCGACTGCAATTTTCAATGGTTTCAAATCCTGTTGTGCAATCCATTTGTGTGCATCGAAAACTCCTTCCATTCCGAGTTTATGAACTTCAAACAAACTCCTGCATTCCTCTTCTGCTTGTAGGTGATAGCGTGAATCAACGAAAAGGTGTGAACGTCCCTCACGCATTATGACTACTGTTCCCGCAGATCCCGTGAATCCTGAAATAGCTTTAAGACGCCGATTATGAAGGGGGAGATATTCGTTCAAATGTCCATCGGATGAAAGCACCATAAGTGCATCCAGATCCAACTCTTCGAGCTTATTTTTTACCAAATTGATACGGTCTTTAAACATGTCGTTCTTGCCTAAACAAGCCTAGGGTGATTCATTTGAAACGCTTCACAGTACGAAAACAAAAAAGGAAGGGCCATAAAATATGTATGCTCTTGCCCTTAAGTTTAAAAAAATATCATGATCCATTGAAGCTGAGCAAAAACCCAATCTAGTTGTGAAACAGCAATATAAGTTTTAAACGTTGGAAGGCTCAGTAGTTCTAATGTAAGACCAATTCCTGCCCTGGATCTTGATCCACTGATCCATCCAGACAGAAGAAATATCGTTTAAGCTTTTCCCCACGCCTAAACTTTCTCGGAGCCCCTGGAACTTTGCTATTTGGTAAGCAGTGGACCTGCGGTTTTAATATTTGATGGGCTGTTTTTTTCAAATTTCTTGAAATTTTCTACAAACATGGATGCCAGTTTTTTTGTCGCCAGATCATAGACTTGAGGATCACTCCAAGTCAATTCGGGTTGCAGCACTTCATCAGGAACTCCCGGACATCGAGTGATCATTTCCAAACCGAATACCTGGTCTCTTTGGGTTGGAGCATTTTCTAAGCTGCCTTCTAGGATGGCATCCACAATCGCCCGACTGAATTTGAGCGACATCCGTTGGCCTGTCTCGAAACCACCTCCAGACCAGCCGGTGTTCACTAACCAGACAACGGTCCCGTGGCGTTTGATCCTTTCTGCCAGCAATTCGGCGTATTTACTCGGATGCCAGACCATGAATGCCGCACCGAAACAGGCAGAAAAGGTGGCTTCCGGTTCAGTCACTCCAACTTCGGTACCTGCCACCTTAGCTGTGTAACCGCTGATGAAATGATACATCGCCTGCTCAGGAGTCAGACGGCTCACAGGTGGCAGTACCCCGAAGGCATCACATGTTAGAAAGAGAATGTTTTCCGGATGCCCCCCAAGACAGGGCAACTGTGCATTTTGAATAAATTCAAGAGGATAGGAAGCTCGTGTGTTTTCGGTGATAGAGGAATCACTGTAATCAACTTGTCTTGATTCAGGATTGTATACCACGTTTTCAAGGACGGTTCCGTAACGGATGGCATGGTAAATATCCGGCTCCTTTTCCTCACTGAGGTCTATGCATTTGGCATAGCATCCTCCTTCGATATTGAAAATTCCATCGTCGGTCCAGCAATGTTCGTCATCTCCGATCAAAGACCGATTTGGGTCAGCAGAAAGGGTCGTCTTACCCGTTCCTGAGAGTCCGAAAAATAATGCCACATCTCCTTTGGAACCTAAGTTTGCTGAACTATGCATGGAAAGGACACCCTTTTTGGGCATGATGTAATTCATGATAGTGAAGACCCCTTTTTTCATCTCCCCAGCGTATTCTGTGCCGAGGATGACAAATTCCCCTCTTGCAAAACTCAGGTCTACACTGGTCCTGGAGGTCATGTATTTGGTATGAGGATTTGTTGGAAATTTTCCTGCATTGAAAATCACGTAATCCGGTTCACCAAACTCCTCCAGTTGCTTTTCATCAGGCCTGATGAGCATGTTGTGCATAAACAACGCGTGATAGGGCCGGCTGGCAATGACTCTGACCTTGATCCGGTATTTAGGATCCCAACCTGCAAATCCGTCAGTAATGTAAAGCCGGTCACAGATGTTCAAATAGTCGATCGCCCGTTCTCTGACAATCAGAAATGTGTCCTCATCGATGCCAATGTTGACATCTCCCCACCAGATGTCGTCTATGAATTCAGGTGTGGCCACGATTCTCTTGTCTTTTGGGCTTCTTCCAGTTTTTTCTGAGGAAGATACGATCAATGCCCCAGAACTGGAAACCGCTGAGTCATTTTCATGGACCAGGGCTTCTTCATAGAGAACGGCAGGGTTAGCATTTCGAAGAACATTTGAACTGTGAATTCCATAGGGAGCAAGTAGTTCTGAAAACGGATCAGTCATATTTCCTCTTATTTTTTGTCTATGAGAAAAGAAGGGATTCACTCAGAAGCAAATTCCTGATTTTCAATCAATTTTTGGGGTCAATAAAGTTGAAAGCCCTGACAAAATGTTTATTTAAAGTGTGATAGGTATGCCCTATGACTTGATCTGCAATCCACCGTGAAATTCTGGATGCCCACACAAACATAGATGAAATAATTATCTACTAAAAATTGCTTTAAGAAAATGAAAATCCTTCGGATTCATCTTCATAGGTGACGGTCAAAACTTCTTCTGCGGTAGTGAAACCCTTGAGAGCTTTATCCGTGCCATCCATTTTGAGTGTTTTCATCCCCTCAACAACAGCCTTCTGTTTGATGGCCTGTGAGTCACTATTCGTCATTATTACATTTTTGACCCGATCATTTATTATCAAAAGTTCATGGACTCCGATCCTACCGCGATATCCGGTTTCCCTGCAATTGCCGCAACCTGTACCTTTGAACAGTTTGATCGGTTCAGAAGAAGTGTGATTGATTCCTAGTTCACGAAGTTCCTCCGGGTGTGCTTCATATGCATTACGGCAGTCCGGGCAGATTTTTCGAACCAAACGCTGAGATAGTATTCCAATGATGGTGGAGCTAACCAGAAACGGTTCGATCCCCATGTCAATCAGACGTGTAACAGTTGCTGGGGCACTGTTGGTATGTACCGTGCTGAAAACAAGGTGTCCGGTCAAGGCGGCTTGAATCGCGATCTGTGCGGTTTCCGAGTCACGCATTTCACCGACCATGATCACATCTGGATCCTGCCTCAAGACCGAACGCAGGGAATGCGCGAAAGTCAGTCCAAGTTTTGGGTTTACTTCGATCTGACTGTATCCTGCGAGTTTGTATTCCACAGGTTCTTCAATGGTGATCACATTTCGTGAGCGGTGATCGATGCAGGCAAGAGTTGCATAAAGTGTTGTAGTTTTACCGCTACCAGTAGGACCGGTGACGAGTACGATGCCACCGCTGCGTTGAATCATTTTTTGATATGGTTGAAGCACCTCTGGAAGCAACCCTAGATGTTCCAGCTTCATCAGTTTTTCATCCTGGTAGAGCAACCGCATTACGATTTTTTCTCCATGAACCGTAGGAATGGTCGAAACACGGATATCAATTTTTTTCCCAGCAATCAGGACCATCGAACGCCCATCCTGAGGCAAACCTTTTTGCGCGATGTCTAGCCTTGACATGACCTTGATCCTGTTAACGACCGTCACATGAACCTGACGTGGGATGATGGTGATCTGATGTAGAATCCCATCGATGCGGTAGCGAACTTGCGTTTCGCCTGGAGCAGGATCGATATGAATATCACTCGCTTCTTCCTTGGCGGCTTGCCAGAGCAAACTGTTAACGAGACGTTTGACCGGTTCCTCATCTGTGGCTTCTAACAAATCCTCAGGCTCTTCGATTCCCATGATGCTCTCGAATTCCTCAACGGTATCGAGTTGGTCTACGGCATCTGCGGTGGATGCACTGGATTCGTCATAACTTCGATTGATCAAATCCAACAAAGACTGAGGAGTGGTGACTAGGGCCTGTACATGGCATTTGCATCGACGACCAAGATCATCCATTGCCTGAGATTCTGCAGGATCATCGACTGCCACCTCCAAAATCCCTTTCTGCCAACGTACCGGGAAGAACATGAAACGCTTGGCGTATCGGATAGGGATCATCGAGGTGAATTCTTTTGCTGCGGGGGCCTCTTCAATGGTTTCCTGGTATTCGAGATCATAATAGGCTGCCAAAGCCTGCTGGTAGAGAGTTTCAGAGGTAAGCTTGTATTTAATCAACAATTCCTTAAGTTTCTTCGGTTCATGCCTGTAACCCAGTAGTTGCTCATGAAGATTTTCCAGTCCTGTCGAATCCATGTCGAATTGACTGACAAGCACTTTAATAATTGGGTGATAGGCTTCAAACTCCAACATATTCATCTATTTTTTGGTTATCTTACGTAAAGGAACTTTATTACATGCATAATTACAATTAAATGATTAAATCGGTACTTGAAATCCATTAGCTTTGCAATAAGACTAGAAACAAATATTCTGTTCAATTGAAATTTAAGAGCAAAATCTGATTTTATCCAAATAGGAAATTGTTTCATGAGTTTTTTTTGGAAAGGCTACGACCCAATCATTTTACATGCCCCTCCCGATTTATTGTGATGTTAAACTGTGATCAAAGGTAAGGATGAGCTCACAAATCTTAACAAATTATAATGTTGACGATGGAGTGAACCGATTTCAGACATCCAATCCAGCAGGACTGGAAGACATTCTGAAAAACCTTGGACCTGAATTGGCACTGCTCGAAGAAAACATCATCCGTGATATTCAAACGGATGTCGAACTGCTTAATACCGTTTCTCAACACATCCTACTTGCAGGAGGGAAACGGCTACGTCCGGCATTGGTATTGCTGGCTTCTTCATTGTTTCAGCCAATCGAGGAATCCTCTCTCAGGGCGGCACAGGTGGTGGAGTACCTTCATACCGCGACTCTCCTTCATGATGATGTGGTTGATGGAGCTGAAACCCGAAGGGCTCAAAAAGCGGCCCGCCAAATTTGGGGCAATGAGGCCAGTATCTTGAGTGGAGATTTTCTGCTTTCCAAGGCCTTTCACATGTTGACCACGCTCAGCAATTTAGAGGTACTCAAAATCATGTCTCGAACTACAACCCTGATGGCGGAAGGAGAAATCCTCCAATTGACCCGGGAGGTTGGATCAGAAGATGAGGAGATGTATCTCAGGATTATTTATCTGAAAACTGCTTGTCTCTTCAGCAGTGCAGCACAAACCGGAGCGGTATTGGCTGGCGCTCCTGATGAAATGTCTGAAGTGCTTAAACGCTACGGAGAAGCACTGGGAATGGCTTTTCAAATCGTTGATGATGCGCTGGATTATGTTGAAAGTCCACAAACAGGGAAAAATCATGGAACCGATCTAAAGGAAAGGAAAATGACCCTTCCGTTGATTCATCTGATTCGGCAAGCCAGCTCTGCAGATAAAAAATTTCTTTTGGATTTAATTAAGGAAAAGAAAATAGGAGTGGAGCAGGTAAAAAAAGTTACCCAAATGATTTCTGATTATAACTGTATTGAATACAGCCTTAAAAGGGCAGGGGATTATGTAGAGTCAGCTTTGGCAGAAACCGAAAGGATGCCGGATTGCCATGCCAGAGATTCCCTGAGGCAATTGGCAACCTATGTTCTCAGTCGAAGTCACTAAAAAACTATTATAAACGACGATTGACTTTGATTCTTCACCAGTTGCTTTTAGATCAATCCACAGTAACCTGTTCCGATTTAGCCGGAATGGAGTGTTTTCCATAGAGTTCTTTCCAGCGTGCAGCACGCCTCGAGGCCTCACCCAACGAGGTCAGTACGTCCTTAAGCTGGAGCGGTTTTTCAAAAAAATCATAAGCACCTCCTTTCATACACTGAATCACATGAGGCAAGGTACTGTGGGCCGTCATGATGTAAATCTGCATCAGCGAGTTCATTTCCTTGATCTGATGCAGTAACTCGATACCGTTCATTTCGGCCATCATGATGTCAGAAATCACGACATGGAAAAAACTGCGCTGAAGGATTGAAAGCGCTTCTTCACCACTTTTTGCAGTGCTGACGCGGTAGCCTTCTTTTTCAAGTGCTTTGTTCAGTACAAGCCGGATATTCTCATCATCATCGACGACCAAAACACTCAATTCACTTTTTGAAGCTTTGTTCATGAATCCTGTTTTATGATTAAGTTGGTGATCCCCCTCTCAGGGACTTTAAATAAGTTATTCGGTCTTTAGCGGTCATGGCGCTGTTTCCCACCAGACAGGCATCGCAAGGAATTTCCATCAGACGCTGCAAATCTTCAGGCTTATCAACGCAACTTGCGCTGATGAGAACCCTTTCTGGTTGTTCTTTCCAATCCCTAAGTTTTCGGTGCCTCTTCCACCAATCCAAGGTGACGTTCACGCTTCCTTGCTGATAAGTTTTAGAAGGCTCTTCCGGAATAGCTGCTATAGGACGGTTGTTGATCATCAGGATCTTTGGATTGGCTTCAAGAGTTCGTGGCAGTTCTTCTTCCAACGAACATTCCACAACAGGTTCCAAGCTCCACTTCCGACAATGTTCCATCATCATTGTTAATTCCTGTTGATCAAAATAATAAGCCAATAGAAGAGATGCAGAAGCTCCCCGGATCCGTCCTTCCAAAAGCTGGTATTCACTGACAATGAATTCCTTATGCAACAGTGGAAGATCTAGATTTTTCTGGACCTCCGATAATGTTTCCATGCTTCCACCGAACCAGTTCTGATCCGTCAGCACGGATACTGCTGCAGCACCTCCTGATGCATAATCACTCACGATCTGTACCGGGTCCAGTGTCTGAGTATTAACCCTGCCTGGGGCCCGGGCTTTAACTTCGGCTATGATCTCAGGATAGCCTTCTTCCTTCCTTCTTACTGCCTCCCTGAAATTTAGCGGCCGATCCAGATTCAGAGCCTGTTCCCTCAATTCTTCCAGAGAGTCCTCAGCGGATCTTTTGAGGATTTCCTCTTTTTTCAGATCGCGCATCCGGTCTAGGAACGTTCTCATGCGGAGGTCATGCCAAAAATTTCAGGATTCAAGAGTTCTTTCCTTTCTAATCGTCCATGAATTTCAGATTGAAAAAAAAGTTTTGTGAAAGGCCTGCTTTATAGGGTTTCAGAATTCCAATCTTTCCAGAATGAGGCCATTGATGCGAAGGAAATGCCAGGAGTTTGTTTTTTGAGAAATATTTTGGTTTGGGAAAAATATGTTTTCGAATTATCTCGCATGGTTTTTGAATGAGATGGAAGTGTCTATTTTTAAAATATTGATTTAATTGATTAATTTTAATGGAATCAAATTTGCATATATTTATGATAATTTAACTAATGACAGGAGGTCATAATGGAATTGGAAATCACGAGAAACAAAATTGATGATGCCATGCAGCGTTTTTTGGCTCGCGGAGGTAAGATCAAAAAAATCGATCACATTGCGGGAGAGCCTGTGATGGGAAAGGATTATCTGCTTTCGGAAGAAATGCTGGAAATGGTGGAAACCGAAGATTCTGATTTTTATTAGGCAAAAATAATAGACTTGCTGCTAGCCAGACGGGAACAAGATAAGCTGACTGTCCTGAGCGGTGTGAAGTTCACGGCAGATCAGTCTTAGGTCCCGTCTACAAGATTGATCGCCGAGGATGATTGGCGAAAAAGTTTATCCATAGAGATTTGAAAGGTCTCAAAAATAAAGATCCTGAACCTTCTTTCAGGATCTTTATTTCATCCCTTGAAATACGATGTTGACGCTGCTGAGTTGGAATATTCAGTATGGGAAAGGGGTGGACGGACGAATTGACCTTTGTCGCATCCGTGATGGAATCCTAGAAACCGCGGATGCAGACATTGTCTGCCTTCAGGAGGTTTCCCGGTTTGAACCGGGAACCTCCAAAGGTGCTGATCAGTTACAAGCCTTTCAGGAATTCTTTCCGGACTACGAGGCCTTCTATGGTCCTGCCTATGACCGTTCCGAGGGTGTAGACGGAAAGAGGAGACAGTTTGGAAACCTCGTTTTGTCCCGCATTCAGGTCAAGCAGGCCGTTCATCATGTACTTCCCAGTCCTCCTGATCCTGAAAATCGTTTCATGCTTCGACAAGCCAGCGAATTGCAACTGTCATATCAAGGCTTTTCCTTTAGGTTGGTCAACACCCATCTTGAATACTTTTCAGAGAAACAACAACTGGAGCAGGTACACCGTCTTCGGGAATTTCATCAACTCGCCTGCGCCATGAATCTTAATCCTGGAATTGATATGCCAGGAACTCCTTTTGAACAGTTGAATCCTCCCGTGGAAGTTGTCATTTGCGGGGATTTTAATTTTACTCCTCAAAGTGAATCCTACCGACAGATGTTGGCATCTACCCCTGAGGGCATACCAGTATTGCGAGATGCTTGGAATGTGCTTCATCCTGGGGAAGTGAGGGATCCGACCTGCGGAGTCTTTGATCGAAAACAGTGGGGAGAAGGTCCTCACTGCAGGGACTATTATTTTGTCAGCAGCAATCTTGATCAACGGCTCGAATCCATCTTCATCAATCTCACCACCCGGGCATCGGATCACCAACCCGTTGTGCTTGAAATTCAGGAAAGATGATAAGACTGCTTCAGGTTGGAATTTTTATCTTCTTTATCAACGGTTGTGATCCATCCTCTCAACATCTTTTTTATCCAAGAACCGAGCACCAGTATGTAGTTACATGTGTGCATGGGCATAATTGTTTCCGGAAAGCAGACCTGATCTGCGGAAACAACTACCAACTGCATGTGATGAAGCCCTTTGCAGACCCCCCTCATCTACTCATCGAATGCCATTAAGCAAGAATATGAATTGATTCTCCAGTTTGAAAAAGTATCGAATTTGCATGGTTGAATTTGTTTCCGGATTCTTTCCGAAATTTAACCAGGAACCAGTCTTTGTATTCCCATACCCATCCTTTTCACAGAATATCTCTCTTTTCCGGGTTGATCCTCCTCTTTTCCTGCTCCCTTGTGGATGCTGAGGAGTTTGGAAGACTGCGCTATTTCGTTTTTTCTGGTAACCAGGGAAAAATCACTCACGGAACCAATTCTTCGGAAGACTCCATCCAGTCTCAGGGAGCTTCGGTTCATCTTGTCTTTGCCAATGGTATGGGATTTGGACCGGCGATGATGACGACCAAGACCACTCTTGACTCCAAATCACATACGCTCTATAGCGAGAACATTGATATCTCCTATACTTTTGGTGGAGAGTGGAGCTTTTCCATCGGATACGGTCGAGCGATGAATGGAAGGGGTGACATCAAAAATGGAGATGAATACGTGACCAGTTCGGTCAAAGGAGATGCTATGTTCATTTTAGTAGGGATTCCTTTTGTTTTTGGCGAACTGTTAGGAGGCGTACGGGGAAGTCAGCATGAATTTGGATCGTATCTGAAAAATGAAAACGGAACCGAATCCAAACTGGATCAAAACATCAGCATTCAAGCAGTTCAGATGATGCTGGGTTACGGGCTTCACTTCTGAGAAGATACCTCTCAATCTTCTTCCGTGTCATTCTGGTACCAGAAAATACAGTTCATTTGGAATATCATCAGTATCGCTCAATAGTATGNCCTCTGAAACAGATCTGAGCTATATGATTCAGGCCTTGAAACTTGGAGAAGAGGTAAAAGGAACAACAGGGGATAACCCTTGGGTCGGTTGTGTGATTATTAANGAAGACCAGATCCTTGGCCGTGGGGCAACACAACCACCAGGGGGATTTCATGCTGAAGCCGCAGCCATTTCCGATGCTCTGGAAAAAGGACACTCCTTGGAAGGTTCCACCCTATACTGCAGTGTGGAACCCTGCTCTTTTAAAGGACGGACTCCTTCATGCGCGGAAGCCATTGTCCGATCAGGGATCCGGCGTGTTGTTGCAGCCATTCGTGATCCACATCCAAAAGTGAATGGGGAGGGATTCCGGATTTTAAAGGAAGCAGGAATTTCCGTCATTGAAGGTCCTGGGGCTCAACAAGCNGAAGTTTCTCTGCAAGAATGGCTGGATGGACACAGATCATGAGCGAATCAAGAGAATATCCAAGCCGGCCTATCTGTGGAGTAGGTATTGTCGTTTTTGACCAACATAAGGTTCTCCTCATACGCCGTGGAAAACCTCCACGCCAGGGCGACTGGAGCATCCCGGGCGGGAAACAGAAACTAGGCGAAACACTTCAGGAGGCGGCGCGGCGGGAAGTTCAGGAAGAAACTGGGATTGAAATAGGNCCACTCAAGTTGGTAGACGTCGTCGATTCGATTTTTAAAGATTCTCAGCAAAGGATTCAATATCATTACTGCCTGATTGATTGGATGGGCGAATACCAATCTGGCACTTTAAATGCCGCGGATGATGCAGCTGATGCAAAATGGTTTGATGTGAACGCACTTCAGACTCTTGGACTTTGGGATAAAACACTTGAAATCATCAAAAAGGCAGATGAATTACGAAAACAATAAAACTCAAATGATTTCAGTAATAATTGTTATGTGTGACGAATATTGTAGTTTTAAATTGTATAACCCATTTTGTTTTTAAAACATGATCTTTGCAGTGATTGGCGCTGGAGCAGTTGGTGGTTATTTTGGGGCGAGGCTACACGAAGCAGGGCACACGGTCCGTTTCCTAGCACGGGGTTCGCATCTCAAGGAAATACAAAATAAGGGACTTCAACTGAAAAGCATTTCAGGTGATTATCATGCCAAAAACATTGAAGCCTTTGACNAGATTGAAAAAATTGGACCAGTAGATGTAGTGCTGGTTGCGGTTAAAGCCTGGCAGGTTANAGAAATNGCAGAACAGTTGCTTCCAATGGCAAAGTCAGAAACATTCTTTGTCCCTTTACAAAATGGCGTGGAAGCCCATGCACAGTTGTCCTCAATCCTGGGTAAGGATCGTGTGNTGGGAGGATTNTGCGGGTTGATTGCNTTCCTTGAAAAACCAGGTNTGATCCNNCANGTNGGAGCCGANCCCTTNCTGANTTTTGGAGAACAAAACAAAAAATTTTCCAAAAGAACCAAAGATCTTGAGAAATCTCTATCCAATTGCCGTGGCTTAACAGGAAGACTCAGTGATGATATCGAAAAGTCCGTCTGGGAAAAATTCCTGTTGATCTCTGCTTTCAGTGGTGTTGGAGGAGTTACAAGAATGCCAATTGGAATCATCCGTAGTATTCCTGAAACCAGAAAGATGCTGGATGATGCACTGAGGGAAGTAGCGGATNTCGCAAATTCAAGAGGGATTGATCTCAATGAAAATATTCTTAAAAAAACTTGGCAATTCTTTGATACCCTTCCTCCTCAAGGAACAGCCTCCATGCAACGGGATTTGATTGAAGNGAAACCTTCTGAACTNGAATCCCAAACAGGGGTGATCGTCCGATATGGTAAACAATCCAAGATTCCAACTCCGATCAATTCTTTCATCTACAATACTCTTTTGCCTTCTGAAAAAANAGCACGAGGAGATTTGAATCTTCCATAAATTTTGTTAATTATTTTATGGATAAATATTGATTCAATGTGTGTAAATTTGATGACCCCGTAAGAACTCAAACCCATCGAAATCCAGNTGGATTGAGATTTTATAGGATTCCCGGTCTTAGAAATGGATTTTTTTCGA